>JAKZRQ010000059.1:0-31068 GCA_047518105.1 Pseudomonadales bacterium | reverse complement strand
CTCAGACGCGCAGCCAGTCCGCTTCCCGGGACAGTGTCGATTGGGCGATGCCGGCGATGCTCAGCAAGATGCGTTCGAGCGACTGCCAGGCGTCGCCACGCAGCATGCCTTTCGCCTGGAGGTCGAGGAGCGCGCACTCCTTGACGAGTTCGTCGATGCCGGCCGCACCCAAGCGGCGAACCGCCGCGGCGAGCGTCTGTTGGCGGTTGCGGGCGACGCGCGGATGGCCGCCAGCCGCGAGTTCCCGTGCACGCTGGAGTTGGTTGACCAGCGCGCCGATGATCATGAACACGGCCACGCCTTCCTGGCGCAGCGTATTGAGCATCCGGTGGGCGCGCGCGCCTCGGCCAGCGAAGGCGGCGTCGATCAATTCGAAGGTGTCGAAGTGCGCGGCGTCGCCGACGGCGTTCGCGATGTCGTCGATGCTGATCCGGCCTTCGGGCTTCAGCAGCTTGAGCTTCTGGATCTCCTGGCGGGCGGCGAGCAGATTGCCTTCGACGCGTTCGGCGAAGGCATCCAGAGCATCGCCCTCGAGGCTCAAGCCCGCCTGCCGACAGCGTTGGTCGAGCCACCGCGGCAGCTCCCGGATCGGAATCGGCCAGATGGGGACCACGGCACCGGCCTTGTCGATGGCCTTGTACCAGGCGCTGTTGCGCTGCCGCCACTCGAGCCCTGCGGCCCGGCAGAGGACCAGCGTGTCCGGAATCGGCGCCTGCAGGTACCCCCGAATGGCATCGGAACCGACCCGGTCGAGTCCCCGGGCGGGGATGCGGATATCGAGCAGGCGCTTGCTCGCGAACAGCGACAGGTTGCCGGCATCCGCGAACAACTCGTCCCAGGGTGCCCGGGTCACCGCCTCGAAGACCGTTCGCTCGTCGAAGCCGTTGTGCTTGGCCGCGGCGATGATCGCATCGCAGGCTTCCTCCACCAGCAGTTGCTCGTCGCCGCTGACCAGGTAGACACGCCGGAGATCGCCGGCGTCCAAATGCCGTGGGAGTTGGTTAGCCCTGATCTGCACGGGTCCGGTCCACCGTTTTCGAAGACGACTCCAGAATCCGCAGCATGCGTCCCACGAGATTGTCGCGCACTTCCGCCGCCAACAGCGCACGTTCTTCGCTGCTGCCGATCAGATTGTCGCGGTCCAAGCTCGCCACACGTTCGCTGCGCAGGACGCGTTCGGCGGACAGGACATTCCCGTCCGCGCCGATGACGGCGAACGCGACCTCAAGCGCCAGTTCGTATTCGGCGGTGCGGGCCCCGCTGGTCACGGAGACGCTGCGCCACGCGTCGCGCTGGTCGGACAATCGAACGACCACGTCGCCGCCCGTGTCGACCAAGCGCACGCCGGCGGATTCCAACGCCTGGATCAGATCGCGGTCCAAGTCGACGCCGCGCGCCGCGTCGATACGCGCTGTCTCGAACGCAACCGCCACGTCCCAGGTACGCAATTGGAATCCGCAGCCCGCAATCGCCTGGGCGGCGACCAACACGCAGATTGAGGCAATCCGGTTCATCCCACGACCAGGTTGACCAGCTTGCCGGGTACCACGATGGTCTTGCGCAATTGCGCGCCGTCGATGTGGCGGGCGACATTGGCGTTCGCCTTGGCCACGGCGACCACCACTTCCTCGGCAGCCTCGGCGGGGACCGTTATGCGGCCACGCACCTTGCCGTTGACCTGCACGGCAAGCTCCAAGGTCGACTCGACGGTCTTCGACGGATCGTGGGCGGGCCAGCGCGCGGTTTCGAACAGGCCGTCCTCGTGGCCGAGCCGGGCGTAGAGCTCCTCGGCGATGTGGGGCGCGAACGGCGCCAGCATGACGACCAGCGGCTCGACCTCGGCCCGTTTCGCGGTTCGCCCGCCGGCACGGACCTGGTTCAAGTACTCCATCATCGCCGCGATGGCGGTGTTGAACTGCAACGCCGGCACCTGTTCGCTCACTTGCTTGATGGTGCGGTGCAAGGCGCGTTCGACTTGTGCGTCCGCGTCGCCGTCGTCCGCCCCGAGCACGCTCTGCCAGACCCGGTTCAGGAAACTCTGCGGGCCTTGGATGCCAAGGCTCTGGTAGTCCGCGCCCTGCTCGTAGGGTCCTAGGAACAGCAGGTACAGGCGCATGGTGTCGGCACCGAACTTGTCGATGATCTCGTCCGGCGTGATCACGTTGCCCCGGCTCTTGGACATCTTGCGACCGTCGCGGATCAGCAATCCGTGGGTCCGGAAAGTCTCGAACGGCTCATCGAATTCCAGCACCTTCAGGTCCGCCAGCGCCATGGTGAGGAAGCGCGCGTACATCAGGTGCAGGACCGCGTGTTCGTTGCCGCCGATGTACGAATCCACCGGCAGCCACCGGCGCGTCAGTTCGTCATCGAAGGGCACGTCGTCGCGATCGGTGCTGGGGTAGCGGAGGAAGTACCAGCCGCTGCACAGGAAGTTGTCCGTGACGTCGGTGTCCCGGTGCGCCGGGGCGCCGCAGTTCGGGCATGGCGTCTCGAACCAGTCGGTGGCGCGCGCCAAGGGGCTGATGCCCGAATCGTCGGGTTGGAAGTCTTCGAGATAGGGAAGCACAACGGGCAACTCGTTCTCCGGGACCGGGACCGGGCCGCAAACGTCGCAGTGGATGATCGGAATCGGCGGGCCCCAGTAGCGCTGGCGGGAAACGCACCAGTCGTGGAGACGGTAGTTCACCTGGGGTTCCCCCAAACCACGTCGGGCGAGATCCTCGACGATGGCGCGTTTGCCATCGGCCACGGACAAGCCGTCGAAGTCGCCGGAGTTGACCAGCGTGCCGTCCCCGGCGAAGGCTTCGGCGAGGGGCGTCTCGGCATTCTCGCCGGGGCCGGCGATGACCCGGACGATAGGCAGGTCGAAGGTCTCGGCGAACTCGAAGTCCCTGGTGTCATGGCCGGGCACCGCCATGATCGCGCCGGTGCCGTAGCCCATCAACACGTAGTCGGCAATCCAGACCGGAATTTCGGCACGGTTGACCGGGTTGACGCAGAACCCGCCGGAGAAGACCCCGCTCTTGTCCTTGTCGATCTTCTGCCGCTCCACCAGATCCTGCTTCGCGACCCGGTCCCGATAGGCGTCCACCGCCGCGCGCTGTTCGGGCGCGGTCAACGCAGGCACCAGCGGATGCTCCGGCGCGAGCACCATGTAGGTGGCGCCGAACAGGGTATCGGGGCGGGTGGTGAAGACGCGGATGGCGTCCTCGCTGCCGAGGACGGCGAAGTCCACTTCGGCACCCTCGCTGCGCCCGATCCAGTTCGCTTGGGCCTTCTTGGTCCGTTCGGACCACTTGATGAACTCCAGGTTGTCCAGCAGGCGCCCCGCGTAGTCGGTGATCTTGAAGAACCACTGGGGCAGTTCGCGCTGCTCGACCGCCGCGTCGCAACGCTCGCACAGGCCTTGGATGACTTGCTCGTTGGCGAGTACCGTCTTGCAGGACGGGCACCAGTTGACCGGGGCTTCGCGCCGTTCCACCAGGCCGCCGGCCAGGAGCTTCAGGAATATCCACTGGGTCCATTTGTAGTAGTCCGGGGCCGTCGAGTTGAGCGTGTGGTTCCAGTCGAACATGCCGCCGAAGCGCTTCAGCATCCGGGTGAAATTGGCGACGTTCTGTGGGATGAGATCGTTGGGATTCTTGCCCACCTTGAGGGCGTAGTTCTCCGAGTGAATGCCGAACGCGTCGAACCCCATGGGCTCGAACACGTCCTTGCCCATGAGCCGCCAAAAGCGGCCGTTCACGTCGACCCCCGTGTAGGCATAGAGATTCCCGATGTGCAGCCCCTCCGCGGAGGGATAGGGGAACATCATCAGGTTGTAGTAGGGATCCTTGGCCGTGCGCAGATCCGCCTCGCTCCACGCGTTCGTGCCGCGGCGTTCCCACTCCGCCTGCCATTTCGTCTCCACCGCCTGTGGATCGTAGCGTTCGCTGCTCATCGGTCTTGCTTGCGTCCGAGCGTCCGGAAGTCCAGAAGTCCAGAAGTCCAGAAAAGGGTGCGCCACGTTAATCGAAGTTGGCGCGGAATTAAACGTCGCGCCGTTCAGGCGCGCCGGATCGTCGCGACGCCCGAAAGGCACAGCGCCAGCAGCATCAATACCGGCCAGTTCCGCAATCGACCGTAGGGCGTCGCGCCGGTGGCTGCGTGGATGGTGCCGGTGAGCACGCCCGTCTCGAAGCGTGGCAGGCGGTCCACCACCTCCCCCCGTTCGTCGACGATGGCCGTTATGCCGTCGTTGGTTGAGCGGAGCAGGTATTTGCCGTTCTCCACGGCGCGCATCCTGGCGATCTGAAAGTGCTGGCTCGGACCGATGGATGCCCCGAACCAGGTGTCGTTGCTGATGGTGACCAACGCCGCCGCCGCACGGGCGTCCTTGGCCACGGTTGCCGGGTAGGCGATGTCCCAGCAGATCGCCATGGCGAGATCGATACCCGCGGCGCGCAAGGCCGGCTGCTCCGGCGCGCCGGCCGACGTACCGGACATGGGCAGGTCGAAGAACGCGAGGGTGCCGCGCAGCAAGGATTCGAAGGGCACGTAGTCGCCGAACGGCACCAAGTGCCGTTTGCGGAAGATACCGCCGCTGGTGGACATGGCGGCGTTGTAGTAGTCGAAGCCTTCGGTGGCCACCTTCCCTTGCGCGACGAAGACACCGGCGACGATGTCGCCGATCCGGCCGCGCTGCGCTTCGATGAAGTCGGCGTGGCGACGAAGGTACCCGGGAATGGCGCCCTCGGGCCAGACTACGATGTCCCGGTCCTGTGCGCGGTCGGTGAGTTCGCGATAGCGGGTCTTGGACAGTTCGAGCCCATCGGGCGTCCACTTGACGGCCTGGGGAATGTTGCCCTGGACCAGGGCGACGGTGCGCGTCTCGCCACGCTCCGTCCAAGCGACCGTTTGCAGTCCCCAGGCACCGAGCCAGATCGCCAAGGGCGCCGCCAGCACGCGGATTCGCCTCGGGGCGGCGACCAGGAATGTCGCGGTCAGGACGCCCGCGAACGACACCAGCAGCACGCCGCCCACCGGGGCTAGGCCGGCCAGCGGCGTGTCGATCAAGGCGTAGCCGGCGAACAGCCAGGGAAAGCCCGTCAGAAACCAGGTGAGCAGCCACTCGAGCGCCGTCCAGAGCACGCTGAAGGTGAGTGCGGTTGCCACGTCGCCGTCGCGCCATCGGGCGAGCGCGTGGAAAGCCCATCCCAACAGGCCGTTGAAGACCGCCATGAACGCAACGAATCCCGCCACCAGCAATACGGCGAGCCACGGCGGGGTCCCGCCATAGACATGGATGCTGACGTAGACCCAGGACGCACCCGCGCCGTACTTGCCGACGCCGTACAGCCAACCGTGCCAGAACGCGCTCTTGCCCGATGGCTCGCGGCGCAGCAGCCAGAACAGGACTCCGGCCGAGACCAAGAGCAGCGGCCAGAGGCCCAGCGGCGCCAGGGACAGGGGCAAGAGGCCCCCGGCGACGAGGGCGACGAAGGACCAATGGACACCCCTCGTCCTGGAGGACGAAGGCCGCGTCCAACGGGTCATGGGCTGCGGATGCCTACGCCCGGGTCAAGTGCAGGAGGCGGACCCGCCGGCTGTCGGCATTCAATATGCGGACGTGGAAGGGCGCCAGGTCGATGGTCTCTTCACGCTGCGGAAGATAGCCGAATTCCTTGACCACGATCCCGCCGATGGTGTCCAGATCCCCGCCTGCGAAATCGGTGTCGAAATACTCGTTGAAATCCTCGATGGGCGTGATCGCCTTGACCGTGTAGCTGTGCCCGTCGAGCTTGTTGATGTAGCTGTCGTCGTCGATGTCGTGCTCGTCCTCGATGTCGCCGACGATCTGCTCGAGCACGTCCTCGATGGTCACGACGCCGGCCACGCTGCCGTACTCGTCGATGACCAGGGCCATGTGGTTGCGCGTCTCGCGGAATTCCTCCAGGAGGTCGCTCAAGCGTTTGCTCTCCGGCACCACGATGGTGCGGCGGATGTAGTCCTTGATGTCGAAGTCGGCGCAGTCGTCCTGGAGCAGCAGCGGCAGCATGTCCTTGGCGTGCAGGATGCCTTTGAGGTCGTCCATGTCGTCGCCGATGACGGGGAAACGGGAGTGCTTGGACTCGATCACCGTCGGCAGGAAATCGTCGATCCCGCTGTCGACCGCGACCGTGACCACCTGGGAGCGCGGGATCATGATGTCGCGGGCGTGCATGTCGGAGACCGCCAGCGCGCCGTGGATGATGTTCAGCGCTTCCGTGTCGAACAACCGCCGCTCGCTCGCGTCCTTGAGCATCTCGAGCAGCTCGGGTCGGTCCGTGGGTTCGAAGGGGAAGCGGTCGGCGATCCACTCGCGCCAAGTCTTGCGCGGTTCCTTCCTCGCCAGGGCGCCATAGCCCGACCGGCGTTCGCCAGCCGACGATTGCTTCGGCGACTCGCCTTCGCTCATGTCTCTCCTCCGTAGGGATCGGCAACCCCGAAGCGCTCCAGCACGCGAGCTTCCCGGGCTTCCATGACGGCCGCGTTGCCGGACGTGTCGTGGTCCAGACCAAGCAGGTGGAGGACGCCGTGGACGACCAGATGGGCATAGTGGTCGGCCAGCACCTTGTCCTGCTGGCGTGCCTCGAGCGCTACCACCGGTGCGCAGATGGCAATGTCGCCGAGGAGGCCGGGCTCGTTGGCGGGGAAAGCGAGCACGTTGGTTGGGTGCTCCCGGTCGCGGAAGCGGGTGTTGAGGTCGGCGCTTTCGGCTTCGTCGACCACGCGCAGGCAGAGCGTCCGTGCTTCGCTCCCGAGGGCGCCCTCGGCCCAGCCGGCAATTTCGTCGGTGCTTGGAATCCCTGCGGCGGGCGGGTACCCGGCGCAGGCGATCTGGACTTCGACGGTCATCTCGCGTTGCCGTCCCCTGCCATCGGCATCGAAGACACGGACTTCGCGGGCGCGGCGTCGGCGCGCGCGTAGGCGTCCACAATGCGCTTGACCAGCGGGTGGCGCACGACGTCCTTCGAGCTGAAGTGGATGAAACTCAATCCCTCGACGTCGCGCAGTACCTCCAGGCCGTGGACCAGGCCGGATCGGCCGCTTTGCAGATCGATCTGCGTGATGTCGCCGGTCACCACCGCGGTCGAGCCGAAGCCGATTCGGGTCAGGAACATTTTCATCTGCTCGACCGTCGTGTTCTGGCTCTCGTCCAAGATGATGAAGGCGTTGTTCAGCGTCCGCCCGCGCATGAATGCGAGCGGGGCGACCTCGATCACGTTGCGCTCGATGTACGTGTTGACCCGGTCCACGCCCAGCATTTCGTAGAGCGCGTCGTACAGCGGACGCAGGTAGGGGTCGATCTTCTGGGCGAGGTCGCCTGGCAGAAAGCCGAGCTTCTCGCCGGCTTCGACCGCAGGTCGCACCAGCAGGATGCGGCCGACGGCGTGACGTTCCAAGGCCTCGACCGCGCAGCCGACGGCGAGATAGGTCTTGCCGGTACCGGCGGGACCGACGCCGAAGTTCAGGTCGTTCGACCGGATCGACCGCACGTAGCGTTTCTGGTTGGCGCCGCGCGGCTTGATGGTTTTCTTGCGCGTGGTGACGATCACTTCGTCGGCGTCGTCTTGCACGCCCGGTTCCAGCATCTCTTCGACACCGGATTCCTGCAGGAAGAGATGCACGGTATCGGCGTCCAGAACGTCGCACTCCCCCGTCTCGACGTAGAGGCTGGACAACAGCGCGCCCCCTGCCTGCACGCGCTGTTCCGGCCCGGAGAGCCAGAATGCGTTGCCGCGGTTGCGGATGCGAATACCAAGCCGGTGTTCGAGTTGCTTGAGGTTCTGGTCGAACGGGCCGCACAGGGCAGCCAAACGGCGGGAATCGTCAGGTTCGAGGTTGACGGTCGTGGTCAGGGCCACGACGCGCGACGAGTCGTCTGTCAAATGTGTTGGTGCAGTGTGTTCTTCTAGGGACCCAAGCATAGCCCGCTTTGTTGACGTGTCAATCGTCCCCGCAGCGAGTTGGGCAGCGCCTCGGTGATCTCCACGCGGGCGAACTCGCCCACCAGCTCCGTGTCGCGAGCGCCCCGGGGCAGGGCCCGCGCCGGGAAGTTCACCACCCGGTTGTTCTCCGTGCGCCCGGCGAGTTCACCGGGATCACGCTTGGCCGGGCCGACGACGAGCACCCGCTGTTCCGTACCGACCATGGCCTGGGCATGGGCCGCCGCCTGCCGCCGGAGCTGGGCCTGCAGCACGCCCAAGCGGCGCTGCTTCACCTCGAGGGGGGTGTCGTCCGGAAGCGACGCCGCCGGCGTACCCGGGCGCGCGCTGTAGACGAAGCTGAAGGAGATGTCGTAGTCGAGTTCCTCGACCAGATCCAAGGTCGCCTGGAAGTCGCGCTCCGTCTCCCCGGGAAAGCCCACGATGAAGTCCGACGACAGGCTGATGCCCGGCCGCGCCCGGCGCAGGGCGCGGATCTTGGACTTGTACTCCAGCACGGTGTGGCCGCGTTTCATCATCGCCAGGACGCGGTCTGAGCCGGACTGGACGGGCAGATGCAAATGACTGACCAGTTCCGGAACGTCGCGGTAGGCCTCGATCAGCGTTGGCGAGAACTCCAGGGGGTGGGAGGTGGTGAAGCGGATGCGGTCGATGCCGTCCACCCGGGCGGCGTAGTGGATCAACTCCGCCAGATCGGCCTCGCCGCCGTCGATCTCGCCCCGGTAGGCGTTGACGTTTTGGCCCAGGAAGTTGATTTCGCGCACGCCCTGGTGGGCGAGGCCGACGACTTCGCGCATCACGCCCGCCACCGGGCGCGACACCTCCTCGCCCCGGGTGTAGGGCACCACGCAGAACGTGCAGTACTTGCTGCATCCCTCCATCACCGAAACGAAAGCCGTCGGACCTTCGGCGCGCGGTTCCGGCAAGCGGTCGAACTTCTCGATCTCGGGAAAGCTCACATCCACCACGGCGCGCCCCCGGCTGCGGGTCTCGTCGAGCATTTGCGGCAAGCGGTGCAGGGTCTGCGGGCCGAACACCAGGTCGACATGGGGTGCCCGGTGGGTGATCGCCTCGCCCTCCTGGCTTGCCACGCAGCCGCCGACGCCGATGACCAAGTCCGGGTTGGCCTGCTTCAGCGCTTTCCAGCGTCCGAGTTGGCTGAATACCTTTTCGGCCGCCTTCTCGCGGATCGAGCAGGTGTTCAACAGCAGGACATCGGCATCGGCGGGATCGTCGACCAGATCGGCGCCGTGACTCTCGCGCAGGACATCGGCCATACGGGCCGAGTCGTATTCGTTCATCTGGCAGCCGTGGGTCTTGACGTGGAGCTTCACGGGTTCGGTGGCCGGTTTCCAAGTGCGCGGATTATAACCGCGCGAACATTTTCCTTGAAATCGGCCGATCTATGCCTATTAATCGGCAGACGCGCGCCAAAAGACGGAATTCATGCCCAAGGACCGTACCCACATCTACCGGGTCTACTTCCACAGCCACGGCCAGATCTACGAGGTCTACGCCCGGTCCGTCTACCCAAGCGATCTCTACGGGTTCGTCGAAATCGAGGACTACATCTTCGGCGAGCGGTCGCAGATGGTGATCGATCCCAGCGAGGACAAGCTCCGCACCGAGTTCGAGAGCGTGCAACGCAGCTACATTCCGATGCACGCCGTGATCCGGATCGACGAGGTGGAGAAGGAAGGCATCGCGAAGATCACCGACAGTTCCGGCAGCAACGTGACGCCGTTTCCGATTCCGCTGCCTGACAGGAAAGTCTAACGGCGGGTGCCCGTTCGTGATGCTGTCGAGCGGAGCGCGGGGTACGGGGCAGGTACAATGCTTCGGCGGGATCATCAATCGGGGAGCGGTTGGGCGACATGACCATCGTGATCGTGGGCGGGGGCCACGCGGCTGGACAGGCGGCGGCGAGCCTGCGGCAGGAGAAGGTCGCCGACGAGATCGTCGTCATCGGCGAGGAACCGCATATCCCCTACCAGCGACCACCGCTGTCCAAGCAATACCTATCCGGTGAGTACGGCCTCGAACGCGTGCTCCTGCGCCCGTCCCGGTTCTACGAGGACAAGAACATCGACGTCCGCACCGGCGTTCGGGTCGAGCGGATCGATCCCAACGCCCAAACCGCGACCTGCGACGACGGCCGGGTGGTTGGCTACGACAAGCTACTGCTCGCGACCGGGGCCAAGCCACGCAAGTTGAACAGCCCAGGCAGCACCCTCCCGGGCGTCCACTACCTGCGCACCATCGCCGATGCGGACGCCATCAAGCAGGACTTTCAGCCCGGCCGGCGGGTCGCCATCGTCGGCGGCGGCTACATCGGACTGGAAGTCGCCGCCATCGCCATCGAAGCGGGTCTTCGGGTCACGGTCCTGGAAATGGAGGACCGCATCCTTGCGCGTGTCGCGACTCCCGCCATGTCCGCCTTCTACACCGAATTGCACACCGACAAGGGCGTCGTCATCCGCACCGGACGGCGGGTAGAGTCGTTCGCGGGATCCGAACGGCTGACCGGCGTCGTTTGCGCGGACGGCGAAGCCGTGGCTGCCGACCTCGCGGTGGTCGGCATCGGCGTCGTGCCGAATACCGAACTCGCCGAAGCGGCCGGGCTCGACTGCGACGATGGCATCGTCGTGGACGAGACCACGCGTACCGCCGATCCGCACATCTACGCCGCGGGCGACTGCACGAACCATCCCAATCCCCTTCTTGGCCGACGGTTGCGGCTGGAGTCCGTGCCCAATGCCATGGAGCAGTCGCGGGTGGCTGCCGCGAATCTGGCAGGCGAGACCCGAACCTACGCCAACGTGCCTTGGTTCTGGTCCGACCAGTACGATCTGAAACTGCAAATGGTCGGCTTCTCCCGGGATGCCGACCGCCACGTGGTGCGCGGCGACCCGGCGAAGCGGCAGTTCGCCATGTTCTACTTCAGCGGCGACACCCTGATCGCCGCGGACGCCGTGAACAGCGCCAGGGAGTTCATGGTCGCCCGGCAACTGGTGGGAAAGTCCGTGGACGCCGGGCAACTGGCCGACCCCGGGGCGGATCTAAGAGCCATTCTGGCGTCGGCGACCTGAGTCGAGTGGACATCGAGGAGCCCGCTTGAACATCGAACGAAGTTCGTGGATCTTTAGGCGAGAGCTTTGGGAGACGCACATGAGCGCAGGCGATGATCGCAACCCGGTGCTCGACCGTGAACGGGCCGACCCCGGGATCGTCGAATCGGTGGACGAAACGACGCGGCCAAAGGAAGGTTTCCTGTTCTGCGCCGCGTGCTCGCACGTCGTCGGCCACGTGGAAGACCGCATCGAGGTCAACGGCTCGTTCCTGCACACCTGCACCAACCCCTACGGCTATATGCATCACTTCGGCTGCCATCGGGACGCGCATGGCTGCGCGATCAGCGGTGGCCACCACTCCGCCGATAGCTGGTTCCAAGGCTTCCGTTGGCGGCTCGCGAGTTGCGGCAACTGCGACACCCACCTGGGCTGGCTCTTCGAAAAGCCCGGCGAGCACTTCTACGGCCTCATTCTCGACCGCATCCAGGCCGGCTGAGCCATGCCCGGGCCCGCCGCCGAGGACTACGACGTCCTGACCTTCGACTGCTACGGCACCCTGATCGACTGGGGCGACGGCATCGTCCGTCATCTCCAGCCGTTGCTGCTCGAACGCGACGCCCATGTGATCGGCGACTTCCTGCTGGACTTCTTCGCCGAGACGGAGCCCGAGGCGCAGCAAGACGGCGTCGCCTACGCGCAGGTGCTGCGCGAAGTCCTGCGCCGGCTCGGCGAACGTCTCGCCTTCACTCCCGCCGACGAGGCGCTCGACGCGTTCGCCGCCAGCGCCGCCGACTGGGAACCGTTCCCGGACACCGTCGAAGCCCTTGCCCGGCTCGGCGAACGCTTCGATCTCGGCATCGTCTCCAACGTCGACAACGCGATCTTCGCGCGCACCGCCGCCAAGCTCGGCGTCGAGTTCAAGCACGTGGTGACCGCCGAGGACGTGGGCGCCTACAAACCGGACCGGCGGATGTTCGACGCCGCGCGCGCCGCCGTCGATGGCGCACGCATCCTGCATGTCGCGCAGAGCGTCTACCACGATATCGCGCCCGCGTCGGCCCTGGGTTTCGAGACGGTGTGGATAAGGCGCGACCGCAACGCCGCCAAGGCCGCCGACGCCAAGCCCACCTGGACCTTCGCGTCGCTCGCCGAGTTCGCCGACGCCGTGCTGGGCCAGCCGCCATGACGACGGCCCGCCGCGCCAGCATCGAACTCGGCAAGGAGGACATGCACTTCTCCGCTGCCCACTTCACCGTCTTCTCCGCCAACGAGCGCGAGAACCTCCACGGCCACAACTTCTTCGTGGCGGCAACGGCGACCGGCCCCATCGACGCCAACGGCCTGTGCTTCGACTACAACGCCTTGAAGACCCGGCTGCGCACCCTGTGCGATTCCCTCGACGAGACGCTGCTGCTACCCGCCGACTCGCCCCACCTCGACATCGACGCCAGCGCCAACGAGCTCTGCGTGCGCTTCGGCGGCGAGAGCCTTCGGTTCCTGCGGCGCGACGTCAAGCTGCTGGCGGTCAGGAACATCACCGTGGAGGAACTGGCGCATTGGTTCGTGGCCGCGTTGACCGACGACCAAGGCTTCGCCGCGTTGCCCATCGACTCCCTCAAGATCCGCGTCTCGTCGGGCCCCGGCCAATGGGCGGAAGCGTCTTGGCAGCGGATGCGATCCTGACCGCGATGATGCACCGGCCAGCACAACGCCAGGCGAAGCTCGCGATCATTACCGGCGCGAGCGCCGGCATTGGTCTCGCGACGGCTCAAGCCTTTGCCGATGCCGGTTACCGGGTCGTCAACCTGTCCCGACGCCAATGCCCCCTGGAGGGCGTCACTCATATCCGCTGCGATCTCGCCGAGCCGCGCTTTGCCGACGCCGTCGGCCCCGTGCTCACGCCGCTGCTCGACGCGGCGGCGGAAACGGCGCTGATCCACAATGCGTCCCGGCTCGAGAACGACACCGCCGCCGACACGTCCAGCGAAGCGCTGCGGGCGGTGCTCGAAGTGAACGTGGTCGCCATCAACGCCTTGAACCGGCTCGCGATTGGGCGCATGGGCGCCGGTTCGTCCATCCTGTTCGTGGCCTCCACGCTGGCCGAGAAGGCGGTGCCGGGGAGCTATTCCTACGTGGTCAGCAAGCACGCCCAGGTCGGCATGATGCGGGCCTGCTGCCAGGATCTCGCCGGAACCGGCATCCATACGGCCTGCATCTGCCCCGGCTTCACCGATACCGAGATGCTCCGAGCCCATGTCCCGCCCGACGCCATGGACGCGGTGCGCGGCATGTCGGCCTTCAACCGCCTCATCGAACCCGCCGAGATCGCCGCGACGTTGCTTTGGGCCGCGACCGCGCCGGTGGTCAACGGCAGCGTGATTCACGCCAATCTCGGCCAAGTCGAGAGGTAGCGGTTTGATGCCATGATCGACTACAAACGGCGACGGCAGCGCGTGTTCCTGGTTCTCGCCGGGATATTCCTCGGCACGCTGTCGCTCTTGAACATCCTCGGCATCAGCCGCTTCATCGACCTGTCGTTCACGCTGTTCGGCACGAACATCCCGATGGTGGTGGCGGTCGGCGTACTGCCCTACCCGATCACCTTCATCTGCACCGACCTCATCAGCGAACTCTACGGGCGCAAGCGCGCGACGGAGGTGGTGTGGGTCGGCCTCCTGCTCAACGTCTGGGTGGTCTTCCTGCTATGGATCGGGGGGGTGCTGCCGGGCTTCGAGGCCATTGATCCGAACACCGGCGACCTCGTTCCGGACGCGGCCGGTCGGGTGCCGGTCTTCTTCGAGATCCGCACACTTGCGTTCGGTGCCGTCACCGCTTCCATGATTGCCTACCTGGCCGCCCAATGGTGCGACGTGCAGTTGTTCCATTTCTGGAAGTGGTTCACCGGCGGCAAGCACCTGTGGCTGCGCAACAACGGTTCGACCCTGATCAGTCAACTGGTCGACACGGTGGCGGTCATCCTGATCACGCATTTCTACGCCAACGCCTTGCCCATCGAAACGACGGCGGCGCTCTGGCCCCAGTTATTCACCTTCATCGCCTCCGGCTACGTGTTCAAGCTGACCGTCGCGCTACTCGACACGGGGCCCGTCTACCTCCTTGTCGGTGGCTTGAGGCCGTTCCTCGATATTGCCAAGGACGAGGAAATCGGTTCCGGCGACGAGCCGGTCCGGGCGTCTTCGGACGGTCGCTACTGAGAGAACATCTCGGCGACGGCGCGGATCGATTGCTCCAGCGCGACGGTTTCGACACGCCCGATGCGCAACCGGGTCGCGATCAGGTGGGTCATGCCAAGCTCCTCGACGTAGGCGGCGACCTTGTCCTCCACGTAGCGCGGCTCGCCGACGATGGCCCAATCGTCTGCCGCCAGGGACACGCCTTGGCGACTCGGCGCCAGTTGCCGCGCCGCAACCTCCAACTGGTCGCGAATGCGTTGGACCAGCTTCGCGTCCTCGGACACGAACAGAGTCCGCATGATCGGAACTTCGGCAGGACGTTCGACGCCGGCCGCCTCGCACGCTTCGGCGTGCCCGCGGTAGTTGGCCCGCAGCCGCGCCACGGACTCCATGGGGGAAGCCAGGTAGGGCAGGCCCAGGCCGCCGGCCTGCGCAAGCGCCTTCGGACCAAACGCCGCCACCCACACCGGGGGGTGCGGGCGCTGAACCGGTAGCGGCGACAACACGACCTCGCCTTCGGTACCGGTGACAGGTTTGCCCTGCCAGGCGCGAATCATGGTTTCGAGACACCACGCGAAGATTCGCCGCTTGTCCTTTCTCACCACCTCGAAGGCGTCGAACATGGCAGCTTGATAGCCGCGCCCCACGCCCAAGGTGACGCGGCCCCCCGAAAGCCGGTCGAGCACGGCGACCTGCTCGGCGGCTTGCAGCGGATGACGCAACGGCAGCAGGTAGGAAGTGGTGGCGAGCCGGATGGTCCGCGTTTGCGATGACACCGCCGCCAGCAACATCAACGGCTCGGGAATCGACGCTGCGCCGCCGAAGTGGCTTTCCGGAAGCCAGAACGACTCGTATCCCCAGGACTCCGCCAGCGCCGCTTGCCGGGCAAGCGCGTGTGCGTCGATCTCGCTGGAGACCCGCCAAGGGGTCAGACCCAGATGCATCGGGTCACTGCGACGATAGGGGTTCCGCCGGTTGGGCCGCGGGCGCGGGTGCCGGTTGGCTGCGGGCGACAGAGCCGTTGAACTGTTCCTGCATCATCGCCATGGCGCTGATGGTCGCCTGGACGGCATCGACATGCCGGACGCTGGCATAGCGCTTGTAGATCGGATCGTCGTCGACCAACACGCAACCCTTGCGCTTGGAGTCCCCGGACACTTCGCAGCGGAACCGTGTTTCTCGTCCGAAGTTGTTGCCCGCGCTGCCGTACCGCCCGAAGTTGCCCGGATCCTCGTTCAACTCCCAAAAAGCCTCCCAACCGACGGGCAGTCCGGGGATGTCTTCGGTAATCGAGGCGAGCGTGCGAGTGGCCGTCGCGACAAGCAGATCTTCGAACCCCAAGTCGGCCCGGCGAACGCTGGTGCAGTCGTCGCCCAGTGCCAAGGTCACGGCTTCGCCATCCACGCGGAAGTTGTTGAAGCGGTCCGAGACGTTGAAGCGCCACCACCGTGTGGTGTACACCGGCACCACGTAGGCTGGCGTCGTCGCGTCCTGGACGTAGTTGATGATGCGGCCCAAGTTGGTGAAACGTCGACTCAAGTCCCGGGCTTCGCGCAACCGGCGCAGGGTGTCCTGGTAGTGGTCGTGCATGCGCGTCTCGACCAGCCAGAAGAGCTTGGCGGTGGACTGGTCGCCGCGGTTGTAGTAGTTCCAACGGAACATGCGCCGCCACCAAGCGGCATCCGCCTGGCTCGCGTTGGCGATCGCGATGTAGCGCACCTGCAATGGCGTCAGGGTCGCGAGGTGGGTCTCTTCCGCGCAGCGGTTGTACTGGCGCGCGGCGATGAAGGTCAACTGCTCGTGGATCCGGCCCTCGTAGGCCAGGGCCGAGGGAGACGACACCGCAGCAGCGAGCGCGCACACACCCGCGACCGCGCCTTGAAAGCGAGCCAAACGAAAACGCAAGGGATGCGACCGGGCGCACCCGGACAAGCGGCTAAAACGTCGAATACCCAGCCCGAGCGACAAACCTCGACCGCTCAATGTCCGTCTTCGTGACAACCGCACAATCCGATCCGTATCGGATGTCAACGATGTCACTCCATGCCAACGAACGCAACAACCGCGTGGCCCCCGTTCCGGCTGGGCTGTACACTCTCGGAGCCTTTGGACCCCTAGGAAGAAACCGCATGAGAGCCGCCGTTCTGCGCGAGGTCAACCAACCACTGGTCATCGAGGACGTGAGTACCGGCGACCCGGGCCCAAGGGAGGTGCTGGTGCGAACCGCCGCGGCGGGGGTGTGCCACTCCGACCTGCACTTCCACAACGGCTCCTATCCGTACCCCCTGCCAGCCGTGCTCGGGCACGAGTCCGCGGGGGTGGTGGAAGCCGTCGGCGACGACGTGCACTACGTCAAGCCCGGCGACCACGTCATCACCTGCCTGTCCGCATTCTGCGGCCACTGCGAGTACTGCCTCACGGGCCGCATGGCGCTGTGCAGCGAACCCGAACTATCCAGGGATGTCGACGAACCGCCGCGTTTGTCCGCTGGCGGCGAGCCGATCAATCAGTTCTTGAACCTGTCCTCCTTCGCGGAGAAAATGCTGATCCACGAGCATGCGCTCGCCAAGATCCGCGAGGACATGCCCCTGGATCGCGCCGCCCTGATCGGCTGCGCCGTGACCACCGGGGTCGGCGCCGTAATTCATACCGCCGCCATCGAACCGGGATCGACTGTCGCGGTGATCGGCTGCGGCGGCGTTGGCTTGTCCTGCATCAACGGCGCGGCCATCGCCGGCGCTTTGCGGATCATCGCCATCGACACGATCGCCTCGAAGCTCGAACTCTCCCGCACGTTCGGCGCCACCGACGTGGTCAACGCGGCCGAAACCGATCCCATCGGCATGGTGCGCGAATTGACCGGCGGCGGCGTCCACTACTCGTTCGAAGCGATCGGCCTCAAGACCACCGCCGAGCAGGCGTTCAAGATGATCAGGAACGGCGGCACGGCGACGGTTATCGGCATGATCCCGGTCGGCACCATGGTGGATATCCACGGCCCCGAGTTCCTGCGCGAAAAGAAACTCCAGGGATCGAACATGGGGTCGAATCGGTTCCGTGTCGACATGCCCCGGCTGGTGGACTTCTACCTGGCGGGCAAACTGCATCTCGACGAGATGATCTCCGGGTACATCCGCCTGGAGGACGTCAACGACGCGTTCCACGCCTTGGAGACGGGAGAAGTGGCGCGCAACATCATCCTGTTCGACTGAGGACCGCTCGGCGAGACGCCGTCTAGCCCGCATTTCTCACCAGGGGCCGCGAGGGCGCGGCCAGCGCAATCCGCCATCGGCACGATCATCGACATCGCGGTCAAACTAGTGAAACCCAAGAGCTTTTTGACACCGACAAGCGGCCTGGTGAGAAATGCGGGCTAGAAGGTCAAGTCGCCGAACCGTCCCGCCCGCAAGACGCGCAGAACGATCCTGCCCGCCGCGCTGTTCAGCCGGCGACCGAGGACGCCGATGTCCGGCGTGGTGTGGCCATTGACGGCGAGCAGGATGTCGCCGGACCTGAATCCCGCCTGCCATGCCGGCGTGTCGGCGCCGACATCGCTCACCAATACCCCGGCATTCGAAGCGGGATTCTGGTCCTTGTGCAGATCCGTCAGCGTGGCGCCTTCGAGCCGACGGTGGATCCGGACACCGTCAACCGACCGGTTGAGCACGATGGACACGTTCACCCGTTGACGGCTGCCGTTGCGGACGATGTCCACTTCGAGGACGTCCCCGATCATGGTGACCGCCTCCTGGTTGTCGTAGTCCTGCTTGCGTTCGACGGCTCGGCCATCGATCGTGTTGAGGATGTCGCCGACCCGGATGCCAGCCACATCCGCTGCGCCCCCGGGATCGACTTCCACCACGACGACGCCTGCCGTGCCGGTAGCGCCCAACGCCTTGGCGCGCTGCGAATTCAACGCCTCGACGGCCAAACCGATCCGTCCCCGGCGCACGAATCCGTGCCGGATGATCTGGTCCATGACGACGGCAACCAAATTGCTCGGGATCGCGAAGCCGATGCCGACATTGCCGCCCGACGGCGCGACGATGGCCGCGTTGATGCCCACCAGACGACCGTTCAGATCGACCAGCGCGCCCCCGGAGTTCCCCGGATTGATGGATGCGTCGGTCTGGATGAAGTTCTCGTAGCCCTCGATCCCGAGGCCGCTGCGACCGAGCGCGCTGACGATGCCCGAAGTGACCGTCTGTTCCAGCCCGAACGGGTTGCCGATGGCGACCACGAAGTCGCCGACTCGCAGCCGGTGGGAGTCGGCGAAAGCGAGTTCGACGAGGTCGTCGGCCTCAATCTCCAGGACGGCGAGATCCGCCTCGGAATCGACGCCCACCCTGCGCGCGTCGAACTCCCGTCCATCGGCCAGCCTCACCAGAATCCTGTCGGCGCGACCGACCAAGTGGTGGTTGGTGACGATATGGCCCGCATCGGCATCCACGATTACGCCGGATCCCGCACTCTGCACGCGCCGAACACGTTGCTGCGGAATGCGGAAGAAGCGCCGATAGAAAGGATCGCTCAACAGCGGGTTGAGGTGCCGCATCTGCTGATAGGTGGCCACGTTGACGACCCCGGTGGTGGTGCGCTCCAGCATCGGCGCAAGGCTCGGCAGCGGTTCGCCGTCGACCTCCGTCGGCACGGCCGCTTGAGGCACCGTGCCCAAGAACGACACCCCCAACAGGCCCAACAGGCCCCACAGGCCCATCGGCAACGACGCGAGGGGTTTCATATTCCTCTTCTGTCCCTCCAAATTGCCAGCGTGGCCGATCCCTTCGCTCTCCCGAGATCACGACTACAGCCGGCAGACTGGAGCGGGCGATGGGTGTCGAACCCACGTCTCCAGCTTGGGAAGCTGGGGTAATAACCGTTATACGACGCCCGCACTAGGCGCGCCGCATGTGCGGCGCGTTCGAGAATGCGCGCCCTGTGGGCGCGTTTGAGAATGCTCACGCATTCTCCCGGCTTCCTCCCGGTTTCGATCGAAATGCAACTCAAGTGTCAACATTCGACGTGCTCAAGGAATCTAGCGGAATTATGGCACAGTGTCCAAGGACGAACTCGCACGGTCCTTCGACGATCTGCAACAGGGGGGTACTCATGAATCGACGACGGCCAATCGTCGTCAAACAATTTTTCGCCGGCGCATTTGCGCTCGCCTTCGTGCTCGCCTTCGTCGCCGAGGCCAACGACCGAGACCTCGACACCGCCGAACCGGCAACCGTCGGAATGAGCGCCGCGGGTCTCGGCGAACTCGGCGCCGCCATGCGGGCGCGGGTGGACGACGGCGAACTCGCCGGCATCGTCACCCTGGGCGCCAGGCAGGGCAAGGTCGCGCACTTCGAGGCCTAGGGCAAACAGGACATTGCAGCGGCTACTCCCATGGCGAAGGACACGATCTTTCGCATCTACTCGATGACCAAGCCCATCGCCGGCGTAGCCCTGACGACCCTCTACGAGGAAGGCAGATTCGGGCTCGACGATCCGGTCGAGAAGCACATCCCCGAATTCGCGGGCCTCAAGGTGGCCAAGGCGCCAGGTCCCGAGGGAATGCCGAAGGTCGAAGATCCTGTCCACAAGATGACCATCCGAGAGCTCGCGAGCCATACCGCCGGGCTGACCTACGGCTTCTTTTCGCGCTCCCAGGTCGACACCCTGTAGATCCGTGCCAGTGTCCTGGACCGCAATTCGACGCTCAAGGAAATGGTGGGCAAACTCGGCCGGATACCCCTGCGCCAGCAGCCCGGCTCCGCATGGCACTACAGCGTGGAGCGTGGCGGCGGACGTGCAGGGTCGCCTGATCGAAGTGCTGGCTTCGAGCCGTTCGACGAAGTGCTCAAGGAACGGATATTCGACCCGCTCGGCATGATCGACACCGGGTTCTGGATTCGGCCGGAAGACGCGCCCCGCGCGGCCGCCATCTACCGGCAAGCGCCTGGCGGCACGCTCTTGGCGATGCCTTCGCAGGAGTACTTCTCCAAGCCCGCGCACTTCTCCGGCGGTGGCGGCCTACTAGTGTCCACGGCCACGGACTATGCGCGCTTCTGCGAGACGCTGTTGAACGGCGGCGAGTTCGGCGGCGTCCGCATCCTCAAGGCCGAGACGGTGAAGCTCATGCACACCAACCAGCTTCCCGAGAACATCGACTTCATCAATCCGATGATCGCCACGCCCGGCAACACGTTCGGCATCGATTTCGCGATCGTCGAGCAACCCGACGGCACCACCGACCACGCGCTCGCCAAGGGCGAATACTGGTGGTACGGCGCAGGCGGAACCTGGTTCGGCATCAATCCGGTCCAGGACCTCTTCATCGTCGGCATGATTCAGAAGTTCGGCGTTCGCGGCCCGAAAGACGTGCGTGTCCCCGGCCCGAAAGACGTGCGTGTCGAAAGCAAGAGATTGACCTACGAGGCGATCCTCGATCCAGTAAGCGAATAGGCCCGCAAACCGCCGTCCGGTCGGCGGCGGCAGCCGGCCAGTAGGGGGGAGAGAGGGAAGTCGCAGTTCCGGCCACCAGCCCCACGGGGAGAAGTCGATGCAAATGGTTCAGCTTGTCGCGATTTTGACAAACCATCTGGATCAATATCGAGGTCTATCAAACCTAGCGACCCGCGCCCGAGGCCTCTACCACGACCCCTCGCATGGAGGGAGCCAGCGCTCGCAGCGGCTTCCGCCGCCTACCGTCAACCCAGCCGAACCCGGTGCGTTTCTCCGATTCGCCGGAGACTCTGCTCCTCCACCCCCGCTTCCGCCGCGAACCGCGGCCACATGGCGACCGCGGAGACCACTTGATCGACCACGCCGACCGCAATCGTCTTTCTAAGGCCGGAACTCTCGGCGAAGCGCTCCAGGTCGGCGCGTTCGAAACCCTCCCGCTTGCCCCCCACGCTCATCTGATGCTCGCGTGTCCAAGGGCCCTGCGGGTTGTACGCGTACGCCACGTCATACGCCGGCGACAGCCGCCAACCACCGCTCCGATCCATCAGGAACGCGATGTTCTTGACGTGATCGTCCTGGTTCCGGGCCACGATGTTGAACACCGTGCGCCGGTACTGCTCTTCCACGACCGACATGCCGAGCCCAAGCGCCCGGATCGTCTGCATCACCTGCTCGTAGGCGTACACGCCCGCCACGTTGTAGTCGAAGTGCCGCAACGCCCCGAACGTCTGCATGTGGATCTTGCGTCCTCGCGGGTCGCGGTCGAAACGCCGGGTCATGAAGTGGCTCCGCCCGCCTTCGTGGTGCAGCCGGCACTCCGACATCTCGATCCCGGCTGCGCGCGCCATCAGGTAGTACGCGTACTCGATGCGACCGTACCCCTGCGGGTACGACAGTTCGCGGTCCTGGCTGCCCGCGACACCGTCGAACTTGAGGAGCCAGTCCTCGAACCCGTCCCCGGCTTCCACCTGGCCGGACCGGAACTCGCCCGTCTCCCGGTTCCAGGCCAGCACTGCCTTCGCCCGGGCGCCACCTGCGGAGGTGCCGACGCTCAGGATGTCCTCCAACGCCACTGCGTCGTCCCGCCCGCCGAGCCCCCCGGCCAAGCGGCCTCGCTCCTCGAGAGCCCGATTCGCAAGATCGGCCAACTGGCCGATCTCGAGCTTGCGACGTCGGTCTCGGCGCCGCAGTCCAGGCTCGAACTCCAGCGCGCCGACCCCTCGCCTGCCGATGTAGCAGAGCCGATCCACCGGACTGAAGTCCTCGTCGGTGCGACCCGTCTCGGCCAGCCAGACGTCGATCAACGCATTGCCGAAACGGTCCGGCAACGCATCGGCCAAGAGGCCCGGCAAGCCCTTGAACGCCTCACGGCCGAGGCCCGGAAACGTGTAGGGCGCCTCCCGCACCGGCATGGTGATCGGAGAGACCTCGATCCCCGCCCTGACGAAGCGCGGGTCGTACTGGAAGACTCCGACTCCCCGTCCCGCGTCCCAGGAGACCGCCCCGATGCGACGGCCCCACAGCACGACGCTCGCGTCAGTCATTCCGTTCCTCCGACCACGACCAGGGCTCCTCCGGCATGCGGATCTTGGGTGCCCGAGCGCGGCGACGTTCCCGCCCCCGGGAGTCCACCCGTTCGATCGGTCGGACATCCTGCTCCGGAATGCCGCTCATCAGTCCGTCCGCGAGCCCGAGCGCTAGCGCGATGCGCAGGACGCTGTCGACGCTGCTCGACTCACCTGCCTCGACACGCCGTAGCGTCCGCAGTCCGATCCCCGCGCTCTCGGCGAGCGCTTGCTGCGTCACGTTTCTCGCCAGGCGGTGCCGAGCCAAACGGGCCCCGAGCTCCGCGCGTAGCGACCCCGACGTCGGACCACCATGCGTGACTCTATCGGCCATATATTGCCTTTACATTGATCATAAATATATTACAGGCCACATATTACCTCTAATATAAAATTGTATCAACTGGCCGGAAATGGCCTATAAATCAGACTACATCCGTATAAAAGAGCCATAATCGACCTATTAACGTAGAGTCGACCCCATGCACGGTGGATGGCATCCTCGCAAGACATCTGATTCGTGTAGGCGCCGGCGGCAGCTCTTTCGTCAGCTTATTTCGAGCGCAATGCCGGACCGAGGGCTTGCCCCTCAAGTCCGGGCAGACTGCTACCTGTCGTCGCTGTCGCCCATCAGTTGGAGCAACTCGCGCCAGGACTCCTCGACGGCAATACCGCGCTCACCGGCGATTCGGAAGGCAGTCTCAAGACGGGCGTTTCCGGCGTCGAAGTCGCCAAGCTTGTAGTGGATTTGGGCCATGAAATAGTGTGAATCGGGATCCGGATTCGCCTTGTTGGCGAACCAGGTATCCATGGTCGAGAGGGCCTCCCCGTACCAGTCGCGCCCCCGTGGTACCGCCGATGGATTCTGGCCCTGCGCGTAGTACAGCTTCGCGAGTTGGAGAAGTGTCTGGAGTTCGGTCCGCTTGGAACTCCAGTCGTAGCGGCGTTCGCGCGAGACCATCCCCTCGAGGATCGTCGCGCCCTCACCATATTTCTCCGACCTGATGAGTTCCTCCGCCCGCCGCAACTGCCTTCGCAGCATCCGTTGGCGGCGCATCTCGCCACCAAACGACCGAGTGGCCGCACCGAGTGGCCGCATAGTGGACCGGGTGGATTCGTTCTGGCATCCGCGTCTGCTCGTCCTCTGGCGCGGCAAACGCAACCGCCCCGTCAGGATTCCCAACGCCAAGAAACCCGCCCAATACAACTGCGGAAACGCCAGCCGCAATCGATCGTACGATTCGTCGTTTCATGCGTCTTGCCTATCGCGCACCTCAAGGGTCGCGAACGCTCCGTGCCGAGCTACTTGAACGGTTGGAGCACCCTCGGCCTATGGTTTGAGTCTCCCACCCGGGGGGACACGCCGATAAGGTTCGTGGTCGCCTGCGTTCGCCTGCGCGAGCCCTCTGAAGTCGAGCACATCACCCTGGATTCCGGCGTCGTCCGCCGGCATCGGGTCGTCGATGACCGAGCGCAGGAGCGCCAACAGGCCAATACGTGGCCACGGCGCCAAGCAGCGTTGCAGTTGTGCATCGAAGCAGCATCTTGAATGTCTCCTGTGCTCCCCAAGCAACGGCAACGCAAGTCGCGCACCCTCCCATGCAGCCTTCGAAACGGTTGTTGACGACCTTGATTCTTGGAAAAATGCTGGCGCCCCAGGGTCCGAAGACCCCCGGGCGCCAGCCAGGCCGCTCGGTAGCCGCATGCAACCGGCATGCGGCATTGAAATTCACTGCTGATTCCCGGACGTTCATCGCTTGATCCCGAACGCCGGTGTCCTAGTCGGCGATCTCGAAGACGATGAGATTGTGCACCCCGGCGGTTTCCTGCGGCTTGCCGTCCACCACCTTGGGCTCGTACTTGAAATTCGCCACCGCGCCCAGCGCAGCCCGGCCGAATACGCCGCGGGGCTTCGCGTCCAGGATCACGGGATCGCGGACCGCGCCGGTCTCGGTTACGACGAACTCGAGTAGAACGCGACCTTCGATTTTCTCCACGAGGGCATGTCGGGGATAGATCGGCGCCACCTTGACAATGGGCAGGGGGACTTCTCCTTCACTTGGCGCAGTCGCCAAATGCGGCCCTACGCTCACCCGGATCCTCTGCGAATCCGGGACATCGGTATCCATCTCGAAGACGAAGCGGTTGCGCATGCCAGTGGTTTCGACCGGCTTGCCGTCGACCACCCTGGGCCTGTACTTGAAGCTCAACACGGCGTCGATCGACGCCTGATCGAATACGCCCGGCGGCTCGGCGTCCACAATCACGGGATCGCGAACCGTCCCGGTCTCCGTTATGACGAACTCGAGAACGACGTAGCCCTCGGTTCCATTCAGGATCGCATCACCCGGATAGACGGGCGCGACCTTGACGATGGGCAAGGCGTCAGCCGTCTGCGCTGGGTTTGTCTCGGCGTCGGCCGAAGGTAAGGGCACCACACGGCACGCCGGAATCAGAGTGCCAATCCCGGCAACGGCGCCAATCAATATCGCGGTTGTGTGTCGAAGCATCATCTTGCATCTCCCTTGGTTTGCCAGCACAGCGCGGTCGCCGTGTTCCTATTGATCCGCAATCTCGAAGACGATTCGATTGCGTACGCCGGTCACTTCCACCGGCTTGCCCTCGACCACCTTGGGGCTGTACCTGAACTTCCCCACCGCGTCGATCGCGGCGCGTTCGAAGACACCGGGCGGGTCGGCGGCGAGAACCACGGGATCGCGTACCGCCCCGGTCTCGGTAACGACGAATTCGAGCAGCACCTGACCGCCGACGTTTCGCGCGAGCGCACGCTCCGGATAGATCGGCGCGACCTTGACCATGGGCCGAAGGTCGCCCCTGTCGATGGCGGGTATCGCCAACCCCGGGTCCACGATCTCCGCGACGATCCTTGGCAGAACCGGTTTCAAGGCGTCGGCGTGGTCCTCGGCATCTCTTTGTCCCGACAGCCGTTGGCGAAGCGGGGTGTCTGGCGGCGGCAGGTTCGGGGGAGTATGGACAGGCAGGGGTGACGGGTTGCGCCCGGGCTCCCGAGCCGGGATTTCGAAGTCGAAGCGACGAACGATTCGGTCTGGCGGATTCGGTGACCCGGCATCGGCAAGTTCGTGGCTGGCAACGTACTCCCGGCGCGAGACCGCGCGCAAGGCGACTTGGTCGAAGACGTCCGGCGGGTCGCTGTCGACCACCACGGGGCTCACCACTCGACCGTCGCGAGACACCTTGTACTCGACGACCACGTGGCCCTCTATGCCTTCGTTGATCGCGCGGCCGGGATAGATCGGCGGCGGGGCACGCCGGACGGGACGGTCTCCGCCCAATGCGCGCTCATGCACCGTCGGCAGGGCGACCTCATGCTCAAGAGTCAGGGTCCTCGGCTCGACGAAGCTCCCGATCGACAGGACTGGCGCCGGTTCGTACGCTTCGAACTCGACGCTCGTAAACAACAGTGCCGCACCAAGTCCGACGACGAGGCCCCAGTAGACGCCGCCCACATCGAGTTGCCGTTGCCGGCGGCCAAGGAAGCGTTGAAAGCGCGCAACGACGCCGGCACCGCCCATCGCAGCGACAATCGGCAGGGGTTCCTGTTCGGCACGCACGGCGCAGAGCACCCCGTCGAGGTAGTCCGCGCAACTGGGCAGGATCTCGGCGGCACGGTCGTCGCAACTTTGCTCCATGGCACTGGCGTATTGCCGGCGCAGCAAGCCGACCCAGGGGGCGAACCAATACCAGTTCAGCACCAGCCCCAGGACGAACAGGCAGACGTCGTCCCGGCGTGAGAGATGGACGAATTCGTGTGCGAGCACCGCGCGTACGGCGCGCGGTTCCCAGTTCCTGGCGTCGGCCCGCAGAACGATTCGGTTGCCCGCCAAGGTCGACGAGCAGGAGGTCGGCCCGAAGTGCAGTTGGAAGGGTCGACCGAACGCAAGCCGACGGGCAACGACTGCCGCCTCCGCTTCGATGCCTGCATCTACCACCCTCGGCATTTCCGCGAGCCGGCGCCGGGTATCCACAAGGCGGTACAACGCCTGCACGTTCAAAGCCACCGCGACGCCGGCCCAGATGGCGATCAGCCAGACCGGTATCGGCACGCTTCCCGCCAGCGACACGAGGGTAAGAACCTCGAACGGTGCCGTCCAATGCCAGCCGCTGGTCAGTGCCAGCGCGAATGGCAATGCCGTGAGTACCATCCCGGCAATCAAGGCGTAGGCACGACGGGTTACCGCGTTGCTGCGGAACGCCACGAACGCGAAGGCGCTCAGGAGCGCCGAGCACAAGACGAGCTGGGCGAGAAAGCGCGCGTCGATGTGCACCACGTCCGTCATGCGTTGGATTTCTTGAGCTTCTCCAGCGTGGCTTCGATGCGGGCGAGTTCCTCGTCGGAAAGGTCACTCTTCGAGCCCAACAGGCCGACGACGGCATCCGCCGCGGAACCGGCGAAGAACGTGTTGACCACCCGGTCCATGGCACTGCGCCGGGCCCGGTTGCGCGCCAGTACCGGCCGGTAGACGTAGCGCGTGCCTTCTTCGCGATAGGAAGCGTGGCCCTTGTCGAGCAGCTTGCGCATCAACGCGCGAACCGCGGAATAACTCGGTGCGTTGGGCATGGCGCGGTGCACCTCGCCAACGGACGCTTCCCCGCGCTCGTAGAGAACATCCATGATCTGGCGCTCGCGGCGCGTTAGGTGTACGTGATCATCCATTGGAATTGCTAATTTTGCAGCAGGTACATGCTATTTATTTAGCACCTTCGCAGCGATGATCGGAAGGATCTTGTTAGACCGATTGGCTCTAAATTCGACCTTGGCTAGAGCAAGCGGTTAGGTGCGGGGCGATGGTGCCGGCATCCACCGGCTTGTAGTGCTGGCCTGCGGGCGAATAGATGCCCGCCTGGGGAAACAGGCCGTCCATGCCGAAGGTGCGCGCCTCGTCCGGCATGATCGGAACGATGTATTGGCCCAGGTTTTTGTCGCGGAGCAGTTTCTGGAGCATGCGCACCATGGCCATCGTGGTCGAGACGGTGCGACCGCGGGAGCCATCGAGGATGTCCTGGAAAGACTCCGGCTCAAGGCCTACATGCTCTCGGCGGTGTTCGCGCACAGCGCACAACCTGGTCCGCCTCGCCGGCCTGCGGCCCGCGCCGACCTGACGCGTCCGATTCGCCGTCGCCGACGACCGCTTAGGGGAAACCCGCAGGCGCCCTTGCCCGTCTCCTCCGAAACGGTGGTCCGCTCGGCGAAACGGGCACGCGAGCGGCGTCCGCCGGGGCGAAACGGGACCGGAATCTGCCGAAATCGGGCTTGTTTGCCGATCAGCGCGACTTGTGAGCAGATGCGCGACCGCCTCGGACCCGGCCTTCTTCCCAAGGGTGCGGCATTTACGGACAAGAACGATCTAGCAGTTTTTGCGCATGCTTCGTCGCCGCATGTCGGGCACGCCGATCAGTAGCAAGACGTACGGCTCCAGGGTGTAGCAAAACGTCTTCGTCGGTCCACGCGACTTCCCCAGTGCGCGCATGGATCAGAAAAAAATCCCCGACTTCACGCGGCGGCCAAGCAAGGGCTTCCAAAGGAAGCTGGCCAGCATCCACCATGAATTTTATGCGTTCGTGGTCTACCCACCCGGTCTGATACCACACGCGCCAAGTATGATCTGGCGCGGACGCTTGTGCTTCGTCGAGCGAGATGCCTTCCTCTCCGACATACTTGAGCTCAGTCAGCCTATCAAGTTCGGAATCCAGTGGCATCGTGACAAGATCGGCTCTAAGCTCCGAACCACCTCTCCAGCCAAAGCCGTCAAGCAGCTCAACTCGCAGGTTGATGTATTTTTGGCCCATCGCTTCGAGGTAGGTAGCGGCAACATCAAGCGTCGCTTCCTCGTCCAAGCACTTCGGACATGGTGCTGCCGCGAAAGCTGGCTCGGTCGCGTTCAAGTCCAGGTAGAGGACCTCAATATCGCCGCCAGCCGGCGAGGGTGCAGTCTCGTCAGCGCTACAAACACCATTCGCGATCGCGATGATCGAACAAGCGCAGACTGCAGCAATGTGGCGCAATCGCTGCTCATTGCAGATGGTGGCGAAACAGACAGGTTTCGAACGGTGTGCTCCCACCGTTTCTCTCCGATCTTGTTGACAGTTCGAGTCTTGCATATGTGGACCGCCGTGAGCAACGCGACCGCACACTCAGTCGAATCGCAGGCACCATTCGCAATCGAAGCCCCCGTGCCCCCGTCGCTCTGAAGGACGCCAGGGCGCTGGGCGTGACGCGCCGAAAATCGGGCTTGTTTGCCGAATCAGCGAGACTTGCGAGCAGATACGCGACCGCCTCGGACCCGGCCTCCTCTCCAAGGGCACGGCTTTTGCGGACAAGAACTAGTTGAGTTAGTCGTTCTCGAGCGCTTCCAGAATCTCGTTCGGCCTGCGTTCCGGTGCGGCGAAAGGATTGACCACTCGAACACCGTCGAACGACTGTCCGTGCTGCATGTCTTCCGTCACGAGCGCCCCGCACCCGCATGACGCTGCGGCCGCTACGATCAGAGCATCCCACCAGGACAGCATGAAACGCTCTTGCGCGACCCACGCACCTTCTACGATCGCCAAGTCGATAGTTACCGGATGCCAAACCGCGAGGTCGCGGACAATCTGTTGCGCCTCACCGCGTTCAAAGGCCGGTTGAAGCTTGCGCGTTAGGGTGGCGTAGAGTTCCTGAAGGACTTGGTAGCTCACCCGCGCCGAGCGATGACGCGCAAGGGAGGTCAACCATTCGTCGGCGCGGGACTGCTTGATCGGATCGGAACTGTCGTGCCGGTATACGAGTATGTTGGTATCAACGAAGACTGGCGCGGTCATGGAGTTCTTCCCGGGTGGGTTTCCGACCATCTGACCAGGTCAACTGCCGTGGTTCTCTCGAGAAAAAGCGGTCCATCGCGGCGTCATAGGCGTCCTCGCGACGCCGCATCCTTTCAAGCAGTTCAGCAAGCCACTTTGACACGCTACGATCATGCTCTGCAGCTTGGATCCTCACCCAAAGCGCAACATCCTCGGGCAGGGTGACCGTGATGTTTTTCATACCACGAAACTAGTGAAACACGAATTCCGTGTCAAGCTGCGTACCGAACGAACTCCAAATGCGTGTGTCCGAGATCCTACGGGCCGACATCGACAGTGCGCGTGGCCATCCCCGGATCTCCGTCGACGGACCCCGTGGCGGAGCCGTCGACATCGGACGCCCGGGTCGAGCGTCCGTCTTCCATCCCACCTGCGCGGGACCGTCGCTGACTCGTTGCCGCCGACCGCTCGATTTCGACGGTAAGCTGCGCGAAGCATCCCGTGGGCTCGTCAGCGCCCCGGACGGCCTGATAGTAGGCCATCAGAGTAAACCGACTGTCTTCGTGGTCCACGACCGAAAAACCTGCTTTGACGGTGTCTTCGTGCCGCAGGATGACGAGGTTCCCGCCGGGCGTCTCGGTTCGCAGATCCGCGATGAACTTGGGACTATTGCTTCCCGCGTCCTTCGGGAACATTCTCAACTCGAGGCGGCGAAATTCGAAAGCTCCCCAGTCCTGCCTCCGGCCCCTCGAGTACCACCCGCCGCCCGACTCGACGACGACGCGCGGCAAAGTGACCTCGACATTTACTACTGCGCTGTCGTAGTCGTACAACGGGCCGTGATCGATCTCGGCAAGATCGTTTGGGAGGGGTTGGCAGATGGTCTCGTTCGTCGACGCCACATCCGCCGGCCACGCGCGGGAGCCGTTGACATCGGACGCCCGGGGCGAGCGTCCGTCTTCCATCCCACCTGTGCGGGACCGCCGCTGACTCGTTGCCGCCGGCCAGCCGCCGCTCCTGCGTTTGACCGGTCTCACGGCGGGGCATCCCTGATCTACTTGACGGTCGCCGCCCAGACGGTGCCCTTCGCCGAAGGCGTTGTTCGGCACCGCAGCCCGGCATCTCGCTCGCAAACCTACGCCACTGGGCTGTGGGCACCCGATTGCGTGTGTCCGAGATGACTAAGGGTTGTGTGGAACAAAAATCGCGAGTATCCCAAACTCTCCCACCTTATTTTACTCAGGACACTACACGAGCTTCTCAATGACTTCACGGCAAGCTGCCAGAATGGTCGACCGCATACAAGCAAGGTATTCATTCTTCTCGGCGTCTGCCCTCGTCAACATCCTCTGACTGAAGTTCTGGCGCACGGCTATCGGAGGCCACTCATCCGCTTGAGAAGCAACACCAACAAAGACAAGGAAACTACTATCCACTTGCATATCCAAATCGAGCGCCAAGGCATGTAGGCGGCGACTCCCTTCGACTAGGTCAAGATCGCCAGTCAGCATACTTCGCGCCACTTCGGTAGCCCGTTTCCTTGCATCCCCCACGTCATTCGCCTTACTGAACCATCGTCTTGAATTCAACACGCTGACCGGTTCTGAGGTTCTCTACCCAGTGTAACTCCAATTTCGTTCCGTCTCGTGCAACGCGTGATGAGCTTGTCATTTTCACCCAGTCCGCCGGATCGCCCCCGTGCTCACGTGCAACTCTAGACGCATCCCGAAACGCGCCTCGGCCGCCTCGACCCGCGATGACTGTGCCAACTTCTGCCATCTGTTCCTTGATCGTCAACTGCTTGTTTAGATTGTTTGCGTTGATGACGCTGTGTGCCTCGGTTCCCCCGCGCCACTTGCTCCGAATCCATCCTCCGAATCGTTCGACCCCCGGCACCCGCTTGAGGATCTTCCCGCCGATCTTGCAGGCCTTGACGACGTCGCAGGCCGTCAGGACCACGCCGAACGCGGCGTCGCCGTAGTTCCCGACGCGGAAGTCCTCG
>JAKZRQ010000058.1:0-6413 GCA_047518105.1 Pseudomonadales bacterium | reverse complement strand
CGCGAGAGCCTCCCGCGCGAAGCGCGGGCGGGCGCGGCCAGCGCAGTCCGCCATCGGCACGATCATCGACATCGCGGTCAAACTAGTGAAACCCAAGAGCTTTTTGACGCCGACAAGCGGCCTGGTGAGAAATGCGGGCTAGCCCCACCCCAGGGTTGGCTCCGCGTTGCGCCAGCGGACGAATGGCCGGCCCTAACTGGCGTAGAATCAAGCCCATGAACGCGAAGGGATCTGCCATGGTCGCTGCCACCGCCGAGATCGTCACCGGCATTCACCTGCGGGATGCCGCCCTCTTCCGAGAGCAATGCTACGTCGGGGGCAATTGGGTAGACGCGGACTCCGGGGCGACCTTCGACGTGACCGACCCGGCAACCGGCCGGGCTATTGGCGCGGTGCCGGCGTTTGGCAGCGCAGAGACCCGACGAGCCATCGAAGCAGCGAACGAGGCCTATCCGGCATGGCGGGCGCGGACGGCGAAGGAACGCTCGAGCCTGTTGCGCGGGTGGTACGACCTGTTGCTCGAACACCAGGAGGATCTCGCCATCATCATGACCGCCGAGCAGGGCAAGCCGCTCGCCGAGTCCCGAGGCGAGATTCTCTACGGAGCTTCGTTCATCGAGTGGTTCGCCGAAGAAGCCAAGCGCGCCTACGGCGACGTGATCCCAACTCCACTGGCGGATCGACGCATCGTCGTGACCAAGGAACCCGTGGGCGTCGTCGCCTGCATCACGCCCTGGAACTTCCCCAACGCCATGATCACCCGCAAGGCGGGTCCCGCATTGGCCGCCGGATGCACGGTGGTCGCCCGGCCAGCGTCGGCCACGCCGTTTTCGGCACTCGCGCTCGGCGAACTCGCGACCCGTGCCGGGATACCGCCGGGCGTATTCAACGTCATCACCGGACCTTCGCGGGCGACCGGCGGCGAGCTCACCGCCAACCCTATCGTGCGCAAACTGTCCTTCACCGGTTCCACGGAAGTCGGGAAGCTGTTGCTCGCACAGTGCGCCGGCACCGTCAAGAAAGTGTCCATGGAACTCGGCGGCAACGCGCCGTTCATCGTCTTCAACGATGCCGACATCGATGCCGCCGTCGAAGGTGCGATCGCCTCCAAGTACCGGAACGCCGGCCAGACCTGCGTCTGCGCGAACCGATTCCTGGTGCAGGACGGCGTCTACGAGGAGTTCGCGGCCAAGCTTGCGGCAGCAAGCGCGGCGCTACGCGTCGGTCCCGGCTTCTCAAGCGAGGTCGAACAAGGACCGCTCATCGACATGGCTGCGGTCGAAAAGGTCGAGGAGCACATCCGCGACGCCGTGGATGGCGGCGCCGAACTCGTTGTCGGCGGCAAACGACACCGCTTGGGCGGCACTTTCTTCGAACCAACGGTGCTCACGGGCGTCACACCGCAAATGAAGGTCGCCCGGGAAGAAACCTTCGGACCGCTGGCGCCGTTGTTCCGTTTCGACACCGAAGAAGAGGCCATCCGCCTCGCCAACGCCACGGAGTTCGGACTCGCGGCGTACTTCTACAGTCGCGACGTCGGCCGGACCTGGCGCGTCGGCGAAGCCTTGGAATACGGCATTGTCGGCGTGAACGTCGGCATCATCTCCACCGAGGTCGCGCCATTCGGCGGCATGAAGGAATCCGGCATCGGCCGCGAAGGCTCCCACTACGGCCTCGACGAGTTCCTGGAAGTGAAGTACCTGTGCATGGGCGGCATCGCGTGAAGCCCTGGAACCCTTAGCGAGGCGATCGATCGGATCATGGTGGATCGAATCGAGTTGGAAGAACACACGGTTGTCGGTACCGGCGACGGACGGGACCTGCACGCCGACGTCTACCGGCCAAGGAAGCCGAACGGCGCCGGCGTACTCATGATTCACGGCGGTGGCTGGCGCAAGGGATCGAAAGCCATGATGACGCCACAGGCCAACGCGTTGGTAATCCGTGGATTCACGTGCGTGGCCCCGGAGTACAGGCTGATGCCTCGCGCGGCGTGGCCGGCGCAGATTCACGACGTCAAGACGGCGATGCGCTGGTTCCGGGGGAACGCCCCATCACTGGGCGTAGACGCCAGCCGCATTGCGGTCTTGGGCAACTCCGCCGGCGGCCATCTTGCGTTGCTGCTGGCTGGCACGGTGGGTCACGCCGAATTCGAAGGCGACGGCGGCAACCGCGACATCGACACATCGCCCGTTGCGGTAGTCGCCGTATACCCACCGGTGCGGTTGGACGTTGGCGAACGCACCTCGGGCGGAACCGCCGCCGCTACGCTGCTCGGAAACCAGGCGACCGCCGAGGCCGCGCGCGCCGCGAGTCCAATGGAATACGTTCGGTTCGGCTTCCCGCCGACCTTCTTCCTGCACGGCAACGCCGACAAGGTGGTACCGGTGTCCGCCAGCATCAGCATGTACAACGCCCTGGCCGAAGCCGGCGCCCGCGTGGAGATGCACATCTATGCCGGCCAACCGCACACCTGGGTACGTTGGCCCAAATGGGTGCAACCCACCATGGACGAGGCCGCGGTGTTTCTCGACCGCTACGTCGTCAGTCCCCATGACTACCGATCGCCGAACCCGCCACCGTGACGTCTCGTCTGAACGCCAGTTGGCAGGTGCCCCTCGAGGCCGTCGGCAACGGGGTTTCCGAAAGGTCCTGGCAACCCGGCGGCGAACGCCGCCTGGCCGCCGGCAGACCGGGGAACCTCGATTCCGTTCCGCGATCCAATACCGTGAGCAGTAGCGCTAAGGCAAGCCCATGAAGGCATCGGACCTGTTCGTCAAGTGCCTCGAAGCGGAGGGCATCGAGTACATCTTCGGGGTCCCCGGCGAGGAGAACGCCGATTTCATGATGTCGCTTGAAGCCTCGGACAGCATCCGTTTCGTGCTGACGCGACACGAACAGGGCGCGGCTTTCATGGCGGAAGTCTACGGGCGGCTGACGGGCAATCCGGCCGCCTGCCTCGGCACCCTAGGTCCCGGCGCCACCAACCTGATCACCGGTGTCGCCGACTCCAACATGGACCGGGCGCCGCTGTTGGTCCTCACCGGCCAAGGTACCACCCACCGGCTGCACAAGGAGTCCCACCAAGTCATGGACGTGGTGGCGATGTTCGAGCCCGTCACCAAGTGGGCGGAAACCGTGCGCACGCCGGAAGCGATCCCCGAGATCGTGCGCAAATCGGTCAGCATCGCCACCACGGAGAAACCCGGGGCGGTCCACATCGAGTTGCCGGAGGACATCGCCAAGCTCGATACGGTGGCGAAGCCCATCGTGCCCCGTCGCCGCCGCCGTCCGGTGACCGACGACAAGATCGTGAATCAGGCGTTCGAACTGCTCGAGAACGCCAGCAAACCCGTCATCCTGGCCGGCAACGGCTGCATCCGCCGTCGCGCCAGCCATCAGTTGAAGCTGTTTTGCGAGAAGACCGGCATCGGCGTGGTCAGTACCTTCATGGCGAAGGGCTGCGTGGACATGGATGCCGACTACTGCCTGTTCACTGCGGGGCTCGGCACGCGCGACCGGGCCAACCTGGCCATCGACGAGGCCGATCTGGTCATTTCGCTCGGCTTCGACATGGTCGAGTACAATCCGCGCGTTTGGAATCCCAACGCCGACAAGCGCATCATGCACGCCGACTTCCTGCCCGCCGAGGTGGACGCGCACTACGATCCGCAAGTGGAACTCGTGGGCGACCTGGCGCACCTGTTGTGGATGCTGAACGAGCGCGTGGACCGCGTCGGAGGACTGTCTTTCGACCTCGACGGCCAACGGGTGCTGCGCGCCGAAATGCAGGCGGATTTCGCCGAACACGCCGACGACCGAACCGAAGGCGTCATCCGCCCCCAGAAGGCGTTGATCGACGCCCGTTCAGTACTGGGCCCGGACGATATCCTGCTGTCCGACGTGGGCGCTCACAAGATGTGGATCGCCCGCCACTATCACTGCCACACCCCCAACACCTGCCTGATCCCCAATGGTTTTTGCTCCATGGGCTTCGCCCTTCCCGGCGCCATTGCAGCCAATCTCGTATTTCCCGAACGCCGGGTGCTGGCCGTCTGCGGAGACGGTGGCTTTCTCATGAATGTCCAGGAAATGGAAACCGCGACCCGTCTCGGCAGCAACCTGACGGTCCTCCTCTGGGAAGACAACGAGTACGGCCTGATCGCCTGGAAGCAGGAGAACGAGTTCGGTCGCCACACGGATTTGTCGTTCGGCAACCCGAAGTGGCTCGAACTGGCCCATGCGTTCGGCTGGAACGGCTACACCTGCGCCAACAGCGGCGATCTCCGGGATGTGCTGGAGCGGTCGTTCCGAGATCCCGGACCGAGCCTGGTGGTCATCCCCATCGACTACCGGGAGAACCGACTCCTCACCCGCAAGCTCGGCGAGATCACGGCGACCCTGTAATGATCGGCCGGATGGCCGCCCACGTCAGCCCGAAGCCACCGCGCGCGCAATGGCGCGGCCGAGCACCTGCGTACTGGCCTTCCCGCCCATGTCCGGCGTGAGTGCCGCGGGATCGGCCAGCGCGGTCTCGATCGCTGCTTCAACCGCCTGCGCCGCGTCGGGATGACCGAGATGCTCCAGCATCATCGCGCCCGACCAGATCTGGCCGATGGGATTGCAGATGCCCTTGCCGGCGATGTCCGGCGCCGAACCGTGCACCGGCTCGAACATCGAGGGATAGTGGCGTTCCGGGTTGATGTTCGCGGACGGCGCAATGCCGATGGTGCCGGCGATGGCCGGCCCCAAGTCCGAGAGGATGTCGCCGAACAGGTTGCTGCCCACCACCACGTCGAACCAATCCGGGTGGAGCACGAACTGCGCCGCGAGAATGTCGACGTGGAATTTCGCTGTCGCGATGTCCGGGTAGTCGGCGGCAACCGCTTCGAAGCGCTCGTCCCAGAACGGCATGGTGTGCTTGATGCCGTTGGACTTGGTCGCCGAAGTGACCTGGCGGCGCGGTCGTCGTTGCGCCAGTTCGAAGGCATAGCGGATGACGCGGTCGGTGCCGCGCCGGGTGAAGACGCTTTCCTGGACTACGAACTCGTCGTCCGTCCCCGGGAACATCCGGCCCCCGATGTCGGAATACTCGCCCTCGTTGTTCTCGCGCACGACCCAGAAGTCGATGTCCTCGGCCCTCCGACCGCGCAACGGCGACTCGATGCCTTCGAGCAGCCGCACCGGGCGTAGGTTGACGTATTGCTCGAAGCGACGGCGAATGGGAATCAACAGGCCCCATAGCGAGACGTGATCGGGCACGCCGGGAAAGCCCACGGCACCAAGAAAGATGGCGTCGTGGTGACGAATCGCCTCAAGGCCCTCCTCGGGCATCATGGCCCCGCAGCGTGCGTATCGCTCGCAGCCCCAATCGAACGGTTCCCAGTCGAAGGCGATGCCGAAGCGCTCGCCGACGGCGTCCAGAACCCGGATTCCTTCCGGCACCGTCTCCTTCCCGATGCCGTCACCCGGAACAACGGCGATCCGATAACGCATCACGCGGCCTACGAGGTGTTGCCGACCAACTGCAGAAACTCCGCCCGCGTCGGCGGATTGTCCCGGAACTTGCCCAGCATCACCGAAGTCTTCATGGTCGCGTGCTGTTTCTCCACGCCGCGCATGGCCATGCACAGGTGCTGGGCTTCGATGATGACGCCCACGCCAGCCCCGTTGGTGACTTCCATAATGGTGCTTGCGATCTGCTGGGTGAGCGTTTCCTGGATCTGCAGCCGACGCGCAAACATGTCTACGATACGGGCGATTTTGGACAGCCCCAGAACGCGACCGCAGGGCAGGTAGCCGACGTGACACTTCCCGATGAACGGCAGCACGTGGTGTTCGCACAGCGAATACAACTCGATGTCCTTGACCAGGACGATCTCGTCGAGATCCGTCTCGAACAGGGCATCGTTGACCACCTCGTCGAGACTCAGTCGATAGCCGCGGGTTAGGAACGCCAGCGCCTTGGCGGCACGTTGCGGCGTGAACCGCAAGCCGTCCCGGTCGGGCGCCTCGCCGATGCCCACCAGCAGTTCGCGGTAGGGGCCTACCAGGGATTCCCAGGACTCGGGATCAGTCATCGTTCAATCTTTCCAAGCAAGGCGAACCGGCGAGACTGCCACGGCATCCCAACGAAATGCAAAACGACCCGTACCCTCGAACGTTAGCGCATCTTCGCTACGCGAGCGCGTCTCGGAATACGAGCCGTTCAAGAGCGCTGCCCACCGGTGTTCATATGCAACCCAAGTGTCAACATTCGGCATGCTCAAGGCTGCGAGCGCGTCTCGGAATACGAGCCGTTCAAGAGCGCTGCCCACCGGTGTTCATATGCAACCCAAGTGTCAACATTCGGCATGCTCAAGGCTGCGAGCGCGTCTCGGAATACGAGCCGTTCAAGAGCGCTGCCCACCGGT
>JAKZRQ010000057.1:0-4268 GCA_047518105.1 Pseudomonadales bacterium | reverse complement strand
AGTAGCTGACCGAGCCGGGCTCCCGCTCGGGCAGGTCCCGCCCCCGCGCGTCGACCGCGCCGGCCCAGACCGCGACCAGCTTCGCCTCCCGGGTCCTGGCCGAACCGTCGGCCTGCTTGCCGGCGCGGCCCGCCAGCTCCGTCCTGCGCACCGGGACGCCGTGCCGTCCATGCCCAGGTACATGGTCGGCGCCCGGCCCGGCTCGGCCGCCACGACCTCGCGTTCGTCCGCCGCGATCTCGCGCCCGAGCGCCTCCGCGGTGCGCTCCGCCTGCTTGGCGTCGACGTTCACGCCTGCCAGATCGTGGAGCAGCGTGCCGGTCTCCGCGAAGCTCGCGCGCGCCGCCGCCAGGCCGGTCATCCGAACCGCGCCGGGCGACAGCGACCCGCCCTCGATGCCGAGCGCCCGGTCGCGCGGGTGGAAGCCCGCGTTGCACGCCGGACAGTGGTAGTAGGCGCGTTCCAGGCGTAGTGCGCCGAGCACCGTGGTCACCGTCTTCGCGCGCCGCCCGGCGTACGACGCCCGGGCGCCGCAGCCGCACGGTAGCGTCGCCCCCGCGCGGTCGCTCCGGTCCGCGTTGAGCCGCCGCTCCACCAGCCGCGCCGCCAGCGCGAGCGCCCGGCGGCGAACGGCAGTCTCCAGCGCCTCGAAGTCGATCCCGTCCGCCGCGCCGGCACCCGCCGGCGCGTCGATCTCGGTCGCGATGTCCGCCGCGAACGCCGCCTTCAGCGAACCGCGGAGCCCCCTTTTTGGGCTCCCCGCCCCGCGTCCCGGCCGGCCTTGAGCCGGGCTCTGCACAATGCCTCGCTGGCCTCCACCAGGTGCCGCGACAACTCCCGGAAGCGACGGTGCTCGGCGATCTGCGCCCGCGTCTGCTCCAGCGCGTCCTTGGGAATTCCCCGGTTCACGTGCTTGCCGCCGGACTTGCGCATCAGCGCCCACCCGGGGTGGCCGGGGTCGCCGCGTTGCGCGCAATGGCAGTTCGGCTTGCCGCACTTGCGCTTGTACTCGACCAGCGTGCCTGGGCGGAAGTCGCCGATCACCGCCAACTCGCCGCGTAGTTCGTCTCGGCGTCTCTGCAGTTCGTCGATGCTCTCGATCTTGGGCATGGTGGACCTCCCGTCCTATCTGCATCACCTTATAGTATTACAGATAGGCCGCCAGTTCCCCTATCCTCCCACATCATCAACAAATCTGACGTGCACCCCTCGCTTGGTGGCAGGTCGGTCGAACTGGGTTATGATTGGGTCGTTCATAATCTTTTGGTAGATTCGTACGCTGGTGTCCGACGAGAGATACGGTGAAGGCAACGATCTCGAATCCTCGGCGTGCGCGACCGTTCCGCTGGACGCTCGGGTCAGACCTGCCAGGGAACTGGGACGACGATCGCGACACCACAATCATCGTCAGGGAGCGGTCGGCGGATCCCAAGCTCAAGCCGCCGCCGATGTTCAAGGTCGTTCTCTTGAACGACCACTACACGCCCCAGGAGTTCGTCGTCCACGTCCTCATGCGTTTCTTCTACATGGACATCGAGAAGGCTTGGCGGCTGATGTGGACGGTGCACACGGCGGGCAGTGCCGTGGTGGGCATCTATCCGCGCGACATTGCCGAAACCAAGTCCGAGCAAGTGAACGCCTACGCCCAGGAGAACCGCCATCCCTTGAAGTCCGCAGTTGAGCAAACCGACGCGGACTAGCCGGAAGACAACGACGTGAGCGCCACCATTTCCATGCTTCAATGCCCTTCCATACCGCGCGGCCAGCAAAGCCGGCTTGTCCAAACGGTCGGGCGCGATGCGCCGATCACGAGCCACGGACGATTTGCTACCGGGTCAACGTCAAGTCGAGGTTTCCAGTGCTTAGCGACGAACTGATCCACGCCATCAACAACGTAGTGCAGCAGGCGTACGAGAGGCGCCACGAGTTCGTCACGCCCGAACACCTGCTGCTCGCGCTGCTCGACGACAAGGTGGCTGTGGACGTGCTCAACAACGTGGGTGCCGATATCGACTTGCTGCGCCACAACCTCGAAGAGTTCATCGACGCCAACACCCCGCTGATTCCGGCTGCGCAGATGCAACGGGGCCACGAGCCCAAGAAGACGGCGGGCTTCGACATGGTCATCAAGCGGGCGATCTTTCTCGTCCAATCGAGGGGCAACAAACCGGTCAATGGGGCCGATATGCTCATCGCCATCTTCGGCGAGCAGGAGAGCCACGCGGTCTACTGCCTGAAGAAGCAGTCGATTGCCCGCCTCGACGTCTTGAACTACGTCGCCCACGGCATCTCGAAGAGGACCGCCGAGAATGCCGAAGGGGATGCGGAGTCTCCCTCGGCCGAGCAGGAAGGCGCGGAAGGGGAGGCGCAACCGGCGCTCAAGAGTTTCGCGAGTGATCTGAACGCGTTGGCCAAGGCAGGCAAGATCGATCCCTTGGTGGGTCGCGACGACGAGGTCGAGCGGGTCATCCAGATCCTTTGCCGGCGACGCAAGAACAATCCGCTGCTCGTGGGCGAGTCGGGCGTCGGCAAGACGGCCATCGCCGAGGGGCTGGCCAAGCGCATCGTCGACGGCGAGGTGCCCGAGGTCGTTGCCGAGAGCCGCGTGCTGGCGTTGGACCTCGGTGCGCTCTTGGCCGGCACCAAGTATCGGGGCGACTTCGAGAAGCGCTTCAAGATCCTGCTGGCCGAACTGCAGAAGGAGGAAGGCTCGATCCTGTTCATCGACGAAATCCACACCATCATCGGCGCGGGTGCCGCGTCCGGTGGCGTGATGGACGCATCGAACCTGCTCAAGCCGCTGCTCGCTTCCGGCGATGTCCGCTGCATGGGATCCACCACCTATCACGAGTACCGGGGCGTATTCGAAAAGGACCGCGCCCTGTCGCGGCGATTCCAGAAGATCGACATCGTCGAGCCGGACGTCAACGACACCTATCTCATTCTCAAGGGCTTGAAGTCGCGCTTCGAGGACCACTACCGACTGCGTTTCACCGACCGCGCCCTGCGCGTTGCGGCCGAGCTGTCCGAACGCTACATCACCGATCGCTTCATGCCCGACAAGGCCATCGACGTGATCGACGAAGCCGGTGCCGCCCAACTGCTCCTCGCACCCAGCCGGCGGAAGAAGACAGTGGGCGCGGCGGACGTCGAGCAGGTGGTTGCCAAGATTGCGCGAATCCCGTCGAACCAGGTCACCAGTTCGGACAAGAAGGCGCTGCGCGACCTCGACGCCAAGCTCAAGCTCGTGGTCTTCGGCCAGGACGAACCCATCGATGCCTTGGCCTCGGCCATCAAGCTCTCGCGCGCCGGTTTGAAGACGGAGGGCAAGCCCATCGGTTCGTTCCTGTTCGCCGGCCCCACCGGCGTCGGCAAGACAGAAGTGTGCCGCCAGCTTGCGAAGATCATGGGTGTGGAGTTGTTGCGCTTCGACATGTCCGAGTACATGGAGCGGCACACGGTTTCGCGCTTGATCGGCGCACCGCCGGGCTATGTCGGCTTCGATCAGGGCGGTTTGCTTACGGAAGCCGTCGTCAAGCATCCCCACAGCGTGGTGTTGCTCGACGAAGTGGAGAAGGCGCACCCGGAAGTCTTCAACCTGCTGCTGCAGATCATGGATCACGGCACGCTCACCGACAACAACGGCCGCAAGGCCGACTTCCGCAACGTGGTACTGATCATGACCACCAACGCGGGCGCTCAGGAGGCGTCGCGGGCTTCCATCGGGTTCATGGAGCAGGATCACACCTCGGACGCCATGGAGATCCTCCGGAAGATGTTCACCCCCGAATTCCGCAACCGTTTGGACGCGATCATGCAGTTCAACGCGCTGCCCATCGAGATCATCAAGACCGTCGTGGACAAGTTCCTCGTCGAGTTGCAGGGCCAGCTCGATGCGAAGAAGGTGGAGTTGGACGTGGACGAGTCGGCCCGGGACTGGTTGGCAACGGAAGGCTACGACGCGAAGATGGGCGCGCGACCCATGCAGCGGCTCATCCAGGAGAAGATCAAGCGGCGACTCGCGGAAGACATCCTGTTCGGCGATTTGGCCGATGGCGGCGGCGTCGTACACGTCTCCGAGGAGAACGGCGAACTGGCCCTGGACATCGAACCGCGCACCGCTAAGGTCTAGCCCGCATTTCTCACCAGGCCGCTTGTCGGCGTCAAAAAGCTCTTGGGTTTCACTAGTTTGACCGCGATGTCGATGATCGTGCCGATGGCGGACTGCGCTGGCCGCGCCCGCCCGCGCTTCGCGCGGAGGCCCTCGCG
>JAKZRQ010000056.1:0-5379 GCA_047518105.1 Pseudomonadales bacterium | reverse complement strand
CACCCGTAGGGCGCGCCCGCAAGGCGCGCTGAAGCGCGGCCCATCCGCGTTGTTGGCACCTCTCGACGTATGCCCGATATGCCTTCAAGGTGCCGCCTAGCGGCTGGACGCTTGCGGACGCGCTGACGCGAAGATTTAGGGTTGACAGAGCAAGGCGCTTCGCTACGCGAAGCGGGGCCCGGCCCTGGGGCGCTCAAATGCCTTGGATCATCACTGGCATTTCGGCTTGCCCGCAGCACACTATGGCTCGTAGTACATACCCGCGGCAACGCGCCGGGCGGTCGCGACCGGGACTTCTCCCACCACGGTAACCAGATGGTCACCGCTCTCGCCCGCAGCCGAGTGCGTCAACACGACGGTGGCGCCGCTGCGGGACATCACGTTCCCGGCACCGGTCTCGGGCATTGTTTCGACAAATACCGAGAACGCCGCCAAACCGTCACTGAACATCAAGAAAACGACATTGGAGCCGTTCACCGGGGGGCTGACGTCGTTGGTGGTCATCCGGAAACCCTGCGGCACCCAGCCCGCGTGCCACCGTAGCGTGGCAGGTTCCGCCGCGGACTGTGCCGACGGATCCGCCAGCCCGCCGATCTGGACGCCAGCGCTCGAAGGCTCAAGATCGGCCGCCATCACCGCCTCGCCCACCCGCAACGACGTGAACTGAACCATTTCCAGGTGGTTGCCCGCGAGATCCCTGAGCTCGGAGCGGAGCAACAGGTTGGTGGCTTCGTCGAGCCAAAGGCGGTGACCGAAGCGGTCTCCATCCCGCGGAACGATGTCCAAACGGATGGACGGACGGCCCGCAACACGATCTTGGCCACTCTCCACCACCTGGTAGGAGTCGCCCAAGTCCAAGGGAGAGCCCATGAGGATCCGAGCGTACGGGCCAGCGGGAATCGCACCGTGCAGATCCAGCAACTCGTCCCCCGGGTGGAGAACGTAGACGACCTCGTCGCCCGTGCGCAGGATCTCCCGCTGCGGACCGTCGAGCTGCGCGATCCGTTCATGCTCGACGCCGCCGATGACCTTGTGGACGATGCGGAACGAGGCCAGTTCAACCCCTGCGGAAAAGCCGGCGCTGAACCGCACCCCGCGACCGCCGCTGTCCTTGGCAATCCCCCTGCGAAGTTGGATCTCGGAGTCGCTGGTCGCGTAGTAGGTGAACACGCCGTCGTAGTCCAAGGACCGAAATGCGGCGTCCATGGCGGCCAGCCACTCGGCCGGAGATCGAGCAACGCCCGAATCCTCGGCGGCAAGCCCTTGCACCCCCATGAACCCGTTGGCGACCACAAGGGCCGAACGGGCGAGCAGCCCGGAGGTCTCGCGCCGGACGCGCCGGGCGGCGAGCGCCAAGTTTGGGTTCACGGGGTGTCTTCATCCTCGCTACGCACGGCCAGCACCTTGATGAATGGCATGGCTGGCGTTCGCGGCATGATCGATGTGTGCTGCGCGTGCCGCATCAGATAGGCGTGAGCCCGGCGAAGATCGACCTCCGACGGCACTCGTTCGGGTTGCGGCGACGAAGCGAGTTCCAAGACCGGTGTTTCGGCGTTCACCGTGCCCGGCTTGTCCACGGTGTCCAGATAGACAGCGAGCATGACCGCTGCCGCCACCGCGACGCCGGTGACGGGTCCAAGCCAGCGCGCGGGATAACGCGTGCCAACCTGGATCCGAACCGATTCGAAGGACTCGGGCGGCACAGCCACGAATCCCCCCGCACTTGCCTTCGCGGTCGCCGCACCGGCGCGCGGCCAGGTCGCCTCGCCCCGTATGATCCCTCCAATCAAGTGGAGGCGCTCCCACTTCGCCCGTAGTTCCGAATCGCCACCCACCGCGTTCAGTACGCGGCGCAATTCCAACTCCTCCGCTTCGCTATCGATGGCGGCGGACAGTGCTTCGTTCAACGACTCCTGCATCGACTCAGACATGTCATCTCTCCGCTCTAGTGGCTCGCCCGCGATCCACTAGAGGACGAATCCGCTCGTCCACGGCTTCTCTGGCGCGGAATATGCGCGAACGCACAGTCCCCACCGGGCACTCCATGACAGCGGCGATCTGTTCATAGCTTAGACCATCAAACTCGCGAAGAGTTAGCGCGGTACGCAGATCTTCCGGCAAATCCGCAAGGGCATGGTCCACCGCCGCCTGCAGTTGGTCCCGACGCAGGATGGCTTCCGGATCCTCCGTGTCTTGCAAAGCCTCGGCCACTTCACTGGTTTCGATGTCCCCGGCATTGATCTCGACGCCCCGCGGGCGACGGCTCTGGGACACCAAGTGGTTCTTCGAGGTATTGACGGCGATGCGGTACAACCACGTGTAGAAGGCACTCTCGCCCCGGAATCGCGGCAATGCGCGATAAGCCTTGATGAAGGCCTCCTGGACCACTTCCTCCACGTCCTCCGGCGCGTTGACATAGCGGGTCACCAAGCCGTGTATCTTGTGCTGGTAGCGCAGGAAGAGCAGGTCGAACGCGACCCGGTCGCCCTTCTGCACACGCCTTACCAGCTCTTTGTCGGTGTCCGCGCTCACGCCACGTCTCGTCTTGGTGCCAATTGTCGCCGACCCTCCCCGACGGTGTGAACCATGCTACAACGGATGTCGAACACACCGCGTAGCCTCCCCAGGGCTGCCCCTTGGCAGCGGGCCTGATCGGGAGGGGCGTCGCGAGTATACTTCGTGTCACCGAATTGACACGGAGAAAACGCGACGCGCTGCCGACGCGTTTCGCCGAAACTCGCTTTGCAAGCCGCGCAGGAACGACATCGAACCGACGTGCTGATACTCGGGAGCGGGGCCGCCGGTTTGGCAACGGCCCTGCGTTTGGCGGACCGGTCCCGGGTCACCGTCCTGTCCAAGGACGCCATTCGCGACGGCTCGACCAACCGCGCTCAGGGCGGCGTCGCCGCGGTCAGCGCTGCCGACGATAGCTTCGAGTCGCACATCGGAGACACCATGGCCGCGGGCGACGGCTTGTGCGTGGAGGAAGTGGTCCGCTTCACGGTCTCGCGTGCACCCCGCTGCATCGCCCACCTGGTCGGCTTGGGGCTCGCGTTCGACCACGAAGGGGATGCCCCGCACCTCACCAGGGAAGGCGGTCACTCCCATCGACGCGTGCTCCACGTCGCCGACGCCACCGGCGCGGCGATCGCCGAGACGCTCGGCGGCAAAGCCTCGGAGCATCCGAACATCGACATCCACAGTGGTCGGGTGGCGATCGATCTGATCACCGCCGGCAAGCTTGGCGCGGGTGCAAACCGAGTCCTTGGCGCCTACGTCTACAACCGCGAATCCGAACGGGTGGAAGTCTACGAAGCGCCGTTCGTGGTGCTGGCGACAGGGGGCGCGAGCAAGGCCTACGTCTACACCAGCAATCCCGACGGGGCGACCGGCGACGGCATCGCGATGGCTTGGCGGGCCGGCTGCCGTGTCGCCAACATGGAGTTCAACCAGTTCCATCCCACTTGCCTCTACCATCCGGAGGCGGGCCAGCAAGGTCGTGGTTCCTTTCTGGTCTCGGAGGCGGTCCGGGGCGAAGGAGGCAAGCTCCTGCTACCCGACGGCAGCCGGTTCATGCACCGCTTCGACCCGCGTGCCGAACTGGCATCCAGGGACATCGTCGCCCGCGCCATCGACCACGAGATCAAGCGTCTCGGCACGGATTGCGTCTACCTGGACATCAGCCACCGAAGCGCGGACTTCATCGAGGGGCACTTCCCGACGATCCTGTCCCGGTGCTTGCAACTCGGCATCGACATGCGGCGCAAGCCCATCCCCGTCGTGCCCGCAGCCCACTACACCTGCGGCGGCGTCATCGTCGATCTCGCAAGCCGCACCGATGTTCCAGGGCTCTACGCCGTGGGCGAAACCGCCTACACCGGCCTGCACGGTGCCAATCGGCTGGCAAGCAATTCGTTGCTTGAATGCCTGGTGTTCGCGGAAGCGGCGACGGACGACATCGGACGGCGGATGCGCTCTTCCCCGCTGGCCCGGCTGTCGCCCCCCAGCTGGGACGAGAGCCGCGTTTCGGACTCGGACGAGCAGGTCGTGCTCACCCACAACTGGACAGAGCTCAGGCGGTTCATGTGGGACTACGTCGGCATCGTACGCAGCAACAAGCGGCTGGAACGTGCCCAGCATCGCATCGATCTCTTGAAGCAGGAGATCCACGACTACTATTCCCGTCACCGGGTCACCGCCGACCTCATCGAACTGCGCAACCTCGTGCACGTCGCCGAGTTGATCGTCCGATCCGCCGCCATGCGCCGAGAGAGCCGCGGCCTGCACTACAACCTGGACTATCCGCGCCCGGCAACCAATCCCCAACCCAGCGTGATCTATCCCGCTGCCGATCCCCTCGACGTATTCCAACCCCGGGCAGCGCTGCCCAAGAACGCACGCCGCAACCTCGCGAACAGCGCGGCTTCGTAGCGATCCGCGCGCAACACCAGCACGCGCCGGGTCGTACGCACCACCACCCAACGTTCGGTCAACCAGGGCGGCCCCCATAGGCGCGCCGGGCGACGGGTGCCGTCCCGACGCTCCGGTTCGAATAGCACGGCGCGTTCGCCAACCAGGGCGAAACGCCAGACTTCACCACGCAGAAAGACACCCAAGTGGGCGATGAGCGAGACGGCGGCCGGAATCAGCGGCCAGGGTCCGAGATGAATCGTCCAGGGCGCCACCGCCAGGACGTGGATTGCCGCCACGGCGACCAGCCAGTCCCAACCCGGTGTCCAATCCATCTCGACGTCGTCACGGTGCGGGTTCATCGCGCTACGGCGGCTTGAGCGTTTCCGCTGCCCAACCCCGGTGCCGTTCGGCCTCGCCGGCGAAGGCCACGATCAGATCGACGATGCGTCCCAACGGCGGGGCCGGCGCCGCGCGCCGCTGCAGCCAATCCCAGATGATCCAGTCTTCCAGGCCGAGCAAGCCGCGGTACGCGTCCTGATCCTCCGAGGCCAGCAGCGGATAACGCGCCTTGGCGAAGTCCACCAGGAGCAGGTCGAGTTCCAACATGCCCCGGCGGCTACGCCACACCACCCGCTCGAACTGGCGATCATCGTCTTTGAACATGCTCCAATGATGGCGTGGTCGAACGGCCAATGCATACGACATTGGCCCTTGGCCCATTGAGACATCGACCCCGCGTGGTGTAAGACGATTCCCTAGCCCGCATTTCTCACCAGGGGCCGTGATGATCGCGGAGGATTTTGGCCCCGTGTGTACACGGCCCGTGTGTACACGGGGCCAAAAGACCCGCGAGGGCCTCCGCGCGAAGCGCGGGCGGGCGCGGCCAGCGCAGTCCGCCATCGGCACGATCATCGACATCGCGGTCAAACCAGTGGTCGAACACCCTTGAAATGACGTGTCAGTGGT
>JAKZRQ010000055.1:0-17288 GCA_047518105.1 Pseudomonadales bacterium | reverse complement strand
GTCGCCTTTGGAGACCACCACAGCAACGTCGATTGGGCCTCCCACGGTCTCTTCTTCGAGCGACACTCTGCGTTTGAGAGCAGTGAGGCTAACCCGCATTTCTCACCAGGCCGCTTGTCGGCGTTAAAAAGCTCTTGGGTTGCACTAGTTGACCGCGATGTCGATGATCGTGCCGATGGCGGACTGCGCTGGCCGCGCCCTCGCGGGTCTTTTGGCCCCGTGTACACACGGGCCGTGCGCGCACGTGCTCCCTCAACCGTAGTCCCCGCTATGCTCTCGGTCGCGAGCACGCGCACGTGCCCGTGTGTACACGGGGCCAAAATCCTCCGCGATCATCACGGCCCCTGGTGAGAAATGCGGGCTAACGCCCGAGGGCAAGACCTATTGCCCAGTCTGCTCCCGGCTGCGACGCGGCGTGCTGTACAGCTTCGCGCGCCGCATCGGCGCCACCAAGATCGCCTTGGGCCACCACGCCGACGACGCCGTGGAGACCCTGTTCCTCAACATGTTCCACGGCGGTCGAATGAAGTCCATGCCGCCGAAACTGGTCTCGGACGACGGCAACCACGTGGTCATCCGGCCGCTCTACTACATCCGCGAACGCGACATCGCGCGCTGGTCCCGCTACCGCGACCACCCGATCATCCCGTGCAACCTGTGCGGATCGCAGGAGAATCTCGAGCGCCCGGTCATCAAGCGGATGCTCGCCGAGTGGGACGCCATCCAGCCGGGCCGGGTGGACAACATCGCCCGCGCCATGCGCCACCTGGTGCCGAGCCATCTGGGGGACGGCGCGCTGGTGGACTTCGGGGGCTTGCGGCGCAGGGTGGAGCTGATGCCCACGATGGACGTGACGGGCGCGCCTGTTGGCGAGGCGCTCTTGGGTAGCGAGGCGCGCTAGACTGAGAACTACCGCGAACCGTGTCATCTTGCCGGTGGGGAATGAGCCTGCTTGTCGCCCGCAACATCCGCTACGAGCTGGGCAGGCGGCAACTGTTCGGCGGCATCTCGGTGGCAATCGAGCCGGGGGACCTGGTCGAGATCCGGGGGGCCAATGGCAGCGGCAAGAGCACCTTGCTGCGCTGCCTGGTCGGACTCGCCGAGCCGGACGAGGGCGAGGTACGGCGCCAGGCGAGCGTCGTCTACCTGGGGCATCGGCCGGGCGTCAGCGGTCGATTGACCCCGGCGGAGAACCTCCGCTGGGCGGCCGGGTTGAGGGGCGAAGCCTTGAACGCGGCTCGCCTCGACGCGGCGTTGGTCCGCCTCGGTCTTGCCGATGCCCGAGGCGAGCTTTGCGATTCGCTGTCCGCTGGGCAGCAACGCCGGGCGGCGTTGGCGCGCTTGGTGGTCTGCCGTTCCGATCTGTGGGTGCTGGACGAACCGCTGACGTCCCTCGACGATGCCGGTGCCGACTTGGTGTGCGAACTCATCGCCGAGCACCGTGCCGCTGGGGGTGGCGCCGTTTGCGCGACCCATCGGTCGCTGTCGAGAGCGCGCGGCTCCGCTCCCGTGCGCATTGTGGCGCTCGGGTGAACCTTTTCGCGAGCCAGTTCCGCCGCGATCTCCTGCTCGCCGTTCGGAGCCGTTCGGACGCCGCGAATCCGATGGTCTTCTTCGTGTTGGCAACGGTGCTGCTCGGTCTCGGAACCGGGAATGCGCTGGGGCCGGGCGTGATCTGGGTGCTGGCGTTGTTCGCCAATGTGCTGGCGGTGGAAGGGGTGTTTCGCCGCGACCACGACGACGGCACCTTGGAGCAGATGCTGATCCAGGCTCGCCCGTTGTTCCCCGCCGTGCTTGGCAAACTCGTCGCGCACTGGGTGCTCTCCGGGCTGCCGGTTGCGGCGTTGAGTCCGCTGGCGGCGATCATGCTCGGGGATTCGACCGCCGGAGTCGGCGTGCTCGTGCTTTCGCTGTTGCTCGGAACGCCGGTGTTGACGCTCTTGGGTGCCATCGGCGCGGCGCTTGCCGTAGCCACGGGACGCGGCGGCTTGCTGGTGGCCATCCTGGTCATGCCGTTCTACGTGCCGGTCCTGATCTTCGGGGCCAGCGCCAGTACGGCTGCGGTGGCGGGCGATTCCAGCACCTTCGCGTTGTTCGCGCTCGTTGCTCTGCTGGCGGCTGCGGTGACGGTCGCCCCGTTCGCGGTCGGCAAGGCGCTTGCCATCAGCCAAGAGCACTGAGTCGGCGGCGCGAATGTCGGTTCCCGCCCGGTTTACAATCGCGCTGTTGCGAGGTGCCCCGAATCCGGGGTGATCGTGTCGCCCCTCGGTACGACTATGGGATGGATCAAGAACACCTTCCACAAGGCCGGCTCGCCGCAGTGGTTCTTCGTCGGTTCCCGACCGTGGGTGATCGGCCTGTACGCGGTTGGCGGTGTGCTGATCGTCGTGGGCTCGATCTGGGGTTTGGGCTTCGTGCCTGCCGAGCGCTTCCAGGGCGACAGCTTTCGGATACTGTTCATCCACGCGCCCGCCGCGCACCTGGCGGAGGCCATCTACGTGGCGGTCGCGGCCGCTGGATTCGTCTTTCTGGTGTGGCGGATGAAGATGGCCGATCTGCTCATCGCCGCAGCCGCGCCCGTGGGTCTCGTCGTCACCGTTCTGGCGCTCGCCACGGGCATCGTCTGGGCCATGCCGACCTGGGGCAAGGGCTGGGTATGGGACGCGCGCACCGTTTCGACGTTGCTCCTGGCGTTCCTGTTCTTCGGCCTGGTGGCGCTGCGCCAGGCTTTGCCGCGTCCGGAACGGGCGTCGCGCGCGGTCGCGCTGCTGGCTGTGGTGGGCGTTGTCAACATCCCGATCATCAAGTACTCGGTAGAATGGTTCACCACCCTGCATCAGCCGCCGAGCATCACAATCGGCGAGAAACCGGCGATCGCCGCGGTCTTTCTTTGGCCATTGGCCATCAATGTTCTCGGCTACTACTGTTTCGTGGCCGGCGTCGTGATCGCGGCCTTGCGTGAGCGCATCGTGGCGCGCGATGCGGGCACCGGGTGGGTGCGCGACCTGGCGGCCAAGTCGTGACCGAGTTCTTCGCCATGGGCGGCCACGGCGTATACGTCTGGGCCGCCTACGCCATGAGCTTCGCGACACTTGTCGCCATCGGCGTCTGGCCCTTGGGGTCCCTACGGGCTACTATTCGTCGCCTGAAGCGGCGGTGAAGGCAGCGTAGTGAGATCGGTACGCCGGCAACGGCTCGCGGTGGTCCTGTTCGTGGTTGCAGGCGCGTCGGTGACGCTGGCCTTCGCGTTGCTGGCCCTGCGCGAGAACATCAACCTCTTCTACGAGCCGGCCAAGGTCGTCGACGGTGCGGCGCCCGCGGGGGTCGCCATCCGCGCCGGTGGTATGGTGGTGGAGGACAGCGTTGTCCACGACACCACCGGCTTGGGCGTCACTTTCACGCTCACCGACTACCAGGGCAATGACTTCGACGTCCGCTACGTCGGCGTGTTGCCCGGCCTGTTTCGCGAAGGCCAAGGCACTCTGGTGAGAGGGCAGCTTGACGAGAATCGCGTATTCCGGGCGGAGGAAGTGCTTGCCAAGCACGACGAGAACTACGTGCCGCCCGAACTCCATGGAATCGCGGAAGGCGGCAAGCCGTCAGCGGCTGTGCCGACCGGCTGAAAACCGCTATTTCCCATGGGCGTTTCGTCGTGTTTTTGACGCTGCCATTGTGCGGCAATTCCGTTACACTAGGCGCTTGCGCGACAACGGAATGTCGTACCTGAATGCGCCTAAAGGAGATCAAGCTCGCCGGGTTCAAGTCGTTCGTTGATCCGACGACGGCCAGCTTTCCAGGCAATCGCTGTGCGGTGGTCGGCCCCAACGGCTGCGGCAAATCCAACATCATCGACGCCGTTCGCTGGGTATTGGGCGAGAGTTCGGCCCGTCAGCTACGCGCCCAGGCACTCACCGATGTCATCTTCAACGGTGCCGGTACCCGGCCACCGGCGTCCCTGGCCTCCATCGAGTTGGTCTTCGACAACAGGGACGGACGCGTTGGCGGCGAATTCGCCAAGGGCAAGTTCGCCTCCTATGCGGAGATCGCCATTCGTCGGCAGGTCAACCGCGATGGCCAATCCCTCTACTACCTGAACGGCACCCGCTGCCGACGGCGGGATGTCGCCGACGTGTTCCTTGGAACCGGCTTCGGCCCGCGCAGCTATTCGATCATCGAGCAGGGCATGGTCTCCCAACTGGTACAGGCGAAGCCCGAGGAGTTGCGCGCTTACCTGGAGGAGGCCGCCGGCATCTCCAAGTACCGGGAACGGCGGCGGGAGACGCAGAACCGCATCAAGCACACCGTCGAAAACCTGGAAAGGCTTGCGGATATTTCCGACGAGCTCGACGGGCAACTGAAGACTCTGAAACGCCAGGCGAAGGCGGCTGAACGCTTTCGCGAACTCAAGGAGGAGGAGCGGCGGCGCACAGCCGAGTTGCATGCCCTGCGCCTGATCGACCTGGGTTCCCAGCTAGACCGGCAGGAAGCCCGCGCCAACGCCTTGGATGTCGAACACGAGGCCGCGCTTGCCGAGCGTCAACACATCGACACCGCCTTGGAACAACAACGCGCCGCCCACGCGGAACTCGGCGAAGAGCAGGCCGGTGTGCAGGGCCGCTACCATCAGGTCGGCGCGGAGGTGGCGCGGCTGGAGGAATCCATCGGGTTCAGCCGGCAGCGTCTTGGGCAAATTCATTTGGACCTCGAGGCCTTGTCGGTGCGCCAGCAGGAGACCGGCGAGGAGCTCGATAGGGATACGGCACGCATCGCCCGCATGCAGGCCGAGATCGCCGCCTCGACGCCCGACTTGGCGAAATTCGAGGCCGAAGACGACGCCGCCGCCGCCCGTCTCGAGCAAGCCGAGTCGCGTGTTCGCGACTCCCAGAGGGCTTGGGAGGAATACGCCAACCGCGCCGCCGAAAACGCGAGCGGGATCCGCGTACGGCAGAGCCGGATGGAGCACGGCGAGCGGGCGCTGCAGCGGCTGCGGGCCCGGTCGGGAACCCTCGATCCGGATCTGGGCGACGTGACGGACGCCGATGTCGCAAGCCTGGCTCGCCGGATCGAGGAGTGCCAGCGTCGACTCGATGCGCTCGATGCGGAAATCGGGGCAAATGCCCAAGCCTTGGCCGCGGCCCGCGAGCAGGCCGAAGGGGGCGAGCGTGCTCTGGACACGGCCCGCAGGGATGCGCAGGGCGTACGCAGCGACTTGGCTGCGCTCAGTGCAGTTCAGGAGGCGGCCCTGGGCAGAACTGGCCCGGCGCGCGGGGTCGCGCGTTGGCTCGAAGACAACGGGCTTGACAAGGTTCCGCGGCTCGGCGAGCAGTTGGCGGTCGAGCCGGGTTGGGAGATGGCAGTCGAAACGGTGCTCGGCAACGCTGTCGAGGCGATCGAGGTGGCGGACACGGGATCGTTGGCCGAAGAACTCGGTGCCGAAGAATTCGGCCAGACAGGTGGGCGCCTGACGTTGTTCGAGACCCGATCTCCCCCGGAAACGAAGTTTCCGACGGAGACGAAGTTTCCGACGGAAACAGAGCTTCCGACAGTTCCCCGGGCGTTGGCAGAATTCGTTCGCCCGGATTTGGGCGCGCTCCTTGCGGGCGTGTTCGCGGCGGAGTCGACGTCGGAAGCGCTTCTGAACCGTTCGAGGCTGATGCCTGGACACAGCATCGTGACCCGCGATGGCGTCTGGGTGGGTCGGGATTGGATCCGCATCGACAAGGGCGCCGATGAAGCCGCGAGCGTCATCCGCCGTGCTCGCGAACTGGAGTCGCTCCGGGAGACGGTCGCACAGGCGGATGCGCGTCTCGTGCAGGAGTCGGAACAAGTGGCCGACGCTCGCCGGCGCGGGGCCGCATTGGAAGACGAACGCGAGGCGTTGCGGGAACGGCACGCGGTGGCGACCATCGACCTGTCGCGGATCAAGACCGAACACGATGTCCACCAGGTACGGCTGGAGGAAGCCGCCGCGCGGGCACGGCGTAGCGCCGCGGAAAAGCAGGAGATCGACGTCCAGATCGAGTCGGAGTCCAGGCAACTGGAAGACTGCGCCTTGGGGCTCGCCGCGCTGTCGACCGACGCCGAGGCGTTGCGCGTCGAAGGCGACGCGCTGCGCGCCGCGCGGGATCGCGACGCGGGCGAACTGGAAAGCGTGCGTCGGACCGCCCGCGACGCCCGCGATGGCCTCCACCGCCTGCGGGTCGAGAACCAAGGTCTGAAGGCATCGCTCGCCGCCGGCGAGACAGCCCGCGCACGATTGCTGAAGCAGAGCGAGGACTTCGAGAAACGTGCGGCCGAAGTGCGCGTGGCATTGGCTGAGATCGAGGGGGCGATGCCGCGTCAAAATGCCGTCTTGGAAGCCAAGCTCGCGGATCGCCTCGATCTGGAGCGCCAGCTCGCTGATTTCCGCCGCCGGATGGAAGCCATCGAGGCCGAGATGGGCCTCGGGACCGCACAACGCAACGAAGCGCAGCAAACGGTGGATGAGGCGCGCAGCCGCTTGGAAGGCGCCCGCGTAGAGCGCGAGCGTCTCGCCGCAAACCGGGACAACCTGCTGACCAAACTTGCCGAGACCGACATCGACTTCCACAAGGCCCGCGACGGACTGCCCTCGGATGCCACCGAGGAACAATGGGTCGAGGCCCTGGACCGTCTCGAAGCCCGAATCGGTCGATTGGGCCCCATCAATCTTGTTGCCATCGACGACTACGAGACACAGTCGGAGCGCAAGCGCTATCTGGACCACCAGCGCGAGGATCTCGAAACGGCCCTGGCCGCGTTGGGCAAGGCCATCCGCCGCATCGACCGCGACACGCGGGCGCGTTTCAAGGACACGTTCGAACGGGTGAACGTCCACTTGAAGGACCTGTTTCCCAGGTTCTTCGGCGGCGGCGAGGCGTACTTGGTGCACACGGGTGAAGATTGGCTCGACACCGGCGTGACGTTGATGGCACGGCCGCCTGGGAGACGCAATGTCAGCATTCACCCGCTCTCCGGGGGCGAAAAGGCGATGACGGCCGTGGCGCTCATTTTCTCGATCTTCCAGCTCAACCCGAGTCCGGTGTGCCTGCTGGACGAGGTCGACGCGCCGCTCGACGACGTCAACGCGGAACGGCTCTCCGAGTTGATCCGCGAGATGTCGAACGACGTGCAGTTCGTCGTAATTACGCACAACAAGCGGACGATCGAAATGGCGGATCACCTGCTGGGCGTGACCATGCAGGAAGCTGGCGTATCCCGCTTGGTCTCGGTCGACATGGAAAGAACGGAGCGGTTGGCGGCTGTATAGGGCGGGGTTTCTCGAATGGACATCAAGAGCTACATCCTGATCGGCGGCGGCGCGTTGCTCGCCTTGGTCGTCCTTCACGGCCTGTGGGCAGCGTGGCGAGGGCATCGGTCGAGTGCGGCAGACGAACCGGCGTCCGACTCGGCCCTCGACGCCTCCGATGAGTCCTCAATGGGCGACGACGATCTGTCGGCGACCGCGGAAGCGGACGTGGACGACCTGTGGGCGGATCAAGACGCCGAGCGGAACCCGCCGGTCCTCATGGAACGGGTCGAACCCGGTTCGGAGACCCAAGGGCCTACCGCCGATGCACCGATCGAAGACGCCGGATCCGCCGCCGACGCGGAGCCGGGTGCGCCTTCTCCCGCAACGATGAAGACGCCGAGCCCCGGTCGTCGCATCAACATCCCTGGCAAGCGCACCGAACCGACCATTCCGCGCGCACGGCGTTCGCTCGAAGATCATCGCTGGGCCACCACGATGGGGTCGACGGGTTTGAACGGTTCCGCCGATCCCCAGGCGGTGGTCGTCATCTGGATCGTCGCCACGCACGACGAGGCCATGGACGGCGATGCGCTGCTGAAGGCGTTCATGTCCAACGGTCTGGAATGCGGTGTCGACCAGGTGTTTCGCAAGACCGACCCGCGTACGGGCGGATCCTGGTTCACTGCGGCCAACGGCATCGAACCCGGCACGTTCGACTTGTCCGACTCGATGACGCTCGCCACGCCCGCGGTTGTTCTGTTGATGACGCTCCGGGACGTCCGGGATCCCACTACGGCATTCGAGGACATGCTGGAAGTCGCGCAGGATGTTGCGATTGCGCTTGGCGGCGAGTTGATGGACGAGCGTCGCAGCGCGATGAGTGCGCAGACGATCGAGCACTACCGCCAGCGCGTGCGCGAATTCAAGCGGAAGTCCCTCAAGACGTGACATGGCGGGCAATATCCGCGTGCCCGGGGACCGTGGCGAGGGATCGTTGCGGGAACGCGAAGAGATCGAGTCGCTTCGCGAAGCGCTGAGATACCACCTGCACCGCTACTTCGTCCTTGACGATCCCGAGATGGCGGATAGCGAGTACGACGCGCTCTTCGACCGGCTGGCTACCCTCGAGGCCGCGCATCCCGATCTCGTCACCCCGGACTCGCCGACCCAGCGCGTCGGCACCGCGCCGTCGTCGAAGTTCGTGGAGATCCGGCACGAAGCGCCGATGCTGTCCCTCGACAAGTGCACCAGCCTGGACGATCTCGCGGCTTGGGAGGAACGTTGCCGGCGACTGCTCGACGAGGGCGACGCACTGGACTACTTCTGCGAGCCGAAGATCGACGGCGTGGCGGTGAGCCTGCTCTACCGGGACGGCCTTCTTGCGCGCGCGGCCACCCGGGGCGATGGGGAAACGGGTGAGGACATCACCGCCAACGTGCGCACCATCCGCGCCGTTCCATGGAAGCTTGAGGGCGACGTCCCGAATGTTCTCGAAGTGCGAGGCGAGGTCTACATGCCCATCGCCGGCTTTCACGCGTTCAACGCACGCGCCCAGCAAGCGGGCGAAAGGACCATCGTCAATCCGCGCAACGGCGCCGCCGGGAGCTTGCGCCAACTGGATCCGGCGGTGACGGCGGCCCGGCCGTTGTCGATGTTCTGCTACAGCATCGGCGAGCGGGGCGCCGCGGACCAGGATTGGCGCCCGGATAGGCACTCGGAGGTCATGGACGCCTTGCACTCGTGGGGCTTGCGGGTGAATCCAAGGGGCAGCCGGCAGGCCGATCTCGACGGTTGCGCCGACTACGTGGAAGCGCTTCTCCAGGCGCGCGACGATTTGGACTACGCCATCGACGGGGCCGTGATCAAGGTGGACGACTTCGCCCTGCGTGACAAGCTCGGCCAGGTGACCCGCAAGCCGCGCTGGGCAACCGCCTACAAGTACCCTGCCGAGGAAGCGAGCACCGAGGTCGAGGCCGTTGACTTCCAGGTCGGCCGCACCGGCGCCATCACCCCGGTCGCGAAACTCAAGCCGGCGTTCGTCGGCGGCGTCACGGTTTCCAACGCGACGCTGCACAACATGGACGAGGTGAAGCGACTGGACCTGCACATCGGCGACACGGTGCTGATCCACCGCGCGGGCGACGTCATCCCCCAGGTGATGAAAGTGATCGCGTCGAAGCGACCCCAGGACGCTCGAGCAGTGCAAATGCCCGGGAACTGCCCGGTTTGCGGATCGCCGATCGAACGTCCGGAAGGGGAGGTGGTGGCGCGATGCGTCGGCGGCCTCAAATGCGGTGCCCAGCGCAAGGAGCGGCTACGCCACTTCGCCTCGCGCCAGGCGTTGGATATCGAAGGACTCGGCGACAAGCTTGTCGAACAGCTATTGGCGGCGGATCTGGTCGAAAACCCCGCCGACCTCTATCGGCTGACGGTCGACGAGCTGGCAGGGCTCGAACGAATGGGTGCGAAGTCGGCGGAGAACCTGCTTCGGGCGTTGGATGCGAGCAAGCACACCACGTTTGCCCGGTTCATCCAGGCCCTTGGCATACGCGAGGTCGGCGAGACCACTGCCCGAGCCGTGGCGACGCGCTTCAAGACGCTCAACGCGTTGCTCGACGCCGACTTGGAGTCGTTGCAGGCCGTGGAAGATGTCGGTCCGATCATTGCCGCCAGGATCGTCGGGTTCTTCGCCGATGAGGCAAACCGCAGGCAGGCGAAGGAATTGCACGAAGAGATCGGCATCGCCTGGGACGTCCCTCAAGGGGAAGAAGCGGTCGCGCTACCCCTGCTTGGCCAGACCTGGGTGCTGACGGGCACTCTCGCCGTCATGTCCCGGAATGACGCCAAGGCGGCCCTTTCGAGCCTCGGAGCGAAGGTCGCTGCGTCGGTATCGAAAAACACCAGCGTGGTCGTGGCCGGACCTGGGGCCGGCAGCAAGCGCGCCAAGGCCGAAGAATTGGCGATCGAAATCGTGGACGAAGGGGAATTCCTGGAAAGGCTGAATAGCCACGGCAAGTTCCAAGGAGGGAACGATGAAGCCTGATAGTGCTGTGTGGATCCGCACGACCGTGTTGTGCTTGGCCGCAGCCTTGCTGGCCGGCTGCGTGTCGAGACCGCCAACGAATCCGGGCGACCTGTGCGCGATCTTCAAGGAGCGGCCGCGCTGGTACCGGGCGGCCGAGGAGGCCGAAGAGCGTTGGAAGATCCCGACGTCGGTCATGATGGCGGTCATGCACAAGGAGTCGAGCTACATCGCCACGGCGCGCCCGCCTCGGGGCCGACTTCTCGGGATCATTCCGTGGAAGAGGACGTCCACCGCCTACGGTTTCGCCCAGGCGACCGACGACGCGTGGAGCGACTACCTGCGCGATACCGGCCACCGGTGGGCCAGTCGCGACATCTTCAGCGATGCCGTGGATTTCGTTGGCTGGTACCTCAATCGTTCGCACCGCCACGCCAGCATCCCGGTCGACGATGCGCGCAATCTCTACCTGACCTACTACGCCGGTCTCGGCGGGTATACGCGCGGAACCTGGAAGAACAACGAATGGCTGAAGGGCGCGGCCGCGCGGGTTGGCAACCGCCACCGCGCCTACGCTGGCCAACTAAGGAACTGCAGCGGTCTCAAGCGCGGATGGCGTCCGTGGTAGCCGAGCGAGCGCTATTCGCCCACGTGGGTCACGCGGTAGATCCTGCCGCCCCGGTCGTCGGAAATCAGCAGCGTCCCGTCCCGCGCTACGAGGACATCGTTCGGTCGCCCGGAGGCCGTCTGCCCGTCCAACCAGACATCGACGAACGGCGAGTAGACGGGTCGCGAGTCGGCGAACCGTAGCACGCCGACGCGAAAGCCCACTTTGGACGAGCGGTTCCACGAACCGTGCTCGGCGATGAACAGGGCGTTGGCGTACTCGGCGGGGAACTGCTTGCCGGTGTAGAAGTCGATGCCGAGAGCCGCCGAATGCGCTTGGATCTCCACCACGGGCGGGATGTAGTCGACGGGGTCGTGGCCTTCGCCGAATTGAGGATCCCGGATATCGGCGGCGTGAATGTGCGGATAGCCGTAGTGCGCGCCTGCCTTGGTCACGACATTGACCTCCTCCGGCGGGATGTCGTCTCCGAGCCTGTCGCGACCGTTGTCGGTGAACCACAGTTTGCCGGTTTCGGGATGCCACGCCATGCCGACGCAGTTTCGCACGCCGTTGGCGAAGATCGTCGTCTCGCCGGTGGCGGGATCCAGGCGCAGGATGCTGGCGAATCGGGGATCCTCCGATTTGCAGATGTTGCACGGCGCACCCACCGGGACGTAGAGATGTCCGTCCGGTCCCACCGACAGGTACTTCCAGCCGTGGTGGCTCTTGTCCGGCAGGGCATCTGTGACGATTTCGGGTTGCGGCCGGTCCCGGAATGTTCGCTCGATATCGGGGTAGCGCAGTACGCTGTCGAGCGCGGCGACGTAGAGATCGCCGCCGATCAATGCCAATCCGCTCGGCATGGTGAGCCCTTGGGCGAAGGTGACCACCTCGGGCCCCTCGCCGCTTCCGGGGACCACGGCGTAGAGATTGCCGGCCCGGCGTGTCCCCACCAGCAGCATGCCGGAATCCGTCTCTGCCATCTGGCGAGCGTTGGGAACCTCGTCGGTGACCACCGACAGTTCGAAGCCGGAAGCGATCCCATCGTCTGCGCCTGCCCAGAGGGCCAACAGGGCGGAGAGGATGAACGGCAAGGGGTAGGCGGACATGGGCACGGGAGTCTGCCCTCTTGGCAGGCCAACGGCAAGGCGCAAGCGCATGGCATGAGCGGGCGGCGCAGAATGGCGTTGCGCGTGCGTAGGCCTTTGACCACGGTGCATGTGCGACATTGCCCCACGGCGACGGAATCTTGGCGCGTGGGTCCATCGTTGCGGTACTGTGGCCGCGTTGGAGCTCTTGGAGGTGGACTTGCCAGAGACGCAGATCTCCGCCCTCACGGACGAATTGAAGTCGGAGATACAGGACGCCTACCGTCGTTGGCTCGGCAACCGCGGCTTCAAGCCTCGCCGAGGTCAACGTCAGATGATCGCCGACATCGCCCGCGGCCTGACCGAGGACGATCGGCTGTGCGTCGTCGAAGCGGGCACGGGCACCGGAAAGACCGCCGCCTACTGCTTGGCGGCCATTCCCATCGCCAAGGCCACGGACAAACGCCTGGTGATCGCCACCGCCACGGTCGCCTTGCAGGAACAGGTCGCCTTGCGCGACCTGCCCGACCTCAAGCGCCATGCGGGACTCGACTTCACCTGCACCATCGCCAAGGGTCGGAGCCGCTACCTCTGCCCGAAGCGCCTCTATGATCGCTTGGCTTACGATCCCGAACAGGAAGGCATGCTGTTCGGCCCGCCGGACGCGGAACACTTGGCAATCTACCGACGACTGGAATCGGCTTGGACAAGCGGTTCCTGGGATGGCGATGTCGACAATTGGGAGGATGGCGTACCGCCGCGCGCCTGGTCGCCGGTCACCAACGACCGCGCCGGCTGCCACGGTCGCCGATGCTCCCACTACCACCAGTGCCCGGTCTTCCGAGCGCGGGCGGAGACGGCGGACGCGGATGTCGTGGTGGCCAACCACGACTTGGTGCTGACCGATTTGCGCATCGGGGGCGGCGCGGTGCTGCCGGACCCGGCCGAGACGATTTTCGTCCTGGACGAGGCGCATCATTTGCCGGACAAGACACGCGATCAGTTCACGGCGTTCGCGACCCTGCGCGGCTGCGCCGAATGGATCGCCCAGATCTCCACAAGCATCGACGCCATGGCAAGGCGCTTCAACCAGCCGCGGGAAGTGCAGCGCGCGCGCGAGCGGCTGGCGGGCGAAGCCGGGGACACCCGCGAACTCATCGCGAACGTGGAGACGATCGTTCGGGAACTGCCGTTCGAGACTCGCGACCAGAAGACCGAGACCTACCGCTTCCCGCTAGGCGAGATTCCGGCGGCGCTCGCGCAGGCGGCCGAACCCTTGGGCAAGTCGTTCGGCGGCGTGGCGGCGATCCTGGCCGAACTCGGCGACGATCTCGAAGAGGTGGTCGAGGGCAACCTCGATTGGGACAACGCCGAGCAAGCGGAAGCCTGGCGGCCGGTCATCGGCCAGCTCTCGAGCCGAGCGGCTAGCGCCGAGGCCCTGTTCGGCGACTTCGGTGCGAGTGGCGAGAACTCAGCGGCGCGCTGGGTCTCCCGGGAAGTTGCCGACGGCCGGGACGACATCGAGCTCACCAGCGCTCCGCTGGTGCCGGGCGACATCCTGGACGAGAAACTCTGGCGGGCATGTCACGGCGCCGTCGCGACCTCTGCGACCCTTTGCGCGCTCGGCAGCTTCGACCGTTTCATCGAAGCCGCAGGACTCGCTCCGAGCGTGCACCAGTCGAGAATCCCGAGCCCGTTCGACTTTCCCCGCATCGCGACGTTCTCGGTGCCCCGTATGCGGGCGGACCCGTCGGACGCTCTCGCCCATACCGAGGAAATCGCCGCATTGCTGCCGGACTTGCTCCGCCAGGAACCCAGCGCGTTGGTTCTGTTCACCTCCTGGCGCCAGTTCGACGCGGTAGTCGAGGCCTTGCCGGAGGCGCTTCGCGACAACTGCCACCTGCAGGGCGAGGCATCGAAGCAACGTCTGTTGAAAGACCACCGCGCCGCGGTCGACCGTGGCGAGTGCAGCTACCTGTTCGGGCTCGCCAGCTTTGCGGAGGGAGTCGACCTGCCGGGCGACTACTGCCGCCACGTGATCATTGCCAAGATCCCTTTCGCGGTCCCGGACAACCCGGTGGATCAAGCCGTCGCGGAGTGGCTCGAAACCCAAGGGCGAAATCCGTTCTTCGAGCTGTCCTTGCCGGACGCATCGCTGCGTCTCGTACAGGGGTGCGGGCGACTGATCCGGCACGAAACCGACGGCGGCCGAATCACCTTGCTCGACCGGCGGATCGTCACCCGGCGCTACGGCGAATCGCTGCTTGCGACGTTGCCGCCCTACCGGCTGGAGACCTGACGCGCCGTCAACGGCACCGCGTTGCAGCGACGCGCGCTACCGGGTCTCGCCCGACATCCACCGCTTGAGCCAGTCGTCGATACTCGTGAAGCGGCCGCCACCGGTGAAGAACAGCGACAGCAGCATGACGAAGTACATGGCGGTGAATTCGATGCCGTTGTTGAGAATCGTCACCCGGCCGCGCCCGGTCAGCCACTCGTAGAGACCGTGTTCCTTCAGGATGGAAATGATCCGCGCTTTGCGCGGCACGGCTTCCATGATGCGGTCGTTGGCGAGCCAACTCGATGCGTCGGAGAGGGCGAGCCAGCCGTTCGCCCAGTGGGTGGTGAGCGCCGCCACCAGCATCGTCACCATTAGCGGCACCACGACCAAGCGGGTCGCGAGCCCGGCCAGGAGCATGGATCCGCCAACAAGTTCCGCACTGGTGGCCAGGAATGCCATCAGGCCCGGTAGCGGCATGCCAAGGCTCGTGTCGAACCAGGCAACCGTATCGTCGAAGGCGACCGCCTTGGTCCAGCCGGCCTGAATCATCACCGGGGCCAGGATCAGGCGCAGCAGCAGCGGCGGTACGCCATCGAGCGGGCGCAGCTTGTCGAAAGTGGTGTTGTAGAGGCTGTTGTAGCGTGCGATGGGATTCATCGTCTCTCCCGTGGATGGCGTTCTCTTCGGATCGTGGCAGCATGGTGGAGCGCAAGGGCTCGACCGGTCAGTCACAACCGGGTAGAACGGGTTGCGTTGTTGCCGATGTTAGCGCGAACCCATGCCGACACCCATGCCGATTGCAGATCTCGCCAACGTGGTCCCGAGCAGGCAGGCGCGGCGTTGCTATCAGCGGCTCGATGCCCTCGACCCCGGTAGCCCGGACGACTACCGGCAGTTGGCCGCGTTGCTCGTTGACGACTGGTGTCGCCGAGGCGTCGCGACGGTCGGCATCGGAGGCGGACAGGGCGCCGGCAAGTCCACCTTGGGTAGGCTCGTCACCCAGGCAGGTGCCGAGTTCGATGTTCGCATCGCGGTTCTCTCCATCGACGATTTCTACCTGACCAAGGAGGAGCGGCAGCGGCTCGCCGCAGACGTCCATCCGCTGCTCGCGACCCGAGGACCGCCGGGTACCCACGCCGTGGATGGGCTTCGCGACACCCTGGCGGCGCTGCGGGCGCCTGGCCGTGTCCAGGTGCCCCGGTTCGACAAGGGCATGGATACGCGCTCCGGACACGAGACGATGCACGGTCCGTTCGACCTGGTGGCTATCGAGGGATGGTGCGTCGGTGCGAAGGCCGATGAGTCCCTAGGCGAAGAACCCATCAATGCCTTGGAGCGGGAAGACGACGCCGACGGCGGCTGGCGAGCCTACGTCGAAACCGCCCTTGGGGGCTCGTACGCCGATCTCAACGACGATCTGGACTCCCTGGTCTTCCTCAAGGTGCCGGGCCTCGACGCGGTCAGGCGTTGGCGCCTGCAACAGGAAGACGAGCGGCCACCTGAGCGTCGGCTATCGCCGGCGCAGGTAGACCGCTTCGTCGAACACTACGAACGCATTACCCGGCGCATGCTGGCGGTGCTGTCGGAGACCGCCGATGTGGTCGTGGAGCTAGGTGACGACCACCGCGTCTCGGGTTTGCGATTCCGCTTGGCCGACACCCGTTGAGACGACATCCTTGATCTCGAACACACCCGGGGTCTCGAACACGCCCGGCCAAAGACGAACCGCTTGTTCAGAATTCGTTCAGATGGGTTTCGCGATACTCCACCCATCAATCGCACCGTTTGGAGTTCTCTTGTCATGTGGAAACAAAAAGTCATTGCATGGAACCAGCGCCGGATCAACATCGGGGCGCTGCTCGCCGCAGTGCTGGCATCTGGGACCGCCATGGCCGACGTTCGGTACGTCGATGCGCCGGTCACCGAGGTCGAGCCGATCGTCGAGACCGTTGCCTACGTCGAACCCAAGGAGCGGTGCTGGTTCGAGGAGGTCCCCGCGCATCGCGGCTTTAGGAACGCGTCGACCCCCTTGGTCGGGGCGTTGATCGGCGGTGCCATCGGCAACGCCGTCGGTCACAAGAAGCGCAACAAGCAGGTTGGCGCGGTGATTGGCGCCCTCATCGGTGGCACCATAGCGGCAGACATCAGTCGTCACGAAGTCCGCCGCCGGGCGGCGCAGTCCCGGCGAGTGCGCCAGGAAGTGTGCGAAGTCATCGATGAGACCAAGTACCGCCGGGAAGTGACGGGATACCTGGTGTCCTACGAATTCGCGGGCGAGACCTACCAGACGCGCATGGCGGCACGGCCCGGCGAGCACCTGCGCCTCCGGGTCACGGTCGGCCCGGCGTAGCGGTCGGAGGAAGTTTGGACGCGCTGGCGTTCAACGAAGTCCCTTGGGCAGAGTACAATGGCATGGATTACGAATGGCTGGGATCGCCATGCGCAAATGGCTATTCGCCGTTCCACTGGTCCTTGGTGCCATTGCCGCTCACCCCGGCGAGGCCGAGGGAGGAGCGGATCGAACCGAGGACGCGGCCAGGGAACGCGACGACGAGCGCGCCAAGGAACGCGCGCCGAGTCCCAAACGCGAGTCTCCCCGAAGCTCCCGGATTTCCTTGGAAGACGCGACGGCAGTCGTCCGGCAGGCGTATGGAGGTCGAGTCCTGTCAGCCACGGCCACCGAAGCCCGTCCTTCTGCAAGCCGACCGAAGGAGCCGGGCTACCGGGTGCGCGTGGATGTCGATGGGCGTGTCAAGACGGTGTTCGTCGATGGCCGTGGACGTATCCACGAGCGCGCACAGTTCTAGCCCGCATTTCTCACCAGGGGCCGTGATGATCGCGGAGGATTTTGGCCCCGTGTGTACACGGGGCCAAAAGACCCGCGAGAGCCTCCCGCGCGAAGCGCGGGCGGGCGCGGCCAGCGCAGTCCGCCATCGGCACGATCATCGACATCGCGGTCAAACTAGTGAAACCCAAGAGCATTTTGACGCCGACAAGCGGCCTGGTGAGAAATGCGGGCT
>JAKZRQ010000054.1:0-12437 GCA_047518105.1 Pseudomonadales bacterium | reverse complement strand
GACGAGCAAAAGGTGCGCCAAGAGATCACAGCGTGCTACCGCTATTCGGCGAGTCTCGGATTGAACGAGCTGTCGTCCGGCAACTTGAGCTGTCGTTTCGAGGACGGCATGCTGATTTCGCCAAGTGGGGCGTCGGAGGCGAACATCACGTCGGAACGCATCGTGCGTGTTTCGCTGGACGGCGACTGGGAAGGCGACGTCAAGCCATCGTCCGAATGGCGAATGCACGCGGAGATATACCGGCAGCACGAAAAGGCACAGGCGGTGGTGCATACGCACTCGGACTATTGCGTGGCGCTATCCTGTCACAACGAGCCGTTACCGGGTTTTCACTACCTGGTGGGGTCTTTCGGCGGCGACGATGTGCCTTGCGTGCCGTACTCCACCTTCGGCACCGAGATACTTGCCCGGGATGCGGCATCTGCCTTGAAGGAACGGAACGCGTGTCTCCTGGGTAATCACGGCATGATCTGCCGGGCGGGAAACCTGAAGTCGGCCGTGGAGCTGGCTCAGCGTCTCGAGATCATGTGTCGGCAGTACCTGCTCGCGCGTCAGCTCGGGGAACCCGGCCGCTTGACCAGCGCGCAGTGGGACGAGTTCTTCGACCGCGCCCGCAAAGTGAGTTACGGGCGCTACATCTGATCGATCGTTCAGCTTCGGTCAGGGACCGGTACACTAGCAGTCGCACCCAATTCAATATCAAAGGAAATAGGAAGCACCATGTTCAGTTTTGAGGGTTACAGGCCGGCAGGCCGGTAGACCTGAGTCCGCGCCTCAAGGCCAGGGTTTATCGGGTGGATGGCTCGATAGAGGAAGGCAATACCGACCCGTACGGCAGGCCCTGGGTCATGAAGGAGGGCAGGTTCCCAGGGGACAATTCGCTGTTCACCCTGTATGCGGCGCCGCCTGGCGGTGACGAAACCTGGCACCAGGAGCGCATGACCACGCACCACGGCGCCCACGTGCAGGGCGGCAAGGGTCATATCAGTCACTGGTCGGGCGTTCCCGAGGACATGAAAGGGTTGTGGGAGATGCCGCTCACGACCTTTATCGGGGAGGCGGCAGTCTGCAATCTCAGGGATCTCGAGCCGCGCGCCATCGCCGACCGGAGTGAATATCCCCATGGCGCGGGAATGGCCCTCAGGAGCCGTGAAGGGGACGTGCGCGGCCAGGAGATCAAACCTGAACATCTCGTCAACGTTCAGGTGGGAGATATCGTGCTGATGACCAGCCCGTTTACCGGCCTCGAGCAGCCGTGGCTGTCCACGGCCACCTGCGAGTGGCTGATCAAGGATCGCAAGATCAAGATGCTGGGAATCGGCGCGCCGGGCATCGAGTGGCAATATGACCTGAAGCTGCCGGCGCCGGACAACTCGCCGGTTCGGCGCCTGCTGCTCGGCGCCAACGTCCCCATCGCGCATCCGTTGGCAAACATCGACGCGTTGACCCGGGATCGGGTGTTCTACGTCGGCTTGCCGCTGCGGTTCACGAAGTCGGAAGCCAGTTTCATCAGGGCCATCGCCCTGGAAGAAGAATAGGGAGGGGATTGTGATCAGTCTCGAAGGACATCGAATCATCGACTTGAGCTGGGAGCTGGTTTCCCGGGTTACCCGTATGGACCAGACCGTCGAAGAGGGCAGGCGGGACGTCTACAACATGCCCTGGATCGTCGAGGAGACCTACAACGAACACGACGGCACCATCGAGCATCTGGTGGCGTGCAACGTGGGTACCGTCGCTGCCTGGCCGGTGGGCGGGGTCAGCGGTCACATGGGGTCGCATGTACAACTGGGTATCGGCCACAACGACAATTGGACGGGCCTGCCGGAAGGAATGAAGGGCATCTGGGAGGTGCCCGTGGATACCTATTACGGTGAAGCCTGTGTCTGCAAGCTGGACCATCTGAAAGGGCAACCGATCCTGCCGGAGCACCTGTCCAACGTACGGGAAGGCGACATCGTGTTGATGGGCAGTACCAATACGGGCGAGGACATCCCCTGGATCGAGGGTGATACCGCCTATTGGCTGGCCGAGGAGAAGAAGATAAAGATGCTCTGCGTGGGAGTGCCCGGGATTCGCTGGGAAACCAAATCGCTCGACCCGGAACCCGACAACTGCCCCACGCACCGGGCGATGACCGGCAACAACATCCCCATCGTGTACCCGCTGGTCAATGTTGAAGCCCTCAATCGGGATCGCTGCTTTTTCCTGAGTCTCCCGCTCAACGTCGAACGCATGGAAGGCACATGGGTCCGGGCGATAGCGATCGAAGAAGCCTAGCAGCCTGTCGGACTTTTCGGCGCAAGCCGAAAGGTCGGGCGGGGTGTTAGGGCGGCTTGGGTTGGGGCAAAAGGCGGTGCCGTGAGGCAACGGCTTTTGTGGCGGTAGGACGGAGTTGCCATCGGTCCGGTGAGGATTGGATCTCGCGTCGCTTTGACGGTGCCGATCATAGCCCTAGAGTCCTGAGTCACAATTGCGTTGAACTTTCCGAACGTGCTTGGAATGGCGAAAACGCCGGAATGGCGAGGATGTGCCGCCTTCATGGGCCCTCAGCGTAGGTTTTCGGCACGAAATCGGACCCACGAAACATCAACCTATTTTTGACGCGGCACACTAGAGCTTGGCGTGAGCGTCTTCATATTCCGTTGGACGGATCGTCTGCGTGTATGAGGCGGCCAGAGACCGAAAGCCCAATGCTCCACGTCGATCCGGCCATGGCTCATCATCGGGCATCAGGATCTCATTGGCGCTTTTCTGAAGGTGCTGTCGGAAAGCGTTGCGGGTGGGAAGTCTCGGCGAAGCGGAGGGATCAGGAAAGGCGCCCAATTGGCGAAGGCAACGACGGTGGTTGGAGAGCGGGATGGAATCCGAGGCGGCATTCATGGTCAAGATGTGTCGGGGCTTGGTCTCCTACACGATCGGAACAGGTAAAACGGAGTACAGCATGCGGGACCTGCCCGATGGGACGGTAGACCGAGCCGGCAATCACTCGCGGGGTTCGCCTTCCGACGGCAGTGCCGCCGCAATGTCGGTACGGGTGAAATCGTCGCCCTTGAACAGCAGCGGTTCGCCCGTCGCTTTGGCTAAGGCGTAGGCGAAACAATCGCCAAAGTTGAGCGCTGCGGGATGATTGCCCTTGCCGAAGCGCCGCCAAGCCCGCCGGGCTGCGGAAAGCTGTTCCACAGTCACGGAAGCCAGCTCGATGCCGATGCTTTCGAGAAAGGCGTCGAGTTCGGTGCCAGCTTCCGCACCGCCGCGCCCCTCCACGACGATGGATGTTTCGAGCGCGTTGGCGACCGACATGCGACAGTTCGGGGTCGTCGCGATCAACTGTTCATAGCGGGGTGCGTCGGGTTCGCGGTAGAGGATTGCGAGCAAGGCGGAGCTGTCGACGATCAATGGGGCATGCCCCGTTCGTCGTAGAGTACGTCCCCATGCTCGACGGCGGAGGGCCCCGGCGCAAGTAGCCGCGCGCAGCGGTCGGCGATGGCGCGCATTTCCCGAAGTCGCTGTGCGGCGTCGCGGACGCGACGCTCCCGGGCGAGACGTTCGCGCAGCGCGATGGTGATCGCCCCCGTCATGGTCTCGCCCGTGAGCCCGGCAAGCTCGCGGGCGAGCTGACAGGTCTCTTGGTTCTTGATATTGAGCCCCATGGTCTTCCGAGGTAGACGATTCAAAGTGCGTCTACCTTATGCGTCGTCTCGTTGCAGTGCAATGGCGGAGTGCGTGGAGGACGTAGAGGACGTAGCCGCCCGATGTCGAGATCATCGACGCCTGGGCCGCTGCCAATCCCGATACGGAATGTCCTTGGCAATGTCGGTGCGACCGCCACCTCGGAGAACACCGTGTCGAAGTGAGCGATCGCGGTGGCCAGCTTCATGAGGGACGGGAACTGCGTCTCCCGAATGAACCGTGCGGTATTTACCGGGTTTGACGGTGGCTTCGCGCCGTCCGGAATGGTGCGCTCGACGAAGACGGTGTTCTTGCGTCGCCAGGTGTTCCGCGACAGCCAGGCGTTGATACCCCGTACGACGGAGTCCGTGTGGCGGGTGAGGTTGTCGAGACAGACGTCGAGGTTGCCGTCGTTGATCTCCGAGTGCGCCACTCGCCGCCTGCGCAACGCCGGTATCCAGATCGCCGGACCCGGCTCGCACGCTGCGCCACAGTTGCGTGCGGCGGCTCGTCGGAGCGCAGTTCCCCCTCAAGACCATCGGCGACTACGTCGGCCATCGACGGGCGAAGTCCACCGAGGTCTATGCCAAGGTCGATCTGGAAGCGCTGCGCGAAGTCGCCTTGGGCGAAGGGGAGGAACTGGTATGAGCGCGCGGTCCGGTTTCCGAAGCGCCCTGGGTCCGCACATCGAGCGTTTCCTGTCCCACCACCGGTCGCTCGGCAAACGCTACGACACCGAGGAGAGCGCACCGCGGCTGTTCGACAGCTTCCTGCTCGGGCGGGACGTGGACGCGCCCGTTCGGATCGCGCCTGAACTTATCGAGGCCTTCCTGCGCTCCCGGCCACGTACGCCGTACGCAGCCACAACCATCTGCTCAACGTCCTGCAGCGCCTGTTCCGTTGGCTCGTTGCGCAGGAGGTGCTCGCTTCCTCGCCGGTGCAGGCCACGAGGTCCGTGCGGATGGGTTGACTGGGGCTGTTGTCGACCATGAGGCTTCGCCGTAGCTGCACTCGGTGACACGGTCTTTCCGGCCTTACGTTGTCTCCGGTGAATGACGGCTACGGCGTGGCAAAGCCGGCTGCGAAGGCGAACGGTCGGCTTGCAGACAAACGAACGAATGCATAAAATTCTTGCGTTAGTTAATCAGCAAGAAATATATGCCTAGGAGGTAGCGTGGTGAGAGACCTCATCGGAAGCAGGATCAAGGCGCTGCGGCAGGCGCGGGGCTTGTCGCAGGACGACGTGGCGCGGCTGCTGGGATTCAACGACAGGCAGACCGTTTCGACGATCGAGACGGGAACCCGGCAGGTGACCGCGCAGGAGTTGCTGCTCGTGACGGAGAAGCTCGGGGTGCCGCTGGAGTACTTCACGGATCCATTCCGCCTGGAGGGCGAAGGCCGGTTCTCGTGGCGCCAGAGCGGTGTGCCGCCAGAGCGTCTCAACGAGTACGAGAAGAGCGCGAGCCGATGGATAGGGGCCTATCGCACCCTGGCGCCGCAGGTCGGGCGGCAGACCCGCCTGATGCGGCCGTCGCTGGGGCTGACGCGGCGCTCGAGGTACGAGGAGGCCATTGAGGCCGGCGAGCGTTTCGCGGTCGAATTCGGGTTGGGGGACGTTCCGGCGGAGTGCCTCGGCGAGGCGATGGAGGAGGCGTTGGGCATCCTTGTGCTCATGGTGGACGCCGAGGAGGGAATATCGGGCGCCGCTTGCCGGCTGCCGGAGTTGGACGCGGTGCTCATCGCCCGCCGCGAGATCGCGGGACGTCGGCACTTCGACCTGGCGCACGAGCTGTTCCACGTCCTGACCTGGGAGGCGATGCCGCCCAAGCACTTTGAGGAGGCGGTGGAGACCGGGGGCGACCGCATCGAGCAGCTGGCCAATAATTTCGCTGCCGCGCTCTTGATGCCGTCAGGGGTGGTAGCGCGGTTCGGGCCGTGGGGACAATTGGACGCGGTCGGACTGGTTTCGCGTCTGAACCGGGCAGCGTCGGAACTCCAGGTGACGTCGTCGGCGCTGAGGTGGCGTCTCGTGACGCTTGGGGAGCTGCCGGTCGCGAGAGCGCGGGAGATTCCGGAGTCGTCGCTTCGGAACAACGGCGGATTGGAGACGGGGTCCACGTTGCCGGCCTTGTTCTCGAGACCGTTCGCCGAGGTTCTGGGGATGGCGCTGGAGCAGGGCTACGTGTCCGCGCGGCGCGCGGCGGCACTGGTCGATGCAGGGGTCGCGGAATTGACCGAGCTTTTGGCGGCGCACGGCGTCGAACACGAAGTTGAGCTATGAACGAAAGCGTCAGACCGGGCGTGGTCGTGCTCGTGGATACGAACGTGATCATCGAGGCACACCGGACGGCAGCGTGGGCGGCGCTGGTTGGGGCCTATGGGGTCGAGACGGTGGAGGACTGCGTGACGGAAACGCAGACCGGGTACCAGCAGCGGCCGCGGGAGCAGTGGATCGACGTCGCTGTCCTGCGGGACTCGCTGGCGGCCGCGCACGAGGTCGCGGACCGGGAACGCGCGGAACTGGCGGTTCGCGTCGGCAGCATTGCGCTGGACCGTGGCGAGGAGTCGCTGTGGGCACATGCGCTGGGGCGTTCGGGCGCGTGGTTCTTTTCCAGCCCGGACCGGGCGAGTCTGCGCGCCGACGTCCGGCTGGGATTCCGGGAGCGGCTGGTGTCCGTCGAGGAACTCCTGGATTCAGCCGGGCACCGACCGCGGCTGGCACTGGAACGTGCATACACGAAGAAGTGGATGAGCGGCGTGGTGGGCAGATGGTGGTTGCCGAGACCGGAGTGCGGTAGGGGCAGCGGATGTTTCGTATGGAAATGACTGGAGGCGGTTCGATGGCGGCGAGGGGTCGAACGGGTTGAGTAACGGTTTGCACAGGAGGCCAGTGGTCGTGGCCGCCATAGCAAGCGCGCGGCTGAGGCGGTGGGCCTGCTGAAGCGGTCAATTGGCTGGGAGAAAGCGTCACTGGAGGGTGGCATGGGTAGCGTGCTGTCGGAGATGTGGAGGAGATTGCGGTCGGCGTGGCGGTCGTGGCGTCGCACGCCGCTGCGGCGGGACGTAGTTGACGCCGGGATGCGGCAGGAAGAGCCCGAGGACGTTAGCGACTCCGAGGGGGAATACACGGAGAACGCGGAGCGCGAAGTAGACACCGGGGCGGCGCAAGAGAAGACCGAGCAGGCGGACGAGGACGGTGGTGGCTGTTGGCCGGTGGAGGCAGAGTGCGTCAGGGCGCAGCCACCAGGTCGCGCGGGACGGCCCTGGGGTCCAGATCGATGATCGACGGCTCCGCGTCGCCCCAAGCGGACCCGCCGAGCTATTCGGGAAACGCCTCCAGGTGGGCCAGGGTCTCGCGGAGCACCTCCGCTTGTGCTTCCTGGATGAGCCAGTGTCCTGCGTCGAGTTCCACCAGCCGGTAGGGACCGTCCATGAGGGGTGGCGTGGCCGTCACGCCGGGGCGGCCGATGGCCTGGTCCTGATTGCCCCAGATCATGAGCGTGGGTACCGAGACCTGGCCCAAGGGTTGCCGATCCGGGGTCAGTCCGCCCCGATACCAATTGAGCGCACCGGTGAGGGCACCCGGCTGCCTGAGCACGCGGACATACTCCTCGACCTGCTCGGGCGTAGACGCGCTCCAGATGTTCCGCAGCGCCGCAAAGTCGTCGGCCGATAGCGCCGCCTCCGCAGTGCCGACCTGGCGGAAGAACAGCATGTATTGACTGCGTTCCCGCTGCTCGGGGTTGGTGGCGATGGCCTGGCCGAAGGCGTCGATATGCGGCACGGACAGGGCCGTCCAACTGATGAGCCGGTCGGCGTGGCGGCCGGCCATGAACCAACCCAGCCCCGCACCGTGGTCATGGCCGACGAGATGGAAACGATCTCTTCCCAGCGCATCCGCCATGGCCAGAATGTCCTCCGCCATCGTGGCATGGCCGTAGTGCTCCGCCCCCTCCGGTCGCGCACCGGGACTGTAGCCCCGGAGATCCGGCGCCAAGGCGGTGTAGCCGTTGTCCGCGAGGTGCGCGAGGAGCGGCAGCCACATGTGGGACGTTTCCGGAAATCCGTGCAGCAGAATGACGAGATCATCCCCGTCTCCCGCTCGGCGAATGTCGTAGGTGTACTCGCCTACGCTCAGTTGCGTTTGCTCGACTGTCATCTGGGATACTCCGGTCAGGTTGGCACAGGCCGCAAGCGTTGGCGCGATCAGGCAGACCGCCAACGTGCGGCATTGTCGCGTCAGGACGTTCATCGTTCAAACACCGCGAGATTGACTTGCCCCTCCAAGCCCTCGGCGCGATGCACGTGGGCTTGACGGTATTCCGGCGACCCGGCCATCTCGAGCAGCGCGCGTGCGTTCGGGTAGCGAACCAGCGCCACGGCATCCCACTCGGCGCCACCGATGAGGGTCGTCTGGCACTGGCCGGAAAAGACGATCTCGGCACCGATGTCCTTCAGAATCTTCTGCATCGCCTGGCTGTACTTGCCGTAGTCCTGCGCACCCGCGCCGTCTTTGAACTTGAGCAGATTGACCATCACGACCGGCCGGTCGGGGAGCGCCAGGAATTTCTGCACCTGTTCCGGCGTCGGACCCATTTGATTCAGCTCGATGGTCTCCGCGGCTGCTGCGGATTGGCCGTCAACGGCCGTCGCCAAGGCCGCGCCACCCACCGCCGCGCCGGTCTTGCGGATGAATTCCCTTCGCTGGGTGTCGGCATCGCTCATTCACGCATCCTCGTCCGTTTCCTGACCCTTCGAGAAGGCAGTCGCCCGAGCAACCGCAGCATCGACCTCCGCGAACACACGCTTGAACTCGCCGCATGCAATCCATCCACGGTATGCCGACACATTTCGCAAAGCAATCATGTGGTTGATTGCTCCTGGCCGCGCCTTGCGGACTGCGGACCGCCAGCCCGGGACGTATGCTCAGGTGCTCAGCCACGGCACCGCTCGGTCACGGCGTCATCGTGTTCGTCTACGTGGTCGACGGCGAGGCGGCGTTCGCTCGGGCGAAGGCGCTCGGAATCGAGACCGCCAGTGACCTCGAGTACAACAAGCTGGCACACATGTGGGAATTCACGGTACGCGACCCCGACGGGTACGCCATCAGCGTGTGCAAGTCGGACTGGGGCGGATGGACCCGTGTGCCCGATGGCGCGCCAAGAGGGGCGGAAAACGGTCGGACAGACGGCAGTTCCGTTGTGGTGCCACGGCACCGCTGGCCGGGTGCCGCAAAAAAATGGCACTCTATTGATCCTCGCCGACCTGCAACCGTCCACCATGCCCAACCCCAGAACCCCCGTGATCATCGGCGTTGGCCAGTTCCTGAACCGCATCTCGTCCCTCGACGAAGCGATCGAGCCGCTTGAGATGATGCTGCGCGCCGTTCGCCGGGCAGAGGCGGATGCCGGCTGCGGCGGCTTTCTCGACCAGGCGGACTCGGTGCGCGTTGTGCGTGGCATGTGGAACTACGGCAATCCGGCGAGGGTGATTGCACAGCGGCTGGGGGCGAGCGGCGCCCAGAGTGTCGGGACGTTGATCGGGGGCAATCAGAACCAGGCGCTGCTCACCCACACCGCGGCGGAGATACTGGCTGGCAAGCGGGATCTGGTGCTGATCACTGGTGCCGAGAACGGCAACAGTTCCGGAAAGGCGCGAAGGGCGGGGGCCGAGTTGGCGCAGACCGAGGCGCCCGGTCGTCCCGACGCGGTGTTCGGAGCGAAACAGCAACCCGAGCATCACGAGTACGAGGTTGCCAAGGGGATCCGGCGCGCCACCCAGGTCTATCCCATGTACGACAACGCCCTGCGCTACGCGCGGGGAGAGGGCCTGCGTGAACACATTGTCCGGGTCTCCGAGTTGTGGTCCCGGTTCAACGACGTCGCCCAGGAGAATCCCCATGCCTGGGTACGGGAGGACATGAGCGCCGAGACCATCCGCACGCCGTCGCCGAGGAATCGGCAGATCAGTTTTCCCTACACCAAGTTCATGAACGCCAACATGTCCGTAGACATGGCGGCGGCGCTGATCGTTTGCTCATACGGCACAGCCAAGCGCCTGGGGGTGGCGGAGGATCGGTTGGTCTATCCCCACGCCGGCGTGGAGGGCTACGATCACTTCTCGGCCTCGGTGCGCGACAATTTCCACACCTCGCCGGGCATCCGCATCACCGGCAACCGCGCCATGGAACTGGCCGGGATCGAAGCCGCCGACCTCGACTTCGTGGACCTCTACAGTTGCTTTCCGTCGGCCGTGCAGATCGCCGCGGAGGAACTCGGGCTGCCGGAGGAACGACCTCTTACCGTGACGGGCGGGCTCACCTTCGGCGGCGGGCCGCTCAACAACTATGTCATGCACAGCATTGCGCGCACGGTGGAACTCTTGCGCGACAAGCCGGACGGCTACGCGCTGGTGACCGGCAACGGCGGCAATCTCTACAAGCATGCCCACGGCATCTATTCCGGCCGGCCCCCGGCGCGGGACTTCCAGCACGCCGACGTGAAGGCGTCGATTGCGGCCTTGCCGTCGCGCGAGTGCTTGCCGGAGTACGCCGGGAGGGCCACCATCGAGTCCTACACGGTCATGTACGAGAACGACGAGCCGGTCGTCGGTCATGTCGCGTGCCGGACCCCGGCTGGGGCAAGGGCCTGGGTGAATACCGTCGACGCGGAGTTGGTTCACGCCATGGTCAACGAGGAGTTTTGCGATCGGCGCGTGAGCGTGCGCGGCGGTCAGTTGTCAGTCTTGAGTTGAGGAGTTCGATAGATGATCTTTGAACGCCGCGAGGTGAGCCTGTACTACGAGATCCACGGCGAAGGTTTCCCGGTCCTGATGTTCGCTCCAGGCGGACTGCGCTCCGCCGTGCCGTTCTGGCGGGGTTCGGAATGGGACCCCATCGAAGCGCTGTCGCCGCACTTCCAGGTGATTGCCATGGATCAGCGCAACGCCGGCCAGTCCCGCGCGCCGGTCAGTGCAGACGATGGCTGGCATACCTACACGGCGGACCATATCGCGCTGCTCGACCACTTGGGCATCGAACGGACGCACCTCATGGGAGGGTGTATCGGCGGCCCGTACTCCTTCGGTGTAATCGAGAAAGCGCCGGAGAGGGTGGCGGCAGCCGTCTTGCAGCAGTCCATCGGCGACGATGGTAAAAACCGGGGCTTGTTCTACGCCATGTTCGACGAATGGGCGAACGGTCTGAAGGCATCCATGCCGTCCGTACCGGAGGAGACCTGGACAAGCTACCGAAGCAACATGTTCGACCATGACTTCGTCTACAACGTCTCCCGGCAATTCGTTGCGGCGTGCCCGACCCCCGTGCTGGTGCTGATGGGCAGCGATCTCTACCATCCGGAGGCGATCTCCCGCGAGATCGCCGACCTCGTGCCCAATGCCCGCCTGGTGGAACGCTGGAAGAATCCCGAGGCCGACGGCACGGTGGCCACTGTTGTGGAGTTCCTCAAGGCGCACACCCCCACCTAGCGCGCGCCGCATGTGGCGCCGGCGCCTCGCGGTGCGAGTGCGCGCCCTGTGGGCGTGTTTGAGAATGCTCACGCATTCTCCCGGCTTCGTTCGAAAGGCAACTCAAGTGTCGACATTCGGCGGGCTCAAGGAATCCAGGAGCGCTCCGGGGTTCGTACGCCGAAGTTGGAGCGGGGAGTGATCATTCGTTCATCTCGCCTCCATTTTCCCTTCATTTTTTACTCGGTTCAGGCTATAGTCGCGCATCTGCCAATTCATAGGCGACCGCCATGCTGTGTCAACGAACGATCGATCGACCCGCCCACGCCATTGGGATCGGTGTGCATACGGGCCGACCCGTTCGGATGACGCTTCGTCCTGCCGAGGTCGATACGGGAATCGAGTTTCATCGTCTCGACATGCCCATGGGGCGGGTCAAGGCCCTCGCCCAGAACGTCTCGGATACGACGCTCGCCACCAGCATCAGCGAGAACGGGGTACAGATCGCCACCGTCGAACACCTCATGTCCGCGCTGTGGGGGCACGCCATCGACAATGTTCGAGTCGAACTGTCGGACGAGGAAGTGCCGATCATGGACGGCAGCGCCAAACCCTTCGTCGACCTCATCCAGGGTGCGGGCATCCGCAACCAGACCCAACCCAGGAAGTTCATCAAGATCACGCGCAAGATGTCCGTTTCCCAAGGTTCGGCGCGGGCGACCCTCGCACCTTGCGATGGCTTCCGTGCAAGCTACACCTTCGTTGCCGACCATCCGGTGTTCAACCGCTATCCCAAGCGCATCCAGGTGGACTTTGCGACCACTTCCTACTTGGAAGAGGTCTGCGGCGCCCGGTCCTTCGGGCTGATGCGGGAGCTGGATCAAGCGCGCGCGATCCGCAAGTGTTTGGGCTCGAGTCTCGACAACGCCGTCGGCATCGACGACAGCGACATCGTGAATCGCGAAGGCCTGCGCTACGAGGACGAGTTCGTCAAGCACAAGCTGCTCGACGCCATCGGTGATCTCTACCTCCTGGGGCTGCCGGTGATCGGCGCCTTCGACGGCTACATGTCGGGACACGCGCTGAACAACAAGCTCGCCAGGGCTCTGTTGCGGTGTCCGGACGCGTGGACGCTCGAAGCCTCGCCGAGCGACGCCGACCGGATCCGCGCAACCAACGTCTAGGCGCGCCGCATGTGGCGGCGGCGCGCCCTCACGGGCGCGATCGAGAATGCTTGCGCATTCTCAAACGCGCCCGGTAGGGCGCGCATTCTCAAACGCGCCCGGTAGGGCGCGCATTCT
>JAKZRQ010000053.1:0-6203 GCA_047518105.1 Pseudomonadales bacterium | reverse complement strand
GACGACGGGCACCCCACCGTGTTCGAAGATCGGTTGACTCGTCGCAACCCCGAAGGCGGATTTGATTCACCGAGGGCATCCAATCCATCGGAGTACACCTTATTCCGGCCCTCGGGCTGTCCAAAGAATCAGGACCACCTCGGTCCGACCCTCAAAGGTGGGGAGCAGACCGATCCGTGGCATGTCGCCACACGCGCTCGGCGCCAGCGCGAACACCAAGAGACCGACGGCCTTTCTCAGTAAACCCGGTGTTGACTTCCCGCAAATTGAGCCGCGGGTTCGAAGACCCACGGTGGACCGGAATGGCGGCAGTGCGTGCCGAAGCAGAGGGGGACGACGTGGAGCGACGTATCGACGAGCGGCGTTGGCGGGCCGGGGGACGCAGGAGGTGAAGATGAGGTGGGTTGAGTTTGGCCAAGTGGTCGGGACGGTCTTCGTATCGGTGGTGGGCGCGGGCGCGCTCCTTCTCCCTTTCGCCAAGTGGATGGGAGCGTTGTTTGCGAAGACGTATGTCGAGCGGGTGAAGCACGGATTGCAGCAGGAGACCGAGAGCTATAGAACGAAGCTGAGAAAGTCGGAGTTCCTGTTTCAAAAGGAGTTCGAGGCTGCATCGGAGTTCATGGAGTTGCGACGGCGTTTGATGCCGCGAAGGCGGCATCCGGAGATGGAATGGGAAGAGGCTTGTGATGACTTCGCAGCGAAGCTGGATGATGTAGAGGTCGAGTTGGAGAGGTATCTTTCAACGCACGGGGCAGCGCTCCACGACGAGGTTCTGGCAATGATGCAGTCGGCGGTTTATGACGCCGAGGACGGGAAGTTCGAGGATGTGGAGTTCGGGCCGGGCAGGAGCATCGCCGAGCGGATCCTCTATACGCTAGAAAAGGTTGAGCAGGAGCTCCGACAGGCGGTGCGGTCTCAATCGACCACGTAGCACATCCCGATCCGACTAGCGGAGCATTTCCGTACCGAGGGTGGCGTCAACGGAGCTGAAACGCCGGAAAGCCAGGTGGATCGAACTCCGGCACCCTGTTGGGAATTCACGGTCTGGGTTGACCCGTTTGCTGGGCAATCGGACGGCTGCTTGGCGATGGGCTATGTCCGCGTTTGCACGGGCGGATCAGAGTCTCCAACACCAGCGGGGCGCGCAGCGGTTCGACCAGCGTGTGGCAGGCGCCGAGCAGGGTAGAAGGCGTCACGCAAGGTAGTAGGCGGCTCGCGGGCTCCGTCCGCCGTGGCCTCAAAGACCTATCGCAACTTGTGGGCGGCTGGACCGCCTCGACCGCTCGCCGAAGGTACTTGTGCCGTCAGGGCATCGGGCTGCGGAGCCTCACAAGGAGGTGATCGACGTGGGCTTAGGCAGGACCACATCGTCGTACGGGGCGCCCTCCCTTCACGCCCGGCGCCGTGATGGGGTCGCGACTCGCGCCGCTCAGGTCTCCCCTGGCTCCGGCATGCGGCAGCCGACGCCGCGCTCGTTGAAGATGTAGGCGGGGTTGGCGGCGGCGTCGCCGAGCTTGCGGCGCAGGTTGCGCACCAGGTTCGCGTCCGCGTTCTCGCGCCGGCTCCAGACCCGGGCCAGCAGCGCCTCGTGGGTGACGACCCGGCCGTCGCGCGTCGCTGCGATCCGGAACGTCGTGTGGGCAAACGACTATGGAGTTGCGCCGAAGCATGGGACAATAGGCAATCAGAGCGTCGGCGAGGAAGCGAAACAATGGCCGAACAAGAATTCAGCGAGTTCGTAAGGCGAAAGACGGCGGTGGTTCAGTCGGAGTCCGGAGAGGGCATCGATTGGTCCAAGCGGCGAGCGGACTGGCTCCGAGAGCTTGACGAGCTGTATGCGAGGATGCAAGGACATCTCACGCCCTACACGGAGGCGGGCGAGATTCAGATTGAACGCACCCCGATACAACTGAGAGAGGATCATCTCGGGACCTACGACGCGCACAAGCTCACGTTCAAGATCGGATGCGAGAAGATCGTGGCGAAGCCTATCGGGACGTTGCTAATCGGCGCGAGAGGCCGCGTGGACCTGTCGGGATCGCGAAAGACCCTCAAGATCGTGCTGCTCGACAAGGGCGGGCCGGTGCTCACCACCAAGATCGAACACGGCGGCGTTACTGAGGAATCCAGCCGATCGGAGAGTTCTACAGGCGTCAGCAGCGTGGAGGGTAGGACTCCTCATGTTGTTAGAAGCGGGATGAGTGCGAACAGCGCGCCAGCCGCAGCGGGAGTGAGGGCCTATGCGTGACGGCCAGACGCTGATCAACGAGGCTCGAATGTTCGCGGCGGCGGCTCACGACGGACAGTTCCGCAAGGGTGAACGGACTCCCTACATCGAGCACCCTGTGTCGGTCGGGCGACTTCTGCAGCAACACGGTTGTGCGCCACATGTCGTAGCCGCTGGACTTCTGCACGACACCGTCGAGGATACGGCGGTGACTGCCGACGACATTGAGCAGCGCTTTGGCCCGCAGGTGCGGCGCATCGTCGAAGAGGCTTCCGAGCCTGACAAGTCGCTGCCATGGAAGGAGCGCAAGCTGCAAACGATACACTCGCTCGCCCACAAGAGCGTTGATGCCAAACATGTGATCGCTGCCGACAAGCTCGACAACGTGCGTGGCATTGCCTCGGGCATCGAGCGGGAAGGACCGGCCGTCTGGAAGCGCTTCAACGCCCCGAAGAGCGACCAGGAATGGTACTACCGCGGCGTATGCGAAGCGCTCACGCGCGGGAGTCACCCGCTGTTCGCCGAACTCGCGGAGGCCGTAGAGGACGTCTTCGGGCCGCCGTTGCTCGCCTCCCGCTGAATGCTTCGGCGTGGGAGGACAACGTAACGCGACGCAATTTGTCGCAAAACGACGTTATGGTTGGCGAAAAGCACCGTCTGCCGCCAGTTCGCGGAGGAATCGAAATGAGCAAGAACATGAATGGAGGAAGAAAAGGCATCCCGGACGAATACCGCAAGGATTTCACCGAGATGGAGTAAGGTGAAATCGTCGCTTGGTTCGAAGACCGTCCCGTGGTCGATGCCGTCAAGCACGGACTCAAGGTTCTCATGAGGACGACCGGAGCGCACCGGAAATCACCCACAACATCAGGAATTCCAACTACGGTTCGGCCAGCCTGATTGCCTCCAATGTCATACGCGACCTCAAGACCGTCAGCGCCTTCATGGAGGCATTGCAGAATGTCGATGAAGAGGAAATCGAGGAAGCGATACCTTGTTCGAAGAACGGCGAAATGGTGGGGGTCCCGGCAGTCGCGAGCCATGCTAGCCTTTCGCAGGTCGGTAGTTGAGGACCTGCCTTGGCCACCTGTTCCGGCGTGGCGTTCCCATAGTCGGCCTTGTAGCTTGATCGCCTCTCCGAACCATGCCTGCGGGTGCATCCCCGGACTCGTTTGCCGAGCGGGCGCTCGAGCGCCTGCCTGACTATGTTCCGGGACTCGGCAGGACGACCGGCTTCGTCGTCAACTACGCCTCGGACTCCGCGGTGGAGTTCGACGAACGAGGCAATGCCATGGGCGTGCTCGAGACGGCGCACCGCATTGGCCATGCAAGCCTCCGTATCGGTGGGGTCCAGGTCTGAAGCCAATCGGACGTTCGGGATGGTCGCCAAGACATCAATGAGGTAGGACGGATGGACCAGGTTGACCCCACCGCATCAGCCACTCCCGAGGCCGCGACTTCGTTCGAGCTCACGAAGTTCGAACGGTGCCGCGTCGCGTTCCGGACATTGCTGTCGCGCGCACACTTTCGATCCGGCGAATCCTCTCGCAGGACTTGTATCTTCGCCGGCGTGCATCTGGTCGACGTTCAACCCCGCAGCGGCTTCCGGCTGTGGTGCAAGTTCAACGACGGCATGGAGGGTGTCGTCGATCTGTCCGATATCGCAGCCGATCGCTATTGCCGCAAATGGGAAACCGAACCCGGCTTCTTCGAATCCGTGGTGATCGATGGGGGTGCCCTGCGCTGGGACGAGTACATCGACGTCTGCTACGACTCGGTCCGGGCGCGCCTTCTGGGGTTGCCGAAGGAAGCCGAGCTGGACGAGATCTGGGGCCACCGCCCCAGAGTACCGGGGACGCCCAGTGTGGTCTTCGCCAAGGCCATGGATGGGTTCCGCGTGGGGTGCGTGTTCTCCGACGGGACGAAGGGCATCGCGGACTTCGCCGCCTGGTCGATGAACGGGAAGTTCGAGCGGTGGCGGACGGAAGAGGGGTTCTTCGGGACCGTTAAGGCGAAAGGCTGGGGCCTCGTTTGGGACGAGTGGGTGGAAATCACGGCAGATTGCGTCTACGAGAGGATCGTTGGGCGCCGAGGGCGGGATGGTTCAGCATAGCGGTCGCCCGAAACACGGGCCATTGCGTCAAGGGGAGGGCGCGCGCCGTAGTCTGGCAGGCACAATTGGCACGTTCCACATGTTGTGCCTCAAGTATCTGCATGGTAGGCCTGTGAATCTCCCCCACGGGCGGGGTGCGGCTTGCCGGCCAAGCGCAGCCATGGGAACGTGGCGAAGAGTGAACAGGCCGTGAAGGAGCATGGAATCGTGGGGTCAAGTGACGCCGCAAAGCCTATCAATGCCGAAGACGAGTTCTGGGAGCAGTACGGAAACGACCCGGAGGGCCTAGCCGAGTACTACCGCAAAAGAGACGCCTATTTCAGACGGCTCGAGCGGGTCAGGAGGATCAAGGCGCTGCCGAAGACCGCGAAGAGAGCCTTCACCAAATGGATACTAGGCAAATCCGATTGATCGCCCCGCCATAGCGGCCGAGGGTCCGTCGCACGGGACGAAACCGAGCAGAACCGGGGTGCGTCGCAGGGACAAGGCCGAAGCGCCCGGTCGCGTTTGCAGTGAGCTCCAGCGAGCGGGAGATGACGCCCCGCAGGCGGCGTGCCCGATCGCTTCCGATCTCACGATCCCTCATCCTCGACACTACCGCGTCCTTCGGCACCGGCCATCTTCGACGCATCAAACCGCCGCGACGTAGCGTCACATGCCAGCGGCCGAATTCGGCTCCGTTGTCTGATGGCGAACACCAGGGGCGGTCTGCGGATGGGCAGCACCGCGTCGGTCGTCGTGCGGATCGTAGGCGCGCCCCCGCAACGCCCTTTAGACGGCCCGGTGCCAGTCCTTGCCGTACATCCTTGCGAGTTTCTCTTCCATGTCGTCCAACGTGCCTTCTTTGTCCACGAATGCCTCGTCGTCGCCCACGCGCTCCACGGCTTCGTTGAATTCGGTCCAGTTGACGACACTGCAGTTCGCGATGACGCAGTCGACGAACGCCGAGGCCGGCATATCGCCCCGCCGCCTCTCGATCCAACTCCAAGAGTCGGCGGTGAAGACGATCTTGGCCTCGTACTTCAAACCAATCGGAGCCGAGTGGCGGAACCGTTTCGTAAAGTCGTTCATCCCGAACTCAACGCATGCCGACCGGTAGCGCGCCCAGTCGAACCTGCCGTAGCCCCCGACCGCGAACTCAACGGCATCGGAGATTAGGTCCGCGTCAGAGTCCTCATCGTCCAATTCCTGGGCGGTGCAGCGCATCGAGTCGACTTCGCGCATTAGCCACTCCCAGGAGTCGCGGCTGAACCGGACCGTCACCGCGTGCCCGTGTCTCACGAGCTGCGCCTAGCGGGGCGCGGGACACTGCCCCAGCTGCCATGCGTCGCCCTGACATCGAGCAACGGGGTTCCTTCTTCGGGACGGCTAGTTCGAGTTTTCGTCACGATGTCGAGACAGTTGTGCAATGTTCGCCAACGATATCCTCCCCATGCGGCAAATTGCGTCGCAGAGCTGGCGATATTTCGGTTCGTTGGAGTGACTGGCTTGAACGACGATAGACGATGGCCTAGCGTGCGCTGGCGGTTGCCAAAATGTAATGTCCGATTCGCCCTTATCAGCATGGTGAGCAAGATACCCGATGGCAAGGTTGTTTCCGAAGATCGAACCCGACGAGATCGGCAATCCCGGCGAGCGCACCGTCGCGCGGGCGCTCGTCGATCAGCTACCGCGTCGCGTGGAGGTATTCCACGGCTTCAACTGGCTGGCTAGGGGTTCGCATGGCACGCTCCTCGAGGGAGAGTGCGATTTCATCCTGCTGGAACCCGAGAAAGGCCTTCTGTTCGTGGAGGTCAAAGGCGGATCCTTGGTGTTCGATGGCGAGAAGTGGGTCCGGGAAGTCGGGGCCGAACGACGCGAACT
>JAKZRQ010000052.1:0-10953 GCA_047518105.1 Pseudomonadales bacterium | reverse complement strand
TCGGTGGTCCTCGCCATCGTCGGGTATACGGGACTCGCCATCTTCCGCGAACCGGTCGCCACCCTGGTCCTCGGTACGGGCTTCGCGGATGTCGCCCCACTGCTGCTCATTCTGATTCCCGGCGCGTTTGTCGCAAGTGCGGCGGTGCTTGCCGGACTGCCGATTGCTGTCGGTCGCGTGTGGCCCTTGCTTGCCTCGGCGGCGACCGGACTAGCCGTCTCGGTCGTCACCATCGTATGGCTCGTTCCGTTGCTTGGTTCGGAAGGTGCGGCTTGGGCAAGAACGATGTCTTCGATGGCAATCGTGCTGGTTCTCGTTCCGTTCGTTGTCGCGACTTGGCGACAAAGCTACCAGAAGTGACCGTGCCCATGGACTCACCCCCGCTCAAAGTGTGGCCGTCGGTTTTCCGCGAAGTCTACCGAGGTACCAGCGTGGGACGGGCGTTAATGCACCTGCGAGTCAAGTCAGATGTCGCGATTCGCGGCAACGTCATCGACATTGGCGGCGGGCGTCGGCAGACCTATCTTCGCTATGTGGATGACTCGGAGTCGACGGAGATCAAAGCGATTGACGTAGAACCCGGCCCGATGGTCGATGTCGTCGCTTCCGTTACCGACATGCCGTTAGCCACAGATAGCGTCGATACCGTCCTATGTTTCAACGTCCTAGAGCACGTCTTTGACCATCGTGGAGCTCTTAAAGAAATCCAGCGGGTCATGAAGTCGGATGCGACCCTCTATGGCTGGGTTCCATTTCTGATAGGCGTTCATGGGGCACCCGATGATTACTTTAGGTACACCGCAAGTGCCTTACACAACCTGTTGTCTGACTCGGGTTTCCAACACGTTCACGTAGAGTATTGCGGGAATGTGTTCCTTTCCGCTTTCGACCTGCTCAGGCCATACATCCGGGGTTGGGTTCTAGGACGACTGATTCGAGTAGGGGGACTGGCCTTGGCCTTGCTTTCGTATCAAGTCTATCGAGGCATAAGGCGACTTGGAAGGCATCCACCTCTGACGTTCGATCCCTGCCCATTGGGTCTATGGTTCATCGCCAGACCGAGCCGAGAGCGATGAAACCGCCAACGAGAGTACGGGCAACCGATCGCCCGAAGGCCATCTGCGTATTGTTCGATACGATCGATTCACCTCCCGGTGGCGGCACCAGTTGCCGAAGGCGCTCATCGCGGAGCTGACCGGCCTCGGGCATCGAGTCACAACGCGACCGTCTACGGATACCGAGATCGTGCTGTTGAACGGATTCCCTGGCACTGCGGGGTGTAGAGCGGAAGTGGCGGGCACCGCCGCTTTCTGGTACGTGGCGCGGGCCGGGTTCGCGATGTACTTCGGAGAGCGCTTCACGCTGGTGGCGTCGTGAACGCAACGCGGTTGGCGTTGTTCTTCGGGCCGCCGTTTCGTGGGGCTGGGCGGCGTTGTCGTCAGGCCCCGCCGACACCGGGAAGCGACAAACGCGAATCGGGATTTCCGGAAACGACGGGCTATACTTGGAGTAGTCGGTTGGCCGGCTTCGGTTCAGCCAAGGGTGGCCCACACAAGTACTTTCCGACACTCGCCCTCCACGGACGTATCGCATCAACAAGGCACCGTGCCAGCCAATGTCCCGCTCAACGCCCCAACACTACCCGGTGGCACAACCACGGCTCGGATCGACGAGATGGCCGGTAACCGTTGACTAGCCCGCGCGGGAAAGTGACAACCGCCAGGGAGACCTCCAACCGTCGCGTGACCCGCCAGACGCTGTGGATGGGCGCGGTGACCGCCGTCCGGGTCCTGGGCGCCCTTGTGCATGTCTTCGTCGCGGCCAGGGTTCTCGGCCTGGAAGGATACGGCGCGTTGGCCATCATCATTGCCTCGAGCACCCTGATCCATGGTCTGATCGCAATCCCCGGAGGGGACACCGTCACGACATTCGTGACCCGTGGCATTGCCGAAGGACGGCGCGAGGAAGCGGCGTCGATCCTGCGTTTCACGGTGGCCGTGTCTGTGGGATTGTCCTTGATCGCCTACGCGGTGATCGCCGTCCTTGCACTGACCGCGACCGAGTTGCTGAAAATCGACCAGGCCTATGCCGGAGCGATCATGCTGTATGGCCTCGCCGGCGTGCTATCGGCCACGAACTCCGAAACCCTCGCCGTTCTGCGGCTGTCGGATCGCGTTCGCGTGAGCTTGGCCGTCGCTATCGCCGACAACCTAACCCGAATTGGCGTGTTTGCTGTGGTCTGGTTCGCCGGTGGTGGAATCCTCATGGTGGTCTGGGCGACTGTCGCAGGGAACGCAGTGAGTTTTGTCGGCATGTTGGTTGCTGCCTTGGTCTTCGCTCCCCAGGCGGGCATGGCAGGCCTGCTTCGTTCTTCGTCCATGCGCGTGCCAGCAGACGTGGTACGTTTCCATGCGGGGGCGTACGGCAGGACAATAATCGGGGCGTTGACGCAGAACGTGGACACCCTCTTGTTGGCACAATTCGCGGCTACTGCGGACGTGGGACTGTACCGCGCCGCACGGCAGATCATGGACGTGACCAGACGACCGTTCCATCTAATCCGTTTCGGGGTGCAGCCCGAGCTCAGCAGGCAGTGGTATGCGGGCGAAGGCGCCGCCTTGCGCGACACGGTGCGGCGATTCACCGTCTATTCGGTGGTCCTCGCCATCGTCGGGTATACGGGACTCGCCATCTTCCGCGAACCGGTCGCCACCCTGGTCCTCGGTACGGGCTTCGCGGATGTCGCCCCACTGCTGCTCATTCTGATTCCCGGCGCGTTTGTCGCAAGTGCAGCGGTGCTTGGTGGACTGCCGATTGCTGTCGGCCGCGTGTGGCCCTTGCTTGCCTCGGCGGCGACCGGACTAGCCGTCTTGGTCGTCACCATCGTATGGCTCGTTCCGTTGCTTGGTTCGGAAGGTGCAGCTTGGGCAAGAACAGCGTCTTCCGTGGCAACCGTGCTGGTCCTCTTTCCGTTCGTTGCGGCGATCTTGCGTCAAAGCTACCGGACATGACCAAGCACCTAGCTTCAGCGCCGTCCGATGGGTGGAGGTCGATCATCGCCGAAGTCTATCGCGGCGCAAGCGTCGGTCGCGCCCTGATGCACGCGCAGATCAGATCGGACGTCTTGTTGCGCGGCACCGTCCTCGACATAGGCGGCGGTCACCGACAAACCTACCTGCGATCGCTTGATCAATCCCAAGTGACAGAGTTCATCGTCATCGACATCCGCCCCGGCCCGGCAGTCGACATCGTTGCCTCTGCGACCAGCATGCCGCTCGACTCCTGCACCGCCGACACGGTCCCGTGCTTCAATCTCCTCGAGCATGTCTTCGATCACCAGCAAGCCCTTCTCGAAATACGGCGCGTCATGAAGCAGGACGCGGCACTCTACGGCTGGGTACCGTTCATGGTGGGCGTACACGGCGACCCCGAAGACTACTTTCGGTATACCGGCAGCGCCTTGCGTACGCTGCTGTCCAAGTCGGGCTTGGAACCCACCCGGATACTAGGCTGCGGAAACGCGTTTCTATCGGCCTTTGACTTGATTCGTCCCCACATCCGGGGCTGGTACCTAGGACGACTGGCCCGCGTTGTCGGTCTAACGGCTGCCATCTCGGCCCACCGCCTCTGTGAATTTGTCCATCGGGCCTTCGGACACAGTATGGCCGTACCCGACCCTTGTCCTTCTGGCATCTAGTTTGTCGCCAGACCGAGGCAAGAACCATGACCGGGCAGCCCAGGAGTATCTTTCAATATTTCACTACGCGGTATGATCAATGGGGCTATCGGCCCCTCGTTGAGGAGATGGGTTACGATGTTGATGAATGATGCTTGTGCTATGTTGCAACGACGATTCCCCAATGCCACTGGTCAATAACTACCATTTGCGTATTACGAGAACCTTCGACGACGAGAACAATTGGTAGTCGTCGCAGAACCAGCTCGAACAATGTTCATATAGGAGTGCTTGTGTTTCTTTTCAGACTTATTGGTAGTGCCAACCGGCGCAGGCTACACCGGATCGCTCGTAGATATTTCGGGCTGCAAATTACGACTGTACCCGAGACGCGATTTGACATGTGGAATTACGAGATGAACATCAAGTACATTCAACGACTATTTCACTTCCAACAAATGCTTGCGGAATTGGATGATGTGGAAGGTAGAATTGTGGAATGCGGGGTCGGTCCAGGTACATCGATTTTTGCTTTTTCGATGATCTCTCAGCATCTTTCTAGATCTCGGAAGATCTTGGGTTTCGACACATTCCAAGGCATACCTCCACCAACGGCGGAGGATGGCGAGGAGAACAGTCATAAGACTGGCTGGTGGTGTCACTCACTGGACAATGTCGTCGAACTTCTAAAACATAATGGGCTGGCGGCGGAGTTTATCGATGACATGGTTTCATTCGTTCCGGGTAGGTTCGATGAGACGTTGCCTAGATATGATGGCGAGCCAATCGCGCTTTTGCATCTAGATGTCGATTTCTATCAATCGTACGTCGACGCACTCGACAATCTTTGGCCGTTTGTGGCAGTGGGTGGTAAGGTTGCGTTCGATGAGTACAAGAAGCCTCAGTTTCCTGGGGCGACCAAGGCGGTAGATGAATTCTTCCAAGGACGGTCGGAGAAGCCCGTGAAATCGGCCTATACCAATTTGTACTACGTAACCAAGACTTAGTGCGACCGAGTGTCTTGGTTGTTGGATATTGAGATTGCCTCCCCAATGAACGTGAATCCGACGGGTGTCAGATTGATTGGTTTGGAAGGCAAGCTTGTAGAAAGGTATCCACCTCGGGCGTTCGATCCCTGCCCATTGGGTCTATGGTTCAACGCCAGAACGAGCCGAGAGCGATGAAACAGCCAACGAGAGTACGGGTAACCGATCGCCCGCTGGGCATCTGCGTATGGTTCGATACGATCGATTCACCTACCGGTGGCGGCAACCAGTTTCTGAAGGCGCTCATCGCGGAGCTGACTCGCATGGGTCACCGAGTCACGACGAGACCGTCTGCGGAAACGGAGATCGTGCTGTTGAACGGATTCAACTACGCGTCGCATCGACATCTCCGGCTTCGCCAAGTCGCCCAAATTCGGCAGACAGGAAGAACGACTCTCGGAGGGTCCGTCCTTCCGTTGCGGTATTTCCTGTCGTTGGCCCGTCGCGGGCCGGTGATTGTCCATCGCGTCGACGGGGTACCCGTGCTGACGAGAGGTCGCCGAACGAAGGCCGACGATGTGCAGCCTGCAGTCAATCAGCTCGCTGATCATACGATATTCCAGTCGCAATTCTGCAGAACGAGTTTCGTTGAACACAGTGGCCGCACGCCGGAGAGGTGGCGGGTGATCAACAATGGAGTCGACCCGAGGATATTCTTTCCCGCCGCCAACAGACCAAAGCTGGACGGCATGCTTCGATTGGTCGCGGCATCCTGGTCATCGAATCGACGCAAGGGTTTTTCCACACTGGCCGAGCTCTCGCAAATTCCTCGCGTTCAAGTGGTCTTTGCTGGAAATTGGTGTCCCGAAGTAGAACCAGCCAAGGTCGAACTAGCCGGGTCTCTGCGTTCGGAAGAACTAGCCGAGTTGATGCGATCATCGCACGCGATGGTTCACGCGGGATGGAACGAGCCTTGTTCCAACGCAATCGTCGAAGCCATGGCATGCGGGCTACCGGTGATCTATCGCGACTCGGGCGGAAACGCCGAGCTGGTCGGTGACTATGGCGTACCGTTGACGGAGAGCCTAGGGGAGGTCGTATCCAGGTTGATCGAGAACTATCCCATACTTCTCGACAGCGTACACGCCGACCGTGGCAAGTTCCTGATCGGCCGTGCGGCCGTAGAGTACGCGTCAACGTTTCGACACGCGATTGACTCTCGTCATTGAGTTGACCTGGCGTAACATGCACACCCCTCGTGTTCTCATCATCGCAACGACCTTTTTGCCCGTGGTTGGCGGCGTTCAGTATTTCATGAAGTGGTTCCTGGACAATCTGGACCGAAGACTTGCCGGGGACAGAGCCTTCGAAGTGCACTTTGGCTACCCCAATGACAAGTCCGAAAGATACCTCGGATTCCAGCAGGTGCAGACGCACGACTTGGGATTCCAGGGCTTCGAAAAGTACCGGGTGGCCGGGTTGATCTTGAGGATCGGTCGTTTGCTGACGAGAGTCAGACCGGATGTCGTTCATTGCCACTCGGTCACGCCTGATGGCCTGTGTGTACTGCTCGCGAGCCGTATGTTTGGAGTCCACGTCAAGGTTGTCGTCACCTCGCACGGTCAGGACGTGGTCTCGCTGCCGGGCATGGGATACGGCGCGTTGCTCTCGCCTAGAGGCAGGTTCTTCGCACGGCAGGTAACGCGTCGATTGTCGGCTCATGTTGTCGTGAGCCAGGCGATGGTCGAGCATGCCCTTATGGCGGGAACGCGTCGGGAGCTGATTGAAGTGATTCAAAACGGGGTGCCGATGGATGGCGACTTTGACTTCGAGGCGCCTCCTGACGAGAAGGTGGAAAGGAATAAAGCGACCCGCCTACCGGCATTGGCGGAAGGCGGGATCTATGTTCTTTCGTTGTCGAGCGGTAGGCGCATCAAGAATCTCGTCGGGCTAGTCGAGGCGATGCACTTGGCGGGAGATGAGCTTGGGGCTTCGAAATTGATCTTGGCCTGTACCGGCCCGCTTGCGGCACCGATTCGCCGGTTGGTGGAGGAGAAGGGATTGTCCGACCGAGTGTTGTTCGTGGGGGAATTGGCTGGTGCCAGGAAGAGGGCGTTGTTCGAGGCGAGCGACGTATACTGTCTGCCATCCTACTTCGAGTCCTTCGGCCTTGCTGCGCTCGAAGCGATGAAGTTCGGATCGGCCGTCGTGGCAACGAGGGAAGGCGGTGTTCCCGACTTCGTTGAGCAAGGCGAGAACGGTCTGTTGATTTCGCCGGCGGACCCGTCGGAAATTGCATCGGCGCTAGTGCGGCTCTACAAGGCACCGGACCTACGCGCTCGGCTGGTCGAGAACGGGTTGGCGACCGCCAAGCGTTTCTCGATCTCATCCGCACTGGACGATCACCTGCATCTGTATCGGCGGATCCTCGACGACGGACGGGGCCGAGTATGACTACCGTCATAGCCATCCCCAAGTGCGCCAGGGTCACTCCGTTGGAGCACAAGCTGCCCACTATCCCCACGGATGAACTGCCGGCTGATTGGTACCGTCGCGCCGTGGATGTCCTAAGAGGCGGAGACGGTGGCGAGCATGGGCAACTGCTATTCAAGCTGGTTCTTGCCCTGACGGGGAAATCCTCGTCGTTCGTGGTGCTGGATGTAGGTACGGCTCGGGGATTCTCGGCAATGGTTATGGCGCGCGCGATCACGAGTGCTGGGGTCCCAGGGACCATCTACTCTGTCGATGTCGTTGATCACGAGGACAAGATTGGATGGCATGGGAAGAAGCATGACGCAGACGATCCGTTGAACGGACAGTTGCTCGCACGTGCGGAAATCTGGAAGAGGTGGTTCCTCGGCGACATCTCATCAGTCGTCCCCGTCCAAGGGCGATCGGTGGACGTGCTGAAAGACTGGGATCATGGACCGATCGATCTGGCGTTCTTGGATGGAAGCCATGAGTACAGCGACGTCAGCCAGGAACTGGCATGGCTCGACGAACTCGTGACTGAGGGTGGGATGATCGTATTGGATGACTATCACGTAGGGGAAGTCGTGGGTCGATTGCGCTCACGGCTGATCAATGTTGCGGCGTGGTTGATTGGACGATCATTTGGACGAGTGTTGCCACAGGTGCGAGATGTCTCGCCTCGACTTGGTGAGGGCAACGAGTACCGGCTGGTCAAGCAGCGGTTCAGCGGCGTCAGGAGAGCGGCAGACGAGTTCGTGCACCGTGTTGCTGGACGCTGGTCCATGGAGATAGTTCCTATGCCCGTGCGTGGCAGCTACCAAGGTGGCGACTATTCGGTAGCAATTCTGTCGCGGCACCGGTCGGTGGACGAATTGGGTTCGATCGGCTCAGGAGAGTAGATGTTGCCCCTTGAGTTGCATTTCGAACGAGGCCGGGAGAATGCGCAAGCATTTTCGATCACGCTGCATATGCAGCGCGCCTAGCCTTGGTAGCGTGTCGCGTACGGCTGCACTCATGTCGTTGATGGGGTATCGAAAGGAACATGGCTGCGGCGACAGGCCGATGGAGTAGAACGGACGTTCAACCTCGATGCACTTCCTCTATACCGCGCCCCGATTCCATACCAACCAGCACTATCCAGCGATGGCGATGTTGGATGCAGGCCATGAGGTGACGTTCCTTGTGCTTGGCCGAGGGCAGAGTGAGACCTATGAAGCCCTAGACCCCGTCGTCTTAGGTCGCTCGCGGGTCTTCGAAGTGATTCGGCGTGCAGCGTCGCTGTTCCCGGGCATAGGCTTCAGCGATGTTGGCGGTGTGCCGCCAGTCGGCCGCTTTTGGAAGGAGGTGCGGGCGCGGCGGCCATCGGCTATCGTGGTTCGGGATCCCGGCTCGGCATACGGCCTCCTGGCCGTGCTGGTGGCAAAGCTCGTGGGCGCACGCCTCATACTCTACAGTCAGACACCGAAGCACGGAAGGACGAAGTGGTCCGGATCCGTCCTCCGCAGGTCATTCGTTTGGGCGACAAGTGCCAGTTGGTTCACATCCGTGCTCGGAGATCCCGGGATCTCCGAAGCGATGGGGGAAGGGGCGTCCTACGTCCCATTCGTTGCGCCGCCGCAAACCGCTTCGGAAGACAGAGTTTGGTTCGCCGGGGATTGTGTGAATCTGTTGACCATCGGCAAGTTCGTACGTCGGAAGAACCATTGCCTGTTCCTTGAGGCGGTTGCCGAGCTATCACGGGACTACCGGATTCGGGCTACAATCGTCGGCGAATGCAGTACGGTGGGGCACCGCGCGGAGTTGGAGAGGATCAGGGAGCATCGCCAACGCCTTGGGCTGGCGGAGGATGTCGCGATTGAACTCAACAAGCCGTTCCCCGAAGTGCAAGCCCTCTATCCGCTACACGATGTCTTTGTTCTTGCCAGTCGGGATGAGCCAGCCGCCATCTCCCATTTGGAAGCGATGGCCCACTCGCTTCCCGTCGTGTGCAGCGATTCAAACGGCACCAGTTGCTACATCCGGCCCGGAGAGAACGGCTTTGTCTTCCGCACCGATGACCTGGACGACCTCGTAGCATGCCTGGCCAAGCTGCTCGCCGACAGGGAGAAGTTGGTGGCAATGGGCCGCCGCAGCTACCAACTCGTGGAGTCGGACCACGCCCCGAGCCGGTACGTCGAGGCGCTCGTGGCGATGGCGGGCCGATCGCCCTGAACGGTCGAATCGCGCTGCTGGCGCCGTCTCTCACGGGCGGCGGCGCCGAGCGAGCCATGCTGGATATCGCGATAGGCATCGCGGAACGCGGGTTGGCGGTAGACTTGATTCTCGTGCGCGCCGAAGGCCCGTATCTCGAGCTGCTTCCGCCGGAGGTACGTTTGGTGGACTTGGCCGCACAGCGTGCCCTGACTTGCGTTCCTCGATTGGTCCGCTACCTGCGTCGGCAACGTCCTTCCGTGCTGATTGCGACCCTGCCAGAAACGAGCGTCATCGCTATGGTTGCCATGAAGCTCGTCGGCGTCCCCGTGCCGTTGATCGTGCGGCGCGCGTCCAACTTCACCATGGAATACGCGTCCAGCGGCTTCAAGGAACGGATGACGTTGAAGATCGAAAAAGCGATGTTGCCCTCGGCCACGGCGGTTGTCGTCAACTCGCCCGGCGTTGCTGAGGACCTCAACCGCCGAGTCCCTAGGGCGTCGGACCGGGTGCGCGTGATTGACAATCCGGTCGTATGGCCCGACCACCTGGAGAGAGCCGCGATGCCCGTCGGTCACGCTTGGCTCGAAGACCCGCAGACGCCGGTGGTATTGTCCGCCGGTCGTCTGGTATCGCCGAAGGATCACGCCACTCTACTTCGCGCCTTCGCAGAGGTCGCAACCATGCGCCCGGCAAGGCTCGTTTTGCTTGGCGATGGTCCACAGAGGGATGATCTGACCAAGCTTGCGGAAGAGCTTCGAATCGCGCATGTCGTTGACTTTGCCGGGTTCCAAATCAATCCGATCGCCTATATGTCCAAGGCGGCCGTTTTCGTACTCTCATCCGAATATGAAGGGTCCCCGAATGTGCTCATCCAGGCGATGGCGTGTGGGACGCAAGTGGTCAGCACCGATTGTCCTAGCGGTCCGAGGGAGATACTCGAGGGTGGCAGGTGGGGGCGGCTTGTTCCCGTGGCTGACATGCACGCACTTGCGGCGGCAATCATCGCTGCGATCGACAATCCCATTGACGCCGCGCAACTGATGTTCAGAGCCAATGACTTCTGCGCCGAATCCTCCATCGATGGCTATCTGGACGTCATCTCCTCTGCAACGGGAGTGACGAAGTAACCGTGTTCCGCTACATCGACAAGACCAGCCCCGCGAATTTCGCCAAGGATGCGACCAAGAAGCTTGCTCGCTGGGCGCTCGGGCTCGATGTCAGCCGCGCCCGCTTGCGGAAATACGACCTGCACACCTACGCGCACAACGTCAAACACGTCACCCGCTTCATGCACTTCCAGGATCTGCTGAACCAATTGACGGATGTCCATGGATGCATCGTCGAATGCGGTGTTGGCCCGGGATTGTCTCTGTTCGATTTTGCGGCCATATCAACGGCCATGGGTCAGCCACGAAGGATCTACGGATACGACACCTTTGAGGGTTTGCCTGACCCGACGGATGTCGATGGCAGTTGGAACACCCGTTCAGGGGGATTCTGGAACTACTCGATGGCGCACGTGCACGAAGAACTGCGGCTAGCCGGGCTAGACGAGGACTTCATCCGGTCCAATGTGGCCCTGACACCTGGTGAATTCAAGCAGACGCTGCCGTCCTACGACCATGG
>JAKZRQ010000051.1:0-18217 GCA_047518105.1 Pseudomonadales bacterium | reverse complement strand
AGTTTGACCGCGATGTCGATGATCGTGCCGATGGCGGACTGCGCTGGCCGCGCCCGCCCGCGCTTCGCGCGGAGGCCCTCGCGGGTCTTTTGGCCCCGTATACACGGGGCCAAAAGACCCGCGATCATCACGGCCCCTGGTGAGAAATGCGGGCTAGCGCCACGACCGACACGACCGCATCGCCGCCGCGCGGCACACCGGCTGGTACGCGGACTGCCACCAGCTCGAGCTCCTCACGGGCTACGTCTACGCGTTCGCGGGGGGCCGATTTCACCCTCGCCTTCTCATTGGACAGCGGGGCATCGGGAGGGGGACGGGCGCCAGTCCAGGCTTTACCGGAACGCCCGTGCGCCCCACAATCACGAACCCAGCGGATTGAACGGGCCACTGCATGTCGGCCTCCCATCGCCCTTCATCGGTGCGCCAAGACATGGAACAGTCGAATCCGGAGCACCGGCCGCACGAGATCATCGCGCCGCTACGCTATCGCTTCGCCGCCATTCTCTACGACGCGCTACTCATCCTTGCCATCTGGGTGACGACCATCGCGACCCTGGTGACCGTCCTGGGCGACGCCGTCGTCGGCGCCTGGGTGCAGAGCCTGCTGTTCGTCGAGCTCTACGCGTTCCTCGCGTTCTTCTGGTGCTGGCGCGGGCAGACCCTGGGCATGCTCGCTTGGCGGCTCAGGATTCGCACCGACGGCCGCTTCACGCCGACGCAGGCGCTCGGGCGGTTCATCGGCGGCCTGGCAAGCTTTGCCACGCTGGGATTCGGATTCTTCCGGATGTGGTTCGACCCGGATCGGATGACCTGGTCGGACCGGCTGTCCCGGAGCGTAGTCGTGCGTGCGGCGCCGACTACGCCCGCCGGATCAGCACCGCCCCGGCGATCCAGCAGACCGCGACGGGGATCGACATCGCGAGCCAGGGCGGGATCGGAAAGACGACGCTCATCGGGCCGAAAACGTCCACGAGGTACTTGAACGCCAGGCCGACGGCAAGGCCCACCGCCAGTCGGGCACCCATGCCCACTTCGCGCAACGGGCCGGTCACGAAAGCCAGGGCGAGAAGGACGAGCCCGAGCACCGCAACCGGTTGCAGAGCCTTGCTCCAGAACGCAATCTGGTAGCGCGTCGGGTCGAGCCCCTCGCGCTCCATGTAGCGAACCTGGAAATCGAGGTCGGCGAAGGACAGTTTCGTTGGATCGAACAACGCTTTGGCGCTCAGGAGCTCGGGTTCGGTGCCGCTGTGCCAGGGCAGTTCGTCGAATCGGTGGACGCGGGTGGCCTGCGGTCCGATCCGGGTTTCGACCACGTCCTTGAGCAGCCAATGTCCGATGCCTTCGCCGTCGTTCACGAACACGGCCCGGTCCGCGCGGCGACTGAGGGTGAGTTTCCCGTCTTCGACGGCGTATTGCCGAACGCCGACCAATTCCCCGTCCTCGGCGTAGCCGCCGATTTCGGTGTAGAGCGTCCCTTCGCGGGTCCAGTGGGACGTGGAGACGTGGCCGGTGCGGCGTTGCACATCTAGCTTCAGGGCTCCGGCCGCGGCCTCGCCGGCGGGGGCGACGAATTCTCCGAGGATCTGGTTGGCTCCCACCAGCACGAGCACGGGAATGGCGGCGGCGCCGAATAGCCGCAACAGCGAGACGCCGCAGGACCGCAACACCGTGAGTTCGGCGTGGTTCGCCAGAATGCCGAGCCCCACCAAGGCACCGATGAATGCGCCGTAGGGCATCAATTCGTAAAGCTGCCGCGGCGTGGTGTAGAGCACGTATTCCAGCGCTTGGCCCTTGGTGTAGCCGGGCGTGATATCGCGGAACTCATCCACCAGGGTGAACAGGGTCACCAACGCCAGGAGGCAGACGAGCACCACCGCCGACGACTTGAACAGAGTCGTCGCGACATGGCGGTCCATCTGTCGCGCCATCACGGGTTCCGCCTCCAGACGTTGGCACCTGCCGGATGAACGCTCTGCCGAATCAGCCCAATGGCGACGCCCAGCATGATCGCGTGTACGAACCACAGCCCGAGAGCGGCTGGCACGACGCCTTCCGAAATGCCTTCCTGCGCGAATACCAGCGCCAGGTAGTAGGCCACGAACAAGCCGACGCCCGGTACCGTCCGGGTAAATCGACCTGCGCGAGGCTGCGGGCGGGCCATGCCGAATGCCGCCAGCGTGGCGATCAGCGCCATGATCGGCCAGGCGAGCCGACCGTGGAATTCCGCCGCCTGAGCCGGTTCGCCGAGATCGAGCGCGGCCGTTTCGAAGCTGCGCGCATCCACCAGCGGCGTCGGCGGTTCGCGGTCCACCCGTTGTCCCATCCGGGCGAATTCGACCATGCGGTAGCCGGCCTCGCCCGGCTGGCCTTCGTAGCGCACGCCATTGTCCAGAACCAGGAAACGGCTGCCGGTTCGCGGCAACCGGTGCTGCTGCCCGTTCTCGGCCCAAACCGTGACGCCCACCGGCCCCCGCCGTTCCGCCATGAAGACCCCTTGTAGCCGGTTGGCTTCGCGATCCACTGACTGAACGTAGGTGACACGGCGGCCGTTGGCGTAGGTGTGGAAGGCTCCGGGAATCACCGCATCGAGTTCGCTGTCCACCAGTTGCTGAAGCGACAGCTCGGCATAGAGCCGGCGCGCCTCGGGCGTGACCACCAGGGACATCAGCGCGACCATTCCGGCCACCGGCACCGCAACGACCAGAAGCCAGGCGATCACCCGGCCTGGGCTCGCGCCGGCGCTGGCCAGCACGGCGTACTCCCGCTCGGCATGCAGGCGTCCGACGGTGAGCAGAATCCCGATGAAGAGCGCGAACGGTGCCGTGACCTGAACGAACTCGGGTACCCGGAAGGCCACCAGCAGCCAAAGGGCCTCGGCAGTGAATCGTCCCGCCGCCGCGTCCTGCAGGAAGCCGATGAAACGGGCGCCGAGGCCCACCACCAGGAACAGCACGAATACGGCCAGAAAAACCAGAAGCAATTCGCGCGCCACGTAGCGCGCGGCCAGTGACGGCGCGGCGCGTTTGAGAATGCTGGCGCATTCTCCAGGGATCGAGACTTGGCGCATTTGTTCAGTTCAGCCGGGGTCAAGAACGATAGAATGCCGTGAGCGGGTCAGGAGTTGATTATGCGGTATGCATCGAGAACGGGGAACGTGGCGTCTGTGGCGACCGACTGTCTGGTTCTGGCGCGCAGCAATGCGCGAACCATCGCCGAGGCGCTCGGCGTTTCGCAACAGGTTGACCTCGTTCTCGGCGGGACGAAAGGCGGCGCCGGCAGGGTTGCGCGGGTGTTTCTCGCCGGTCGACCGTCGCGGCTCCTCATCGTCGGCGCGGAGGCGGACGGCACCGGAGAGCAAGCGGCGCAGGCCAACTACCGCAAGGACATGGATGCCGCCGCGAAGGAGATCGCCGGTCTTGATGTAGGCGACGCGACCGTATGCCTGGACAGCTTCGACGCGGGCACCAACAACGCCTACCGGAAAGCGCGCACGGCCCTGGCGGCGGTTTCGCACGCCGGCTACCGATTCGATCCGTACAAGTCCAGCAAGCCGGACACGCCGAAGTTGCGCCGCGTCGGCGTGTTGTCGAGCCAGCGCGCGAAGGTGCGCCGCGCCATCGACCACGCCCAAGCATTGGACGAAGGCCTCGCCTTTGCGAAGGATCTCGGGAACCAGCCACCCAACGTCTGCAACCCCACCTACCTCGCCCGCGAAGCGCGCAAGCTCGGCAGGGGCCATGCCCATGTCGCCGTCAGCGTGGTCGACGAGCGGCAGATGGCCGAACTCGGCATGGGCGCCTACCTGGCCGTGACCCACGGATCCGCCACCCCGGCCAAGATGATCATCGTGCAGGTCAAGGGTGGACAACGGGGCGACAAGCCGGTGGTGCTGGTTGGCAAAGGCATCACTTTCGACACCGGCGGCATCAACCTGAAGCCGACCAGCGGCATGGAGGAGATGAAATTCGACATGTGCGGCGCCGCGAGCGTTCTTGGCACGGCCAAAGCGGCCATCGCCGCGGAACTGCCCATCAATCTCGTCGCCATCGCCGCCGCCGCCGAGAACATGCCGGGCGGGCGGGCCTCGCGCCCAAGCGATATCGTCACCACGATGTCCGGCCAGACGGTCGAGATACTCAATACCGACGCCGAGGGTCGGCTGGTGCTGTGCGACGCCCTGACCTACGCCGAGCGCTACAAGCCGGCCGCAGTGATCGATGTGGCGACGTTGACGGGCGCGCAAGTCGTTGCCCTGGGGTCACACGCCAGCGCCCTGTACGCCAACAACGACGACCTCGCCGAAGTCTTCGCTGCCGCGGGCGACCGCGCCGGCGACCGGGTGTGGCGGATGCCGCTCTGGGACGATTACCAGAAAGCCCTGGACAGCGCGTTCGCGGACATGAAGAACGTCGGCGGCCGCGCTGCGGGTTCGATCACTGCCGCCTGTTTCCTGTCGCGGTTCACCAAGGCGTACCCCTGGGCGCACTTGGATGTCGCCGGCAGCGCCTACGTCGCGGGCAAGGGGTCCACGGGACGGCCGGTGCCGGCTTTGTTCGAATACGTGCTCGAGGCGGCATCCCAAGCCGAATGACGCGGATCGACTTCTACATCCTGCCGGACGTCGACGAGACGGCCCGACACCGTTTCTGCTGCCGGTTGGCGCACAAGGCGGCGACGGCCGGCAACCGGGTCCACATCCGGGCGGCGGCCGCCGCGGTCGACGACATCGACGAACTCCTCTGGGACTATCCGCCCGAGCAGTTCCTGCCCCATGCCCGCCTGGCCAGTGCATCCGGGAACGAACCCGTGACCTTGGGCGGCGAAGACGAGGAACCGCGGCACGACCAAGTACTGATCAACCTAGGCGGCGACATCGCGCCCTTCTTCCCCCGGTTCGAGCGCGTATCCGAGATCGTACTTGCGAGCGCCCGGGCTGCAGGGCGCGACAGGTACCGGCGTTACCGCGAGGGTGGCCATGCTCTGTTCCATCACGAACTCGACGATTGGGAATAGACGCATCGCGTCGCGATGCGTTTCGGGATTGCTGCGCAATCTCGGCGCATCCGGCGGGCTTGCTGGTTGCGCATCGCTTTGCGATGCGTTTCGAGATTGCTTTGCACTCGGCGCATCCGGTGGGGTTCGCCGGTGGGATTGCTTCGCAATCTGTGTGGTCGATGGAATACTTGTCCGATTGTCGATAGTTTCGCCAGGCCTGCTCCTTGATGAATATTGAAGGTACGTTCGATCCCCACGCCATTGAGGCCGATCTCTACGCGGAGTGGGAACGCAGCGGTTGTTTTTCGCCGGACGGCGACGGTGCGCCGTATTGCATCGCCATCCCGCCGCCGAACATCACCGACCGGTTGCACATCGGCCACGCTTTCCAGCACACCCTGATGGACGCGCTGGTGCGCTACCACCGGATGAACGGTCGCAACGCCCTGTGGCAAATGGGCACGGACCACGCCCAGATCGCCACCCAGATGGTGGTCGAGCGGCAACTGCTGGAGGAGGGGATTTCCAGGCAGGATCTCGGCCGGGAAGCGTTCATCGACAAGGTCTGGGCCTGGAAGCACAGCACCGGTGGAAATATCTCGCGCCAGATTCGCCGCTTGGGCTCCTCGGTCGACTGGGACCGCGAACGCTTCACCATGGACGAGGGGTTCTCGCGTGCCGTGATGGAGGTGTTCGTCCGGCTCCACGACGAGGGGCTGATCTACCGCGGCAAACGGCTGGTCAACTGGGATCCCTTGCTCAAGACCTCGATCTCCGACCTCGAAGTCGACAATGTCGAGGAGCCCGGGCACCTGTGGCACTTCCGATATCCGCTTGCCGATGGCGTTCGGACGGTTGCCGGCGAAGACCACCTGGTGGTCGCCACCACTCGCCCGGAGACCATGCTCGGCGACACTGCCGTGGCGGTGCATCCCGACGACGATCGCTACCGAACGCTGGTGGGCAAGGCCGTCGAGCTGCCCTTGGTCGGGCGGCGCATTCCCATCGTCGCGGACGACTACGTGGACCGCGAGTTCGGCTCGGGCTGCGTCAAGATCACCCCCGCCCACGACTTCAACGACAACGCGATCGGCGCCCGCCACGGCTTGGAGCTGATCAACATCTTCGACGCCGACGCGGCGATCAACGACAACGCACCCGCAGCCTACCGGGGTTTCGACCGGTTCGAAGCCCGCACGCGCGTCGTCGCCGATCTCGAGGCGGCGGGGCTGGTCGAGCGCATCGAAGAACACACCATGACGGTGCCCCGCGGCGACCGATCCGAGGCGATCATCGAACCGTGGCTCACCGATCAGTGGTTCGTCGGGATCAAGCCGCTCGCCGAACCTGCCATCAAGGCTGTGCAAGACGGCGACGTCGAGTTCGTACCCCGTCAGTACGAGAACATGTATTTCGCCTGGATGCGCGACATCGAAGACTGGTGCATCAGCCGCCAGCAGTGGTGGGGACACCGCATCCCCGCCTGGTACGACGACGCCGGGAATGTCCACGTCGGACGCACCGAAGCCGAAGCGCGAAACCGGGCCGGGCTCGGCGCCCACGAACCGCTGCGCCAGGACGAGGACGTCCTGGACACCTGGTTCTCGTCGGCGCTATGGACGTTCGGCACCCTGGGCTGGCCGGAACGAACGCCGGAACTCCGGACGTACCACCCTACGGACGTGCTGATCACGGGCTACGACATCATCTTCTTCTGGGTCGCCCGCATGGTCATGATGACCTTGAAGCTCACCGGCGAGGTGCCGTTTAGGAAGGTCTACATCCACGGCATGGTGCGCGATGCCGAGGGCGCCAAGATGTCCAAGACCCGGGGCAACGGGCTCGACCCCCTGGACATCATCGACGGCATCTCGACACAGGGCCTGGTCGCCAAGCGGACCGCCAACATGACTCAGCCGCGTATGGCGTCGGCCATCGCCGAGCGCACCCGCCGCGAGTACCCGAACGGCATCCAGCCCTACGGCACCGACGCGCTGCGCTACACGTTCTGCGCCATGGCGTCCCAAGGCCGGGACCTCGCCTTCGACCTGAAGCGCATCGAAGGCTACCGGAATTTCTGCAACAAACTTTGGAATGCGGCGAAATTCATCTCGGGTCACGTGGACTGCTCCGAGGATCTCGCGGGCGAGACCCGCGACAGTCCGGCGGACCGGTGGATCCGCTCCATCGCCCGCCCTCTCGCCGCGACCGCGCATGCCGCGCTCGCCAATTTCCGCTTCGACCTCTACGCCAACGCCGTCTACGAGTTCGCCTGGCACGAGTACTGCGACTGGTACGTCGAATTGACCAAACCCGTGCTTTTCGACGCGGCGGCGCATCCCGCCGAAGCACGCGCCGCCAAGAAGACGCTGCTCGAGATGCTCGAGTTCTTGCTGCGGGTCGCCCACCCGATCGTGCCGTTCATTACCGAGACCCTGTGGCGGCAGATCGCACCGCTCACCGGCGCCTCTGGCGACACCATCATGCGCGCCCGGTTCCCAAGCGCCGACGACCAGCCAGCGGACCCTGCGGCCGAGGCGGCCATCGAATGGCTCAAGAGCGTGGTAACGGCGATTCGCAACCTCCGCGGCGAGTTGAAGGTCGCACCCGGAACAGTCGTGGAACTGCTGCTCGATGGCGGCGGCGAGGCAGACCGGCGCTGGCTTCGGGAAACCGGCGCGCTCCTCGCCCGGCTGGCCAAGGTAGGCACCGTCCGCTGGCTCGGCGACGACGAAGAACCGCCGCCCGCCGCCGTGCAGATCGTCGGAGGCGCCAGTGCGGGGGCGGTGTTCGGGGATGCGGCTTCCGGCCTGCTCAAGGTCATGGTGCCGATGGCTGGACTGATCGACGCGGGCGCCGAACGCACACGCTTGGACAAGGCCATCGAGAAGGCAAAGAAGGACTTGATCCGGGTCGAGGGGAAGCTGTCGAACGGCAACTTCATCGCCAAGGCGCCCGCTGCGGTGGTCGCCAAGGAACGGCGCAGGCGCGAAGAACTCGGGAACGAGCTTGATGCCCTCGAGGCGCAACACAAGAAGCTGGGGATGCTTTGACGAGCGGGACGAGGCCGGTTCCCACGGCGCCGCGGCGAGTTTCGGAACGCGGGTTGCCGGGTCGCGCCGGGTCGAAGGATGTGAAACCTCGTACCCTTCGACCGGTGTGAGACAGACCTGTAGAGTTCACTCACCTGCAATCATCCCAAGGCTCTCAAGGAGAGGTCGATATGCCGAAGGCAGCCGGAACGCACGACGAACTGAGGGTCTTCGCCGGACGGTCCAATCCGGACCTGACAGACGAGATCTGCGGCTGCCTGGACATCGAGCAGAGCAGCCTGACCATCTCCCGCTACTCCAACGACAACCTCTCGGTGCAGATCGACGAAAACGTTCGGGAACGCGACACCTTCGTCGTGCAGGCGCTGACGGAGCCCGCGAGCGACCGCATTCTCGAGCTGCTCATTACCCTGGACGCCCTGCGCAGCGCTTCCGCAGGGCGCATCACGGCGGTGATTCCCTACTTCTCCTACGCACGCTCGGATAAGAAGGACGCCCCCCGCATCTCCATCGCCGGTCGCCTGATCGCCGATCTCTTGGAAACCGCCGGCGCCCACCGAGTGCTCACCATGGACCTGCACGCGGAACAGGTACACGGCTTCTTCGGTATCCCGGTCGACCACCTGACCGCCATTCCCATCGTGGCGGAGCACATCAAGACGACCTGCGACATGGACAACGCGGTCATCGTCGCCACCGACGCCGGCGGCGCCAAGCGGGCCGGAAAGTTCGCTTCGCGCTTGGGCCTGCCCCTTGCGATCATCGACAAGCGTCGGGTCAGCGACACCGAGGTGCGCCAAGGACACGTGGTCGGCGAGGTGCGCGGCAAGGACGCGATCGTATTCGAGGACGAGATTTCCACCGGCGGCACCATGGTCGAGACCGCCCGCACCCTGGAACAGGCCGGCGTCAACCGGGTATTCGCCGGCGCCACTCACGCGGTGCTGGTCGGCCGGGCGATCGACATCCTGCGCGACTCGTCCATCGCGACGCTGACAGTGACCAATACCGTGCACGTCGCCCCCGAAAAACGCCTGGACAAGATGACGGTGCTCTCCGTTGCGCCGCTGATGGCGGAGGCCATCCGCCGCATCCACACCGGCGAGAGCGTCGGCGAGTTGTTCGCTTGATGAACGCTTCAGGACGTCAATCGCCCGGCTTGCGTCGCGCCGCTGCTTGCGTTTCGCCCCGCCGAAGGGCGACTCCGTGGGCGACGGCACTCGCCGCCGTCGTCGCGTGCGCGTGCGCGGCCGACCGCTCGGCGGCCGACGGCCGCCTCACCTGCGACGCGTAAACGGGCCTGGCAATCCCCGGCCGCTCGACCGCATCCGCACCGACGCCACCGCCGTCCTCGGCCGGGCTCATCTGGTCGCGCTGTACGCGCACAACACCAACACCGGCATGCACGACTACCGGCCTACCGGACCGGTCCTGGACGTGGCGGAGCACGCGGCGAGCATGTACCGCCGCTATGCGCGGGTCGTCGGCGGTCTGCGCATCGATCGCGCCCGCGCGCTCCGGGAAGTCGACGACGACTATTCCACCATGACGGAGATCGCCGACACCCTGGTGGCGAGGCCGACGTCCCCTTTCGCAGCGCGCACAGCTACGCGTCCGAACTCGCTCGCTACGGTCGGGCGACCGGCAAGCGCCCGGCGGACCTCGCCGACGAAGAACTGTCCCGCCTCTACCAGGAGACGACCGGCGGACCGCTTCCGATCGGCGTGGGAGCGATCCGGGACCAGATGAGCGCCGAGAAGATGGTGGCGAACCGCAAGGGCCTCGGCGGTCCGCAAGCCGAGTCGGTGCGAGGAATGCTCGACCGACACCGGGATTCGCTCGCCCAGACGCGGCGCTGGTTGGCCGGGAAGCGTGCCGCGCTCGCCGTCGCTAGCAAGGACCTCCAGACCGCCTTCGAGGGATTGTCCCAACCGGATCGGTGATTTGACGTTCCGCGTCCGGGGTCCACTTCGGCACCCATCCGCCCGCAACCACGGCATCGGACGCCACGGCCAGGCCCGGCACCGCCACCAGTCGGGCGCCGGCGTAGAGCAACGGCCAGTCATCGCGCTGCCAAGGCGGAAGGCGCGCCTCCTGGAACAGCGCCTTGACGGTCTTGGTGACCTCGCGGCCGGCGGGTCGGAGGCGTTCGCCGCCCGAGCGAGGGCGCAGGGCCAGAGCAAGCGGCGACGGCAACCCGTGGGCGGCGCGATTCCAGGTCAATGATCCGCTTGTGCACACGCGATCCTCCCCAACCATTGCGCTGCCAGCATCGTCCCGGCACCGGTCTTCGGCGTCCCGCACCAAGTGCCACGCGTCCCGCACCAAGTGCCAGACATTGTCGTAGCGCCACGCGTGGATGCCAGGAACGATGCGAACGCGCGGATTGCGGTCCCGGTAGGCGGCGTTCTGCCGTACGATCTCGGCCACGGCGGCCCTTGGCACGGGAAGCCCCGCAGCCAGCAGCCACGCCTCCACGCTTCGCCCGTTTGCCCCGTCCGCCGGCATCGGCCGAAGGCATGCCGTCGCCAAGGTCCGAGGGCGTGCCAATCGCGCCACGGCGCCGGGATGGCGATCCTCGATGCGGGACATCAACTGATGGCGGATGGCGTTGCGGTCCAAGTCGAGGTCGGCGTTGGACGGGTCTTCGATCCAGCGTAGGCCGTGGTGCTTCGCGTAGGCCGCGAGGCCTCGACGACGCACGCCAAGCAACGGGCGAACCAGGCGGCCAACGCCGAGAGGCCGCTCGGACGGCATGCCGCCGGGTGCCCGGCCGGTGAGCAGTTGCCACACCCGGGTTTCCGCCTGGTCGTCGGCGTGGTGGCCCAAGGCGAGCAAGTCGCCTGGGCCAAGCAGTTCCCGCCACCGGGCGTAGCGCGCGCGGCGGGCCGCTTGTTCGCGATTGCCGGTAGCGTCCACACAGACCGTTCGAACCTCGAAGGGCACGCCGAACTCGTCCGCCACGGCGGCGCAATGCGCGGCCCAGTCCCCCGATGCGGGATCGAGGCCGTGGTCGATGTGGATGGCCACCGCTTGGCGCACCTCGCGCAGCGCGTGCAGCAATACCGTTGAGTCCACGCCGCCGCTGAATGCGATCCACAGGGTCGCCGCGTCCGTTGTCTGGTCGAAGAACGGCGCCAGCGGGAGCGAACGCCTCAGCGCCCGTCGGATACCATCAGTCATAGTCCAGATCGACGATCTGCTCGCCGAAGCAGTCGCGCAACTCGGTCAGCAGGGCGTCGCTCGCGTCCACTCGCCAGTCGTCGCCGAGCGATACCCGCCCGAAGGCGCCGTTTGCGGTGTAGTCCACGGTCACGGCGCAGCCGTTCTCGGCGGCATGGTGGCTGAGAATCCGCTTCAGGTTGGTGACCAAGTCGCCATTGATCGAATCGTGGGCGAGACGGACCCTAATCCCCTTGGCGTATCGGTTGCGCGCCTCGTTCAGGGTGTCGACCCGCTCCACGCGAAGCTTCAGACCGCCGGTGAACTCGTCTTTCTGAACGGTGCCCTCGACCACGAGGATGGCGTCCCGTTCGAGCTTGGCCCTGTTCTGTTCGAACACCTCGCCGAAGACGTTGGCCTCGATGCGCCCGCTCTGGTCGTCCAGCTCCACGAAGCCCATGGCGCCCCCTCGACCCCGGCGGGTCCGGCTGGAGACCACCACGCCCGCGACGGTCTGGGTGCCTTGATCCCCACGGAGGTGGGCGATTTGCATGGGGCAGATGCGACGGACCTCGTGCCAATGGGCGTCCATGGGGTGGCCGGTGAGATAGAGACCGAGGGTATCTTTCTCGCCGTCGAGACGTTCGCGTTTGGACAGCGGGCGCACGTGCGGACGTCGGGCGGCGACGGTGGGTTCCGACACGCCTCCGAACATGTCGTCGATGGCCATTGCCGCATCCCGGGCGGATTGCGCGGCGCCCTGCACGGCATCCGGCAGTTCGTCGAGCAGGCGGGCGCGGACCTCGTCGACGCCTTCGTCCTCCTTGGCGAAGGAATCCATCCCGCCCGAACGGATCAGCGCCTCGAGCAGGCGCTTGTTGGCGTGCCGCGCGTCTACCCGCCGGCAGAATTCGTCGATGCCCGTGTAGGGGCCGCCGCGCTCGCGTTCCTCGACCAAGAACGCCACCGGACCGGCACCGACACCGCGTACGGCACCGAGACCGTAGCGAATGCTGCCATCGCCATCGGCTCGGAAACGGTAGCCGCTGGGGTTGACGTCGGGAGGGCGCACCTCGATCCCCATGCGACGCACCTCGTCGATCAGCGGGACGACCTTGTCGATGTGCTGCATGTCCGCCGACAGCACCGCGGCCATGAAATGCGACGGGTAGTGCGCCTTGAGGTAGGCGGTTCGAAAGGTCAGCAGGGCGTAGCTGGCCGCATGCGCCTTGGGGAAGGCATAGCCGGCGAACTTCTCCGCGTGGTCGAAGATGTCGTTGGCCAAACCTTCGTCGACGCCGCCGCGCCCCGTGCCCTCGAGGAACATGGCCCGCATCTCGATCATCTCCTCGGGTTTCTTCTTGGCCATCGCGCGGCGCAGCAGATCCGCCTGGCCCATGGAGAAGCCGGCCAGCAATTGCGCCATCGCCATCACCTGCTCCTGGTAGAGCATGACGCCGTAGGTGCCGGCTAGGGCGCTCTCCAGGGAAGGGTGCGGATACCGAATGGGCTTGCGGCCGTGCTTGCGGTCCACGTAGTCGTCCACCGCACCGGATTGCAGCGGTCCCGGGCGGAATAAGGCCACCAGCGCGATGAGGTCGGCAATGGAGTCCGGCTTCAGACGCGCAACGAGTTCCTTCATGCCCGAGGATTCGAGTTGGAAGATCGCCGTGGTCTTCGCCTGCTTGAGGAACTCGTAGGTCTCGTGGTCGTCGAGCGGCAGGTTCTTGACGTCGAGGGGTTTCTCGCCAGCGGGCGTGCGTTCGGCATTGATTGCGGATACCGCCCAGTCGATGATCGTCAGCGTCTTCAAGCCCAGGAAGTCGAACTTCACGAGGCCGACCTCCTCGACATCGTAGAGGTCGAACTGCGAGACGATGGCCCCGCCAGCCTGGTCCGTATACAAGGGCACGTAGTTCGTCAGGGTGGTCGGCGCGATCACCACGCCGCCCGCGTGCTTGCCGACGTTGCGGACGGTGCCCTCCAGCACGTACGCCATTTCCATGATTTCCTGGGCGTCCTCGTTGCGTGCGATGAACTCGCGCAGTTCCTCCTCCTCTTCCACGGCCTTGGCGAGGGTCATTCCCACCGTGGGCGGAATCAGCTTCGCGAGGCGGTCCGCAAGGCCGTAGGGTTTGCCCTGGACCCGCGCCACGTCCCGGACCACCGCCTTGGCGGCCATGGTGCCGAAGGTGGCGATCTGGCTCACCGCGTCGTGGCCGTAGAGGTCGGCGACATGGTTCAGCACCTCCTCCCGGCGTTCCATGCAGAAGTCGATGTCGAAGTCCGGCAGGGAAACCCGTTCGGGATTTAGCAGGCGTTCAAATAGGAGATCGTACACAAGCGGGTCGAGATCCGTGATGCCGAGGCAGAACGCCACCAACGACCCGGTACCGGAACCACGGCAACCCACCGGAACGGCGTTGTCCCGCGCCCAGGTGACGAACTCCTGCACGATCAGGAAGTAGCCCGCGAATCCCATTTCGATGACGATGCCGAGTTCGTAGTCGAGCCGTTTCTGGTAGGCGCTTGCGTCGAACCGCGTACCGCTGCCGTCCAAGGCGTCCAGATGGCGTTCCAGACCCTCCCGGGCATGCTGCTCGAGCAGCGACTCCACGGTCGTGCCTTCGGGCTTCGGGGGTTGGGGCAGATAGTGGTCGCCAAGGGGAATCTCGAAACTGCATCGCTTCGCAATCTCGACGGTGTTCTTGATCGCTTCGGGCAGTTCCTCGAACAGCGCGCGCATCTCCGCCGGGCTGCGCAGGTATTGCTGTTTGCTGTAGCGCCGCTCCCGGCGCGGGTCGCCCAGGACCCGCCCGGTCTGGATGCACACCCGGGTCTCGTGCGCGTCGAAGTCGTCGCGGCCTAGAAACCGGACATCGTTGGTCGCCACCACCGCGACGCCCGACCGGACCGCCAGGTCCACGGCGGCGGGCACGAACCCGTCCTCTCCCTGGCGGGAGGTGCGGACCACTTCGAGGTACACCCGGTCCCCGAACGCACGCGTCCAGCCTTGAAGCCGTTCGGTCGCGGTCGCCGAATCCTCCTTGCCGAGCGCCGTTCCGACATCGCTCGCCGCCCCGAGCAGCACGATCAACCCCTCGGCGGCATCGAGCAGGGCGTCGCGCGCAACCCGTCCGTGGGCAGCGGCCGCGCTGCCGGGTCGCACGCCGAGTCCGGCAGCCGCTTGGCTGGCGCCGCGCGCCGAGCCGGTGTAGGCCCCGGAAACCAGGGACAGAAGATTGGCGTAGCCGGTCTTCGAGGTCACCAGGACGACGCAGCGGCAGTTGGCGTCGTCGTCGGCTTCGTAGTCCAGGTCCGCCCCGACCAGCGCCTTGACGCCGGCTTCCCGGCAGGCCTTGTAGAATTTAACCAAGCCGAACAGGTTGGCGCGATCCGTGAGCGCCACCGCCGGCATGCCGAGTTCGGCCACGCGGCTCGCCAGGTCTTTGACCTTGACCAAACCGTCGCTAACGGAAAACTCGCTGTGCACCGCAAGATGCACGAACTCGCCCGACGTTACTTCGTCGGCCGACGTTACTTCGTCGACCGACTGGTAGCGAACCACACTCGCCGCAGGGGCGGTGGCGGTTTCGGCTTGTTCGTCCAGTTCGACTTCGCTCAATGTCGTCTTCTCAATGCGTCGCAAGCGATCAGAACAGCGCCTGCTGCCCGTCCGCGTTGCCGCCCGCCGCTTGATCGACCGGGGCGAAGGAACGCCGGTGAATGGGCGTCGGCCCCAGTCTTCTCAACGCCGCGAGATGGAAGGCGGTGGCGTATCCCTTGTGGCACTCGAACCCGTAGCCGGGAAACCGCTTCGCGGCGGCGACCATTTCCGCATCCCGCGCGACCTTGGCGATGATGGAAGCGGCGCTGATGGCCGGCACCTTGGCATCGCCACCAATGACGGTGACGGTCGCACAATAGGGGAGGGCGGGAGCCATGTTGCCGTCGATGTAGGCGATGCGCACCTCGGCAGTGAGTCCTTCGACGGCGCGGCGCATCGCCACCAGGGTCGCACGAAGGATGTTGATGCGGTCGATCTCCGCCACCTCCGCACGGCCTAGTGCCCAGGCGAGCGCCTTGTCGCGTATCGATGCCGCCAGCTCTTCGCGGCGATCCGGGCTCAGTTCCTTGGAGTCTCTGAGGCCCTTTATGCCGTGCGCGGGACCGAGCACCACCGCCCCGGCGACCACCGGGCCCGCCAGCGGGCCACGCCCCACCTCGTCGACGCCGACGATATCGATCCCGTTCGCCACGACGCCCGGTTCACCGAACAGATCCCGCATCGCCCCTCCATGGAACACCGAGGTCATTCTAATAGCAGCGCTCGCCGATGTCGCTCGGCATCGCGCATCGAACCGGCAAACCGACGAGAATCACGACCTCGGATGTTCGAGACGCTTGCGCTCGATCAGCGCCAACACCGCTTCCGCCGCCTTTCCGGCACCGCCCACACGCAGTTGATCGTGCCAATAGGCGCAGGATCGCAGGTAGTCGTCGTCGACCTGCGAGCGCCGGTACTGCTCGACGAGGGCTGAAGCCAGACGCCTTGGCTGGGCGTCCCCCTGCAGCAACTCGGGTACCAATTCGCGACCGGCCAGGATGTTCGGCAAGGCGACGTAGTCCGACTTCTGGAGGCGGCGGACGACCCATGCGGTCACCTTCCCGAGGCGATAGGCCACGACCATGGGACGGCGCAGCAGCAAGGTCTCCAGGGTCGCCGTTCCCGACTTCGTAAGCACCAAGTCGGCGGCGGCGATCACGGTGCGCGACTGGCCTTCGACGACGCGAATGTCGAGCCCCGGAAGGCGCTTGGCGAGCAGCGCGTCGACCGCGCGGTGGACCTGCCGCGTGGGCGTCGGCAACACGAACAACGGCCTCTCAAAGGCGTCGAGCAGTTCCGTGGCCGTGTCGAGAAACAATCTCCCGAGGAAGTCGATTTCGGAACGGCGACTCCCCGGCAACAGGGCGATGACAAGTCGATCACCGGGGAGATCCAGGATGTCGCGGGCGCGTGCCTTGCCTTCCTCGGTTCCGTCCTCCGGGTCGATCTCGTCCGCCAGCGGATGGCCGACGAAGACCGCTCGACCGCCACGCCGCTCGTACAGCGCCGGCTCGAACGGAAACAGCGCGAGCACGACATCGGCGGCCTTGGCGATGGACTTCACGCGACCTTGGCGCCAGAAGTAGACCGAGGGGCTGACGTAGTGCGCGGTGGGGATGCCGCGTTCTCGGACGCGACGTTCCAGCATCAGATTGAATACGTTGAAGTCCACGCCCACCACGACGTCCACTTCGTGGCTGACGAAATGCTGGCGAAGCCGGCGGAGCAAGCGGATCAGGCTCGCCAAGCGCAGGAGGGGATCCTTGAAGCCGTTGACGGCGAGGGCGTCCAGGGGCGCGAGTGCCTCAAGCCCTTGGGCGAGCATCGTCTCGCCGCCGACGCCCGCGAAACGCACCTCCGGCTCGCGCGCGCGAATGGCCGCCATGAGCCGCCCGCCCAGGATGTCGCCCGACGTCTCGCCGGCGACGATGCCGATCTTCAACGACGGACGTGCGGCCAATGTGGCTACCCCTGCGTGTGGCGCGTTGCGGCAAACCGTATCACGGCAACCGGGTGGTGAACCTGGCACTAGAGACCGGTCCGCCATGCCCGGACCGTGTCATCCGGTTCCGCAGCGTCGGGCCATGGCCAGGCTGCCTGGCGGCCGAGATCGCCTGGACCGGACGATGGAGAAGACCTTCGTCGCCCGCCGCCTGCTGCGAGCCGGGCTGCGCGATCCGGCGGTCGCCAAGAACGAACTCGCCAAGGCGGCGGTGCGCAAGGCGCTCGACGAGCTGAACCGCGAGCTCGACGAGCTCGAGCAGGAGATGCGCTTCGCCGAGTCCCGGGCGCGGAACCTGCCGTTCTCTGTTCTCGGCCGCACCGCAGGCCGGACGGCCTCCGGGGTGTCCTCGCTCACGCTGCCGCAGGCGGAACCTACGCGGGACGCCGTCGTCGCGGACGCGGAACGCGAAGCGGACGGCGGCGGCTAGGCGGCTACGAGGATAAAGCAACGCAATGCCGAACTCGGGAATCTGAAGATGGGGACCCGCAAGATGCGCCGCGACATGCGGATGGAGGTCGTCAAGGCGGCAAAGCGATCAACTGGTCCAAGCAGAGGCTCCTCGTGGCCGGGCACCGCGGCATTGCTCCCGATCAGGCCGCTTCGATCCTGTCGACCTTGATGTCGTCGATCCGGCTTCGCGCCTGCAAGAGATCGTAGGCCATCTGCATGCCGAGCCAGGTTTCAGGCGTCGAGCCGAAGGCCTTGGAGAGCCGGATCGCCATGTCCACGGAAACGCCGCTGCGCTCGTTGACCAGTTCCGACAGGGACTGCCGGGCCACTCCGAGGTGCTCCGCCGCTCCTGCAATGGAGAGGCCGAGCGGCCCCACACACTGCCGTCTTACGATCCCGCCCGGATGCGGGGGATTGTGCATTGCCATCACGTCCTCCTCGTCAGGGGCAATCGACGTAGTCGACATCGACTATATCTCCGTCCTCGAACCGGAACGTCACCCGCCAGTTCCCCGACACGACAACCGCGACAACCGCGACAACCGCGACAACCGCATAGTGGCCCTTCAGTTCGCCATTCAATCGAAAAGACGCCAGCGGGAACGGAATCCTCCAAGGCCACAACGTACTCGTTGGGCGTCTTGTATGCCAGCGATGCATGAGGGCGTTCGTAGTTGTAGAAGAACTCGTAGCAGGCAAGGTGTCCCGACACCTGCTCGACGGTCAGGGGGCGTCGTAGAGGTTCCAGAACTCGATCCGCGCGGAGCGGTTGGCGCGTTCGACGCAACCGCGAGGTCGTGCTAGCCCGCATTTCTCACCAGGGGCCGTGATGATCGCGGAGGATTTTGGCCCCGTGTACACACGGGCACGTGCGCGTGCTCGCGACCGAAAGCATAGCGGGGACTACGGTTGAGGGAGCACGTTCGCGGCACGGGGCCAAAAGAC
>JAKZRQ010000050.1:0-6518 GCA_047518105.1 Pseudomonadales bacterium | reverse complement strand
CACGGCCCGTGTGTACACGGCCCGTGTACACACGGGGCCAAAAGACCCGCGAGGGCACGGCCAGCGCAGTCTGCAACCGGCACACCGGCACGATCGTTGGCATCGCGGTCAACTTCTTGAAACCATGAGCTCTTTTGACGCCGACAAGCGGCCTGGTGAGAAATGCGGGCTAGGGGTTCTGCAAGAAGAGCCCGGCCAAGGAGACGCAGATGCACTACGAGGTTATTTCCGCCGATTGCCACATCGACCTGCCCTGGCTGCCCGAGGACCTGTTCACGACCCGCGCCCCGGCGAACCTCAAGGACCGCATGCCCTACGTCTGCGAAGCCGACGGCGATCGGTACTGGGTGAGCCGCAACGGCGCCCGGTTCGGCCTCCAGAACGGCATGGGGTCTGCCGGACGACGCTACGTGCCGGGCCAGATCCATCGCTCCGACCGGATGGCCGAACAGGGTCTCTACCGCGACGGCGCCCGAGGCATCCGCCGATTGACGCAGCCGGACCTGCGCATCCGCGACCAGGACACGGACGGCGTCCAGGGCGAGGTGCTCTACGGCATCCTGGGCGCCGCGATGCGGCTCGGCGACAACGAAGCCGCCCACGAGATGATGCGCATCTACAACGCCTGGCTCGCGGACTTCTGCGAAACCTGCCCGGCACGCTTTGCCGGGATCGCCAACATCCCCAGCCACGATGTCGGCGCCGCCGTCAGGGAAGTCGAGCGCGTTGCCGAACGCGGCGCGTTGCGCGGCATCGAGGTAGCCAATACGCACGATCTGTCACCGCTGTTCGACCCGTCCTGGACGCCCCTGTGGGCCGCGGCCGAGAAAGCCCGCCTGCCGGTCCACTTCCATACCATCGGCCCGCGCATGGACTACGACTTCGAGGCCCTTGCGCCGCTGCAGCGTCGCCAGGCCTTCGCCGTGCACATCACCGGCTTCCAACTCGCGATGGCGACGATCGTCATGGAAACCATCTACGGCGGCGTGCTCGAAGCCCATCCCCGGCTGAAGCTCGTGATCGGCGAAAGCGGCATCGGCTGGATTCCCTACATCCTCGAACACATGGATCTCGAGTGGGAGGACCAGTTCAAGGACCTGACGCTCACCATGAAGCCCTCCGACTATTGGCGCCGCCAGTGCTTCGCCACCTACCAGAGCGACCCCATCGGCATTCGGCTGCTCGACATTCTCGGCGAGGACAACGTGATGTGGGGCAGCAACTTCCCGCATCCCGATGGCGTTTGGCCGGACTCCCGGGAATTCATCGCCCGCGAACTTGCCGACGTTTCCGAAGAAACGCGGCGCAAGATCGTTTGCGAGAACGCGGCCAAGCTCTATGGATTCGGTCGCGAACGCTGACGGCCGCCCGTCAACAGCGCGAATCACTCCGGCAGGCTGAGCAACTCCATATTCCCGCCCGTGGCCGCCGTGTTCCAGGTCACGGTCCGTTCCACCGCGAATCGCAGCAGGTAGTTCGGCCCGCCCGCCTTCGGCCCCGTACCCGACAGGCCCTCGCCGCCGAAGGGCTGTACGCCGACGGTCGCGCCGATCATGTCGCGGTTGACGTAGGCGTTGCCCACCTTGACGGCGGCCATGACTTCCTTCGCCCGACGATGGATGCGCGAGTGAATGCCCAAGGTCAGGCCGTAGCCCGCGTTCTGGATGTCCGCAAGCGCCCGGTCGAGGCGGGCGGCGGCAAAACGGGCGACATGCAGGATGGGGCCGAAGTGTTCGGCGTCGAGATCGGCGATGGAGTCGACCTCGATCAGCGTCGGTCCGATGAAGGGCCCGTCGACCCCCGGCGGGACCTCGCACTGGTGAACCACGCGGTTGCGCATAGCGGCGACGTGCGTCTCTAGACGGGCAAGCGCCGCGGGGTCGATCACCGGCCCCACGTCGGTGGCGGGATCGGCCGGCGCGCCGATGACAAGCGTTCGCATCGCCCCGACGATCATCGCAATCAACCGCTCGGCGATGTCCTCCTGGACGTAGAGCATCCGCAGGGACGAACAGCGCTGGCCGGCGGAGCGGAACGCCGAGGCGATGACATCGTCCACCACCTGTTCCGGCAACGCGGTCGAGTCGACCACCATGGCGTTCTGGCCGCCGGTCTCGGCGATCAGCGGCACCACCGGACCGTCCTTGTCGGCGAGGGCCCGCTGGATGTGTTTGGCCGTCGCCGTGGAACCGGTAAACGCGACGCCGGCGACGGCCGGGTGGCCGACCACCGCCGCCCCCGCCTCCACGCCACCGACGACCAGGCGCACGGTGTCTTCGGGTATGCCCGCTTGGCGCATCAAGTCAACGGCCGCCGCCGCAATGGTCGGCGTCTGCGGGGCCGGCTTGGCCACCACCGTGTTGCCCGCGGCCAGCGCGGCCACGACCTGGCCGGTGAAGATCGCGAGAGGAAAATTCCAGGGCGAGATGCAAGCGAACACGCCCCGACCGTGCAGTTCGAGGGTATTCGATTCACCCGTCGGTCCGGGCAGCGCCTGGCCGGTCCCAAACAGGCGCTCGCATTCGCCGCCGTAGTAGCGGCAGAAGTCCGCGGCTTCGCGCACCTCCGCGACGGCGTCGGTGAGTGTCTTGCCCGCTTCCTTGGCCAGGAGCGCGACGAAACGCGGCCCGTTTGCCTCGATGAGATCGGCAAGCCGGTCGAGGTGTGCCCGGCGCACAACAGCCGCAGTGGCTTCCCAAGCGGGGAAGGCGGCGCGCGCGCGCGCGATCTCGGCGCCGACGTCGGCCGTTTTCGATTCCACCAGCGCCTCGTCGCAGGCACCGGCCGCATCGAGCAAGGCCTCCACCGCACAACGATCCCCAAGGTCCACGCCCGAGGAATTGGTCCGGGAGTCGCCGAACAGACGACGCGGCAACGGAATCTGGGGATGCCCCGCCGCGTCGTAGTCCGCCACCCGCGTGAGCGGATCGCCGACCAGCTCGCGCACATCGACGTTGTCGTCGAGAAAGCGATTGACGAAGGACGAATTGGCACCGTTTTCCAACAGCCGCCGCACCAGGTAGGCGAGCAGGTCCCTGTGCGCGCCCACGGGCGCATAGACGCGTACCGCCGGCAGATCGTCGAAACGTCGCCGCGCCTCGTCGTAGAGCAACTCGCCCATGCCGTGCAGACGCTGGAATTCGTACGGGACGCCGCCGTCGCGGGCGAGTTCGAGCACCGCTGCCACGGTATGGGCGTTGTGGGTGGCGAATTGCGGGAAGATGCGCTGGCTCCGCAAGAGCCGCGCCGCGCAAGCCAGGTAGGCGAGATCCGTGGACGGCTTGCGCGTGTAGACCGGGTAGCCGGCCAGACCCTCGATCTGGGCGTGCTTGATCTCCGTGTCCCAATAGGCGCCCTTGACCAGCCGAACCATGACCGGCCTGCCGAGGGAGTCCAGCCAGTCGATAACCGCCGGCGCGCGCTTCGAGTAGGCCTGCACCGCGATGCCGAGGCCATCCCAACCGCCAAGTTCCGGGGCGCGGGCAAGTGATTCGAACAGCTTGAGGGAGAGTTCCAGCCGTACCGCCTCCTCGGCGTCCACGGTGAGGTGGATGTTGCGATCGGCCGCCTCCTTGGCGAGTTCGAGCAGGCCAGGGCCAAGTTCCCGCAACACCCGTTCCCGCTGCAACGGCTCGTAGCGGGGATGCAGCGCCGAGAGCTTGATGGAGATGCCGGATGCTTCGACCGGGGTGGATTCCGGATAGGCTTCGGCCACCGCCCGGATGGCGTGGCGGTACGACTGGGCGTACCGGGCGGCATCTTCGTAGGTGCGGGCGCCCTCGCCGAGCATGTCGAACGAGGACAGGCCGGAGCCGTGCGAGCGCTCCCGCGCCAAGGCTTCTTCGATGGTTCGTCCCTGCACGAATTCACCGCCCACGATGCGCACCGCCCGCGACATGGCGGCCCGGGCAACCGACTCGCCTACCCGTCCGGCCAGGCGGTTGATCCAGCCGCCCATGTCGCGGGTCAGGTCGTCCGCCAAGCCGATGACGTTGCCGGTGAGCATCAGGGCCCAGGTGGAGGCGTTCAGGAATACGGAGTCGGACTGCCCGACGTGCTCCGCCCAGTTTGCCGTGCCGATCTTCTCGGCGATCAGAGCCTCGGCGGTATCGTCATCCGGAATGCGCAGCAGCGCCTCGCTGATGCACAGGAGCGCAATGCCCTCCTCGTTGGACAGGCCGTATTCCTGCAGGAACAGATCCAGAAGCGATCGTTCGTCCGCGCGCCGTCTGCAGCCTTCCACCAGACCACGGGCACGTTCCAGCACCCGCTGGCGTTCCGCATAGGTGAACGGCGCCTCTGCGAGTCGGGCGCGCACCGCCTCTTGTTCGGACTGCGCACCGGCGGCGACGATCGCACCCCACCGATCGGTCATCGGATCGCCCCGTGCCGACCCGCTGCGTTGCTTCCCGCCGTGCGTCCGAACACCGCGCCGGAGGTGAGTCCGGTTCCGCCGGGGTAGTTGAAATAGTAGAGCCCGCCCACCAGTTCTCCCGCAGCGAACAAACCCGCAATGGGTTCGCCGTCTTCGCCCAACACCCGCGCCTTCGCATCCACCGCCAGGCCGCCGAAGGTGAAGGTGATGCCGCAGGTGACCCCGTAGGCTTCGAAGGGCGGCGTGTCCAGGCGATTCGCCCAGTTGGATTTGGGCACTGCGAGCCCCGAGGTACCCCGACCGTCCTTCACCGTCGGATCGAATGGCGTAGCCGTGTCCACGGCGGCATTGTAGCGGGCGACCTCGGCGACGAGTGCCGTGGCGTCCATGCTCGCGGTCGCCGCGATCCGCTTGGCCAATTCCTCGACGCTGTCGGCCGTTGCCTTCGTCACCTTTCCGATGCGGTATTCGTCGCGCAACAGGTGGGTCACCTTGGCATCGAAGATCTGCCACGCGCATTGCCCGGGCTGATTCAGCACTTCGCGCCCGTACCGGGCGTAGGTGTAGTTGCGGAAGTCCGCACCTTCGTCGATGAACCGGTGGCCGGTCGTGTTGACGACGATGCCGAACGGATAGGAGTGCTTCTGGAAGTTGTCGCCCACGTCGAGGTCGCCGAACTCGGGCGCGTTCATGTCCCAGGCGACGGCATGGCAACCCGAATAGTTGCCTCGCGTTCCGGCCCCGGCAGCCACGGCCATGCGGATGCCGTCGCCGGTGTTGAAGCGCGTGCCGCGTACCTTGGCCAGATCCCAGCCGGGACCCAGGTAGCGCGTGCGCCAGGCCGTATTCGATTCGAAGCCGCCGCAGGCCAGCACCACTGCGTCGGCGCGCACCCGGTCGTCCAAGCCGTTGGCGATGCGCACCTCGAAGCCGTCGCGGGTCCTTTCGAGCGCTACGGCGCGCGCGCCGTAACGGATGTCGACGCCAGCCTTGCGGCAAATCGCCGTCAGCGAATCCACCAGGCCGGGACCGCCGCCCCAGGCTTCGACAGTGACGCCGCCCCAGAAGCGGACCCGACCGCCCACCTCGAACGCCTGGCGACCGTACATGGGCAGGAAGCGTACGCCCTTGGCTCGTAGCCAGCACAGCGTCTCGAAGCTCGAGTCGATGAGACGCTCGGCGAGATCGGGGTCGGTTCGGTATTGAGTGACGCGGCCCAAGTCGTCGTAGAACTGCTCGCGCGGGTAGGCACCGAAGTCGGCGCGTTCGATTTCCCGGGCGGTGAGTTCGGGCATGAGTTGCCGAAGGTCGTCGACACCGTCGTAGACCGTGCGCATCGCACCTGCGGTGAAACGCGAGTTGCCGCCGCGCAACTCGTAGGGCGCGCGTTCGAGCAAGGTGACGTCCGCGCCGCTCTCGCGCGCGGCGATGGCGGCGTTCAGCGCAGCGTTGCCGGCACCGACGACGACGACGTGGGTCAAAGCAGCGACCTCATCCGGGTTCACTGCGGCACACTAGCGGGTCGCGAACTCCATAGGAAGCCCGCAAAAAGGTGCAAACAGGCTCAAGCGACCCTCGGCCATCGATCTCGGCGTGCACCGGGACCGACCGTGCGCCCTTCGCTTCGCCAGTGCGCGCGCGCCGCAGATGGGGCGCGATCGAGAATGCTTACGCATTCTCTACGGGTGGCGAAAATTTGGGTGGCGAAAACTTGGGGAATTATCTAGTTGTCTCCACCTCGTTAGGCCACCCGGCCTGGCGGGATTCGAACCCGCACCTTCTCCTTAGTCATAGGAGCGCTCTGTCCAATTGAGCTACGGGTACAACTCAGTTGGGCCGCGCCCGAAAGCGTATCAGATCGGGCGGAGCCTTCGGTGGAGACCGTGGCAGTTGGTTCAAGATCGGCGAGACGGGGGTGGATTCACTACCCACGGTGGACGAGACTTGGCGAACTCGGCTCTCGCATGTTCGTCCTCCAAGGCGACGATGAAGTCTCTCAGCATATCTGCGTCAGCAGCCAAACCCATTTGGGCGGCGACGCCGTGGGGTTCTTGCGCCCCTGACTGCAGGCGGAGCACAAGGCACGTAGATTCGAGTCGTTTGGTGGTCCACCGTGATATGAGCCTCATGATGGTCTACATGC
>JAKZRQ010000049.1:0-4725 GCA_047518105.1 Pseudomonadales bacterium | reverse complement strand
CGAGGGCCTCCGCGCGAAGCGCGGGCGGGCGCGGCCAGCGCAGTCCGCCATCGGCACGATCATCGACATCGCGGTCAAACTAGTGAAACCCAAGAGCTTTTTGACGCCGACAAGCGGCCTGGTGAGAAATGCGGGCTAGGTGATCGTGGTGGAAAACGAACACCCGCCGACGTTCGTTTCGGAACGAGCGAACGTCGTAGGGTTCGCCAAGAACCACCAGTGACGCTATGGGTTCTTCGAGGAGCGGGAGGGGCAATAGGCGCGCCGTTCGGCGCGTTGGGTGCTGATCGGTAAGGGCGCCCAACCCCAACGACATCGTGGTCGCCGGAAGGCACGGGACCGGATTCCCGCGTGACGGCGGCGGGTTGCGTGGGGCCGTGGATTCTGTCAATGTTGATGGAACATTTCTGACACAATGACTGCGAGGGCACTGCGATGGCGAGCCTGTCGAAACGGGTCATGGAGCACATCCGCTCGCTGCCGGAATCCGCGCCGATCTGCGCCGGCGCGCTACTTCACCTAGGCAATCGTGCGGCGGTCGACCAGGCGCTGTCGCGCCTAGCCCGAGCCGGAGACCTCCTGCGCATATGCCAAGGCGTCTACATGCGGCCTGTGGAGAGCCGATTCGGTCCCTGCGCGCCCAGCGTGGACAAGGCGATCCGTGGGCTCGCGAAATTGTGGGGGGAGACGATCGTCCCTTGCGGCGGTGCCTCGGCGCACGTGCTCGGCCTCACGACGCAGATCCCGGTACGGTCCGTCTATCTGACTTCGGGGCCCGACCGCCGCTTGCACTTCGGGAACCTGGAGGTCGAACTTCGCCATGCACCGCGGTGGCAGCTGGCGGCTCCGAGGCGCCGTGCGGGGGAAGTCATCCGTGCCTTGGCCTGGCTCGGTCCGGAAGAGGTCCGGGGCGGGCTCGAAGCGGTTCTTCCCGGGCTATCCACCGAAGAGATGGACGAACTTGCCCACGCCCGGGCTACGATGCCGCACTGGATGGCGGAGCCGGTGAGCAAGCTCGTCGCGAATGGGTGACGTCGCGTTCCAATCGTTGTCGGTAGCAGACCGGCGGATGGCGCTCGGAGCCGCGCAGGAGGCGAGCGGGCGGCGTGCGTTTCTCCTGGAGAAGGACATCTGGGTCGTTCAGACGCTACGCGTTCTGTTCGAGGGGCCGTTCGGCGCAGACATCGTGTTCAAGGGCGGCACGTCGTTGGCAAAGGCGTACGACGCAATCCGACGATTCTCGGAGGATGTCGATGTCACCTACGACATCCGCGCTTTCGCTCCCCAGCTTGTGGCCGGGTCCGGCGCAGAGGTGCTGCCGAAGACGCGAAGCCAGGAGAAGCGGTGGAGCAGTTCCATTCGCTCGCGCCTGGTGGAGTGGGTGCAGAACGAAGCCATGGCAGCGGTCGGCGATGGTCTTTCCCGGGAGGGGTTCCAGGCCCACGTGAGCGCCTCCGGCGAACGGCTGCTGGTGCGCTACGAGTCGCTCCTCGACGATGCCGGATTCGTGAGGCCGGAGGTGCTCGTCGAATTCGGCGCTCGCGCCACGGGCGAGCCTCATGAACGGCGTCCAGTGGCGTGCGATGCCGCGGTGCACCTCCCGGACATCGTCTTCCCGACGGCCCGACCGTCGGTGATGCTGGCGGAACGCACGTTCTGGGAAAAGGCGACCGCGATGCATGTGTTCTGCTGCCAGCAACGCCGTCGCCGGGAGCGGCTGTCCCGCCACTGGCACGACGTGGTGCGGCTGGATGAGGCGGGCTTCGCAGGAAAGGCGCTCGCCGACCGCGGACTCGCGCTTTCGGTGGCGCGGTACAAGGCGGCGTTCCTTCGCGAGAAGGACGTCGCGGGGAGGTGGATAGACTACGAGGGCGCCGTGTCGGGCGGACTGCGGCTGGTTCCGGACGGTACGGCGGGGGACGCCCTCGAGGAGGATTACCGGAGGATGGTCGACGACGGCATGCTGCTGGAGGACGCGGAGCCGTTCGGCGTGCTCATCGAGCGCTGTGCCGACCTGGAGGCGCGGGCGAATGAGGCGTAGGGCTTGAGGAGCGACGCTTGGCGCGGTCCGGTCGGTTCCCCTGGCCGCAGTGGTGGAGCGCGACCGGCAGGCGGCGCGTTGTCGACCTGGAGGCGTGCCAGCGTGATCCGAGTCGGGAGTGGGGTGAGATGGCGGAAACGCCCCCAAAACCCGCCCGCCGGGAGATCGATGCGAACCTCGAAGCGGCGGGTTGGCTCGTGCAGGATCTCGCTGAAATGGATCTCACGGCGGGCCCGGGAGTAGCCGTGCGCGAGTTCCCGATGAAGGCCGGCTTCGGGTCGGCGGACTACGCGCTGTACGTGGGTTTTCGACGTCGTCGGCGTGATCGAGGTCAAGGCCGAGGGGACGCTCTCGGGCGTCGAGGCGCAAACGGCGGTACGCCGCAGGTCTTCCGGACGACCTGTCCGCGCCCCGCCGGTCCCCGCCCTTCCTGTTCGAGCCGGGCGGTTCGGTGATCTGCTGCACCAAACACTCGATCCCGCGCCCTGCGGCCGGTTCTGGTGCACCCGAACCGCCCGCCGCGCCTTCGCCCGCCACAGCCCGTCCGCGATCATCCACCCGCGCAGCGCCCCCACCGACAGCCGATGGCCATGCACCTCCACCAGCTTCTCGCGCGCGTCGGCCCGAAGTCTGGGTAGCGTTCCCGCACCAGTTCCAGAACCTCCCGCCGAACAACGTCGTCGATGCCGTTGTTCGGCTGCTTGCCGCAGTGCCCCGACACCAGTCCCGCCGTGCCGTACCCCCGGTAGCGCTGCGCCAGCCGTTTCACCTGCCGGACCCCGATCCCCGGCCGCCCTGTCGCCTCGCGCTGCCTCAGCCGTTTCTCCACTACGTCCCGGATCACCGTCGCCCGATCCGCCTCCTCGACACTCATCCATGCCTTTCCGTTGTCCGTTTCCGCAGCCTCCCTTCCGGCGAAAAGGGGACATTTAGGAATTGAAGAAAGGGGACATTGCGGCTTTGGGCTGACAGGTGTTTCGCGCAGACCGTCCGCGTCCGCCCGAAACCGTCCGCGTCTGTACCGGACCGTGGGCGTCGATGCGCGCGGTACCGGGATTGGATAAGATTTCCGCGGTTCCAAGCTGTGGTACTCGACATGAACCGAACGGACCACGCCATAGACGCTGTCGGTCTCCAATGTCCCGAGCCATTGATGATCGTGCGCAACAAGGTGCGCGAAATGTCGGTAGGAGAAACGGTGTCCATCGTGGCCACCGACCCGTCGACGGTGAGGGACTTCACCAACTTCTGCCGCTTCATGGGCCACGATTTGGTGACCTCGGCAGAGGATGGCGACCGCTTCCTGTTCGTCATCCGCAAGTGCCCGAGCGTCGATGTTCCTGCGGCGCCCGAGCATTCCTGAACTCCCGATGTCGTTGCAGTCCAGCCAAGTTCCGCCACCTGTAGAGCCCGTGCGCTGCCGGGCGTATGCCTTCGGAGCCGAGGATGGGCCGAGTCCGTTCGCGCATGGCTGAACGGTGCGACGCCGTGGTCGTCGGTGCCGGGGTGGTGGGCCTTGCGGTCGCCCGGGCGCTGGCTCGCGCCGGTCGGGAAGTTCTCGTTCTCGAACGCCACGAGGTGATCGGCTCGGAGATATCGAGCCGCAACTCCGAAGTGATCCACGCGGGCATCTACTACCCCACCGGTAGCGCCAAGGCGGGGTTGTGCGTGCGCGGCAAGGCCCTGCTCTACGCTCATTGCGCGGCCTACAATGTTCCCCACGAGCGCTTGGGCAAGATCATCGTTGCGACATCGGCGGCGCAGTTCGAGACGCTATCGGACTACCAGCGCCAGGGGCGTGCCAATGGCGTCGGCGAACTTCCCTGGATGACGCGCCGCGAGATCCTCGCCTTGGAACCCGAGATGGACGCCTTGGCCGGTGTCTATTCCGAGTCCACGGGCATCATCGACAGCCACGCCTTCATGTTGAGCTTGGTCGGCGACCTCGAAGCGGCAGGCGGGACGGTCGCGTTCCTGACCGAAGTTTCGGACCTTGAACGCCGTGACTCCGGCGTGCGCGTGCGTTGCGGGGACTTCGACCTGGATGCGGATATCGTGGTCAATGCCGCCGGACTTTCCGGTCCCGCCGTGGCGGCCCGACTCGGTGGCGCTCGCCAGGGCTACTACGCCAAGGGCCACTACTACACGCTGTCGGGCGCCTCCCCGTTTTCGCACCTGGTCTACCCGGTCGCGCAACCGGGCGGCCTAGGGGTGCATGTGACCCTGGACTTGGGTGGACAGGCCAGGTTCGGACCCGACGTGGTCTGGCAAGACGACCAGGACTACGGCTTCGACGGCGTGGACTTCGATGCCTTTGTTGCCGCCATCCGGCGGTACTACCCCGGACTGGACGAGTCGCGCCTGCACCCGGGCTACACGGGCATTCGGCCGAAGCTGGCACCTCCCGGTGCCCCGGCGTCAGACTTCGTGATCGAAGGACCGGCGGACACGGGCGTACCCGGCTTCGTCAATCTCCTGGGCATCGAATCGCCCGGTCTGACCGCATCTCTCGCCATAGCCGAGCGGGTCGTGGAACTGGTCTAGCGCGTTTGAGAATGCTTGCGCATTCTCCCGGCCTCGTTCGAAATGCAACCCAAGTGTCGACACTCGGAGCGCTCAAGGACTCTAGCGCGCGCTGCCTGTGGCGGCGGCGCGCCCTGACGGGCGCGCCCTACTGCCGGTAG
>JAKZRQ010000048.1:0-2756 GCA_047518105.1 Pseudomonadales bacterium | reverse complement strand
CGAATTCAGCCCCGCCGCCACGAAACAGTTGTCGAGTTCGGGCGCCTGGCCGACGTGGTAGCGCACATCCGGCGTAAAACTCTCCGGCCCGCAGAAGAACGTCTGTAGCCCGGCGGATTCCAGCGCCGGGACGCGCACCATGGCCTGCTCGAGGATGGGTTCGAAATGCTCAAGACTGCCGGCGATCTCGCGCCGACCTTGGCCTCAAGCCGTTCGGCATCTGCGCCATGGACTCGCTTCGCGTCGAGAAGTCCTACCGGATGATCGGGACGGAGTTGTCCATCGAGTATGCCGCGCTCGAGTCCGGCCTCGACCGTTTCGTGAACCTCGACAAAGGCGACTTCACGGGTCGCACCGGACTCCTGGAATGGCACCAGCGCGGATTCGCCAACCGTTTCGTCACCCTGGCGGTGGACGGTCTCGAAGATGCCGACGCCATCGGCAACAACCCGCTCTACGTCCACGGCAGGATGGTCGGCAGGGCAACCAGCGGAAACTACGGGTTCCGGCTGGAACAGGCACCGCAATCGACATCGATATTCTTGGCGCGAGATACCCCGCACGCGTCGTGCAGGAAAGTCCGTGGGATCCCGACAACGCACGGTTGCGCGCATGAGGGAGCCAGTTTCAAGGGATCGCGCACACTTCCAGGTGTCAACCGGAATCCTCCCGCCGATCGAAGGTGGAACGCCGAAGGGGACACCATGCGTTGACAGGAGACACGAATCGATGGAGGGTGAACCTCTGGTTCAAAGTATCTCCAGGGAGAGGTGCCCTGGCTCGACGATCAGGCGGTAGGCGGGCGCGCATGGCCGAGCGTGCCGCGCCCTTGGCTGAAGCGGTCAAACCGGTTCTACCGGTGCAGGCCGGGGGACAATTCGAGCCCCTGTCCGCAGCCGGCGTTGAGGCCATCGCGGACAACGCCTTCAGGATTCTCGACCGGGTGGGTTTCGCCGACCTCACCCCGCATTGCATCGAAACCTGCACTGCCGTTGGCGCCGTGCTCGGCGACGACGGGCGTTTGCGCATGCCGCGAAGTCTGGTCGAACGGACGTTGCAGCAAGCCCGGCGGAATCTGGTGCTGCACGGTCAGAATCCGCAGCGGGACCTGGACTTGAGCGGTGCCAGGGTGCACTTCTCCACCGCCGGCGCCGCAGTCATGGTAGCCGACTCGGAGAACGGCCTCTATCGGGATTCCGAGGCGCAGGATCTCTACGACACGGCGCGCATCGTCGACACCTGCGAGCACATTCACATGTTTCAGCGGACCTGCGTCCCTCGGGACATTCCCGACAACTATGCACTGGACATCAATACCGTCTACTGCGCGGTGATGGGCACCAGCAAGCACGTCGGTTCCAGTTGGGCGGTCTATCAGCACCTCGAGAAGAGTCTGCAGATGCTGCACATGATCGCCGGCGGCGAGGCCGAGTGGCGGGCGCGCCCCTTCGTCAGTCAGTCCAACTGTTTTGTGGTGCCGCCGTTGAAGTTCGCCACCGATGCCATGGAATGCTTGCGCGTAGCGGTGCAGGGCGGCATGCCGGTATTGCTGTTGTCGGCCGGCCAGGCCGGTGCGACCGCGCCGGCCTACCTGGCCGGGACGGTCTCTCAAGCTTGGGCCGAGTGCCTCGGCGGGCTGGTCTATGTGAACGCGATCAAGCCCGGCGCACCGGCGATTCTTGGCGCCTGGCCGTTCGTTTCGGACCTGCGTACCGGGGCGATGAGCGGCGGCTCGCCGGAGCAGGGTCTGCTGTCCGCCGCCTGCGCCCAGGTCGGCAACCACTTCGACCTGCCCTTCGGCACCGCCTGCGGCATGAGCGACGCCAAGTTTCCGGACTTTCAAGCGGGCGCGGAACGTGCTGCAAACGTGCTGTCAGCCGCCTTGTCCGGGGCGAACATCGTTTACGAATCCGCCGGCATGTACGCCAGTCTATTGAGCACGTGCCCGGAGAGCCTGTTGCTGGACAACGACATCCTTGGTGCCGTCGGGCGCGTTGTCCGCGGGATCGAAGTCAACTCCGATACGTTGAGCTTCGCTGAAATCGAACAGATCTGCAGTAGCGGGGTAGGTCATTACCTGGGTTCCGGGAACACCTTGCAGGTGATGCAAAGCGAATACATCTATCCGGACTTCAGCGACCGCACCAGCCCGACGGTCTGGGAGGAACTAGGCAAGCCGGTTCTGCTGGATCAGACCATCCAGAAGACACGGGAACTTCTCGCCCAACATGTACCGCGCCACGTCAGCGACGAAATCGACCGACGCGTACGGGCCGAGTTTCCGATCTTTCTCTCCCGGGAAGCGATGGGGCGATGACCAGCGCCAAAGTGGACGCCAACCACACCTAGGGCCGCCACCGCGAGACCCTGTTGCCCGTCTCTTCGATCCAGGTGCCCGCTGGCGAGGCCCGCCGTCCGGCGCCTGGACGAGACCTCGCAACGGAGCGCCTGGGACTCACCAGCAACTCTTCGCCGGCGCCGGACACCGGACCCGCTCCCCTCGACGTCGCCAACGCGCCCACCGACAAGCCTCGACCAGCCAGCATAACCGCCTACTTCAGTCCGTCACCCATGGTTGCCGCCATACGCCATCAAGCCCCAAGTACCCACCCCCGTGTCCTCCAACTCGACGGCGCATCGCGGTCGACGCGAGCGTTGGGTTGAAGTCGAGCGTGGCACCCCCATAGCCAGAGCTTCTCACAAGGCACAAGGAAGACCGCCAATGCCGGACAAACTAGACACCCAGACCTACGACC
>JAKZRQ010000047.1:0-36546 GCA_047518105.1 Pseudomonadales bacterium | reverse complement strand
AACATCGTCGTCAAGGTTGGCGGATGCGGCATGGTGAACTACGGCTTTGGTTTCGAGCGCCAGGAAAACCCGCCCGACTCGGCAGCGCTCGCGACGGCATGGCAACCTTACTTCGCCCATGTGATCGAGTGCTTCGGATCGTCCCGGTGCATGTTCGAGTCGAACTTCCCCGTCGACAAGCTATCGTGCTCGTACGGAAACCTGTGGAACGCTTTCAAGCGTATTGCGAATGATCTGGGGCTTTCGGTCGAAGAGCGCGCCGATCTGTTTCACCGCACGGCGGCTCGCTGTTACTCGATGGAGGTAACCGTCGGGTCGTCCGCGTAATCAACCGGCGTGGAGCCACAACGTGACCCTGGCCCGCAGTCGCCTCGAATCATCCCCGGATGCGATGGGCGAGGATCGGTGCTGGTCACGGCCGGTAGCTAGGCCCGCTCCCCGGCCCCAACTGGGTCTGCACGACCTTCCAGGCGTCGTCGAGGAAATCCACCAGCAACGGCCGCGTGTCCCGAGGGTCGATCATCTCCTCGATGCCGAAGGCGTGGGCGTTGCGGAACGGCGACGAGATGGCCTGCAGACGCGCCTCGATCTCTGCTCGTTTGGCCTCCGGATCCGGCGCGTTCTCGATGTCCCGCTTGTAGGCGATGGCGGTGCCGCCCTCGATATGCATGGACCCGCCGTGGGTGGACGGCCAGCAATAGCGCCGGTACAGGCCGTCGCCGCCGCGCTGGTGAAGGCCGCCGGCGACCCCGTAGAGCTGGCGCAGGACGAAGCAGACGTAGGGTGTCTTGCTCTGGGTCAGCGTGGTGACGATCCGGGCGCCGGCGCGAACGATGCCGAGTTCCTCCTGGACCCGCCCCACCGAGAAGCCCGGCTCGTCGGCGAAGTAGACCAGCGGCAGGTGGAAGGTGTCGCAGAGTTCGATCAGGCGGATCGTCTTCTCCCCGGTGGCGATGTCCATGGAGCCGCCGTTGAACTTCGGGTTGTTCGCCATGACGCCGACGGGGTGACCGTTGACCCGGGCCAGGCCGGTCACGCGGGCGCGTCCGTAGTAGGGGCCGATCTCGAAGAAGCTGCCTTTGTCGAGGACCGCGTCGAGGATGCGGCGCGGGTCGTAGATTCGTCGCCGGTTGCGCGGGACAGCCGAGATCAGCGACTCCTCGCGCCGGTCGGGCTCGTCGTCGGGTTCGACCACCGGTGGCGCTTCCCAGACGTTGGCGGGCAGGTAGGAAAGAAACCGTCTGATCTGGCGGATGGCGTCCGCCTCGTCGTCGGCGAGGTTCATGATGACGCCGTTCTTGACCTGGATCCGCTCGTCGCCCAGGTCCTCCTTGGTGATGAATTGCCCGGTCGCCTGTTCGACCACCTTGGGCCCGGCCACGAACACCTGGCTGGTGTTGCGCACCATGACGTTGAAGTGGCACAGGCAGGCCTGCACCGCCGGCAGTCCGGCCACCGAACCGAGCACGGCGGAAACGACGGGCACGTATTGCAGCAATTGGGCGGACAGGTCGTTGCCCGCGTTGCCCGGCAGGTAGGTGCGACCGATCTTCTCGAAGGTCTTGACGCTGCCGCCGGTGGCGTCGAGCAGGCGCACGTAGGGGATGCGCGCCTGCAGGGCGAAGCGCTCGGCGAAGCCGCCCTTGTTGCCGACGGCGGCATCGGCAGAGCCGCCGCGAATGGTGAAATCGCCGCCGGAGAAGGCCACCTTGCGGCCGTCGATCCGCACCGTGCCGACAACGGAGTTCGCGGGCTTCAAGCCCGTGACCTCGTCGCCCTCCCACTCGGCGGTACCGGCGATGGCACCGATCTCTTGGAAGGTGCCGGGGTCTTCGAGGAGCGCGACGCGCTCGCGAACCGTCAGCCGGCCCCTGGAATGGTGGAAGGCGACGCTGTCCTCGCCGCCCATCTGCTTCGCGAAGGCGACCTGCTGTTCGAGTTCGGCGACTTCCTTTTCCCAACTCATCGCAGGGGTCCCTGGTGAAGGAACGACACCGTCAAGCGGCGGCATCCTCGTCCGTGAATGCGTTCAGCCTCTCGGTGGCGTCCAGGAAGTCCTCCATGAAGTCGTAGACCACCTGCCGCGCCGACTGCACCTGGTTCATGAGGCCCACGGCCTGGCCGACGAAGTAGGTCGTCAACTGTTTGGCGCCGGGATGACCCGTCTCCGCGAGGCGCGCGATCTTGCCGAGCGCGGGTTCGCTGACCAGGGCTTGCAACGGCATCGGCAACGGATCCGGGGCTTCTTCGGCGTGCCAGGCGTCCGTCCACGCCGAGCGTAGCTGGCGGGTGTATTTGCCGGTGCGGCTGCGCGAGCGGACGGTCTGTCGAGAACTGGCGGACAGGAACTTCTCCTTCACCGCCGGTGCGGTCTCAGCCTCGGCGGTCGTCAGCCACACCGACCCGGTCCACGCCCCGTGTGCGCCCATCGCCATGACGGCGGCCATCTGCCTTCCGGTTGCGATGCCGCCGGCGGCGAGAATGGGAATCTCTCCGTACGGCTCGATGGCTTGGATGACTTCCGGGATCAGCACCAGCGTCGAAACTTCGCCGCAGTGGCCGCCCGCTTCGGTGCCGGATACGACCAGGATGTCGACGCCGGCTTCCGCATGCTTGACCGCGTGCTCGCGCGCGCCGCACAGGGCGGCGACGGGCACGCCCTCTCGCTTGCCTTGTTCGAGCATGAACGGCGGCGGTACGCCGAGAGCGTTGGCGACGAGCTTGATGGGATGCGAGAACGCCGCGTCGAGGACGAGCGATGCGCCCTTTTCGCGCATGTTGTCGCCGACGCCATCCCTCGGTTGCTCGATGTAGAGGTCGTCGGTGGGAATGTCGTACTGGGCGAGCAGGCTGCGAACGTATTCCTTGTGCTCGGGCGGGATGCGCGCCGCGATCTCATCCGCGGCGAGCGCTTCGGTCTTGCTGTCCATGCTGGTGGGCACGAGCAGGTCGATGCCGTAGGGCTTGCCCTTGACCTGGTCGTCAATCCAGGACAACTCGACATCGAGCGTCTCCGGCGAATGGCCGACGGCGCCGAGCACGCCGAAGCCGCCGGCGTTGCTGACCGCCGCGACCACGTCGCGGCAGTGGCTGAAGGCGACGAGCGGGAACTCGCAGCCGAGCATGTCGCATATCGGTGATTTCATGGTTCTTCCCCCAAAGGATCGTGGTTGCGGACTATTATGCTTGAAAGGCGCGAGACTTCGACAATCGGCCAACGGTGTGCCGCCGGAGGTTGGCAGGCGATGGAGAGGAACGACTATGCACCCGCTCGAATCCCACTCGCCCCTGATCGTCTACCTGGACTTCAAGAGTCCGTATGCGTACCTCGCCAAGGATCCTTCTGGGCAACTCGAGCACGACTTCGGCATCGTCATCGACTGGCGTCCGCTAACGCTCGACATCCCGAGCTTCCTGGGTTCAGCCAAGGTCAACGACGCGGGCAAGGTGGTGGAAGAGAACCGCACGCCCCGGCAGTGGCAGGGCGTGCGCTACGCCTACATGGATGCCAAGCGCTATGCGCGGTTGAACAACATCCTGATCTACGGCCCGCAGAAGATCTGGGACTCGTCGCTGGCTTCCATCGGCATGCTGTGGGCAAAGCAGGCGGGGCGGGGCGTCCTGAGAGCGTACATGGACATCGTCTACGAACGTTTCTGGCAGCGGGAACTGGATATCGAAGACGCGGACGTCGTCGCCGCCGTGATCGCCGAGGCTGGCGGAGACGGGCGCGAGTATCTCGACTATCTCGCCGGCGAGGGTAGGGCGGAGCACGGTGACCTGCAGGCAAGACTACACGACGCTGGGGTATTCGGGGTCCCGAGCTACGTGCTCGACGGCGAGATCTTCTTCGGCCGCGAGCACCTGCCGGCGGTGCGATGGATCCTCGGCGGACGGTGCGGGCCGGCCCCGGACATCGCCTACGACCGGTTCGAGGATCCGCCGTGATCGGCTTTGCCTTCGACTACGCCAACGTCGCCTCGCTGTTGGCGTTGAAGCCCACCTGCGCCTTGGCGGACGAACTCGGCATCGCCATCGAGTGGCTGCCGTTCGGGACCCTGGTACGCGACGTGCCCGAATCCGTGGCGAAGAGCGAGTCCGTCGGGCAGCGTCACACGCGTGTTCGCGCCGAGTACTTCGCGAAGGAAGCCGCGCTGTACGCCAGGTGGCAGGGCATCGAACTCAACCGCGACTCCGACGGCGTCGACTCGACGCTCGCTTGCGCCGGGGGCCTCTGGGCCGGCCGGCACGGCGCGGCACGGGCCTACAACCACCGGGTGGTGACGGAATTCTGGGCGGGCAGGCTGGATACCGAGAACCGCGGTGCGCTGGCAAGGGTCCTGGACGATGTCGGTGCACCGGGATTCGAGGGCTTCGAGTACGAGGAAGCACTGGCCGCGCACTTGGCGTCCGTCTCGGCACGCGGCGTATTCATGCTGCCCACCTACCTCGTCGAGGAACAGGTGTTCGTAGGCCGCGCGCACCTGCCGATGATCCGCTGGCTGCTGACCGGACGCGCAGGACCGGGCCCGCTGTAGTTGGGTGCTCCACGTGATGGTCGAACTACGTGCCGCCCGCATACCGGTGATCGGGGCTCTTGCAGAGCTCGCCGCCGACACCGTCATCCAAGCCGCGTTGCAGGTGGGGCAGGTGGGGCAGGTGGGGCAGGTGGGCGGCTAGCCGTTTTGGCACCATTCCATCGGCTGCTCGCCGAGCGCCTGCGCGGCGAGGGCATGTACGACACCTCCGAGCAGCCCGCATGGAGCTCCGTCGAACGGATCGGCTATACCGTCAAGCTCGATCCACCACTTGCCGATGGTTGGAAACCAGCTCCCGGCTGGGCAGAACACACCCGCACCATCCTCGAGGAACTTGAACTCGGCGATTCACAGAGCACTCGGCCCCGCACCGGCCTTCAATCAAAATCGGGACGCCACCGAACCTGAAGCCCCATCTGGCGCGGCTCGGTCAGCGATCCTTGGAGATCGATGGATATGGACTCGGACACGCCGACTTCATCGAATACGTTTTGCACATACAGGCTTGCAGACCACTGGCCATCCGCCGAATCCCAATTTGCTCGGAGATCCAAACGATCATAGGCGGGGATCTCCGTCCGCGAAATATTTCCCGCGCGCTGTGGCCAACGCGTGCCGGTGTAACTCCACGTCCCGAGGAACTGGATGCTGCCTCTCTCGGCCAGCGGCAACGTATAGGCTGTGCTGATCGCCAGCTTGTGGTTTGGCATCTGCGGCAGCTCATCGCCGGTGTGGTCCCTCGGCACGGGCACGCGATTCGTGTCCTGGAAGTCGTCGGCGGTACCGATGACACCATCCGGACCCGCAGGATCGGCGCCGGGATTGGTAAACACGTACTCGATAAACTCCTGCTCGGGGTCCGCCCTCACTACGGTGCTGTGGTTGCCGAGTTTGGAGCCAAGAAAACTGTAGTATCCGGAAATCCGCCAACGATCATCCAGATAGTAGATGAACTCCCCCTCAAATCCCCAGATTGAAGTCTTGCCGCCGACGTTGATCGTATGTTCACGCAGCGGCGTATTGTCGGTCGGGTCTAGGAATATCGGATCGACCGGCTGGTTCGCCGTAAGCTGGTAGTTCTCGAAGTCCTGGTAGAAAACGCCCGTGGTAAGCTGCAGGCGATTTTCGAGGAAGAGGCCTTTGAGTCCCAGTTCGTAGTTGATCAGCTCCTCTTCATCGAAGCTCTGCTTGACATCCAGGAACGACCAGTTGAATCCCCCGGCGCGGTATCCCGTAGACAGACGGCCGTAATACATCCTGTTTTCTTCAGGCGAGTACTCAATGCTGATGTGCCCAATCACCTTGTCCCAGCTGGTAGGTTCGGGTGATCCCGCACTGCCGGTGAACACCACCGGTACACCGGTGCCGAAAAAGTCGCCCACGAATATACTGTTCGGCACGGTGCCCGGAAGACCTTCGCCTGCGGCATCGACAAGGTCCGCCGGAATGACAGCCGTTCGTTGTTTCTCATCCTCCGTATGGCGCAACCCGCCCGCAACGTTCCATGCCTCGTTCAGACGGTACTCAACGTTGACGAACAAAGCGTTGGTGTCGGATGTGGTTGAACTGAAAAACGAGCTACTTCTGGTGTGGTCCATCCCCTCTGGACACCCGACGCCGAAACTGCCAAAAACAATGCCCGTTGCTGGATCACCAAAGGTCGGAATGAAAAAGTCGTCGAGATACGACTGGCAACTCGTGACCACGGCGAAACCAAAGATGGGGGATGCAGCGACGGCTGCCGCGTCGGCGTCGACGAACCGCAGCGGGCTCGAGTAGTTGAATCCGCCCTGATCCCAGAACGTCTCGTTCTCGTAGGTATAGTAGCCGACAACGAAATTCATGGGCCCGTCGAAATTCGACACGAGCTGCACCTCGTGTGAGCTCTCGTCATTGGTAAAGCTGTGGACGGTATCGCTGTCCGCAAACTCCGCGCCGCTAGCGGACCAACAGTCCAGCGCTCCGATGAGCATGCCGTCCCCTAGACAATCGACCTGTTCATTGGCGTCGAGGTCGGCGGGAATGCTGGGATCGGAGGAGCTGCCGACCCGGTCGGTCCCGTCACCGTCCTGGGAGGATGTCGTTCGTGTTTGAGACGCTCCATAGGTATAACGCAAGGTCAGGGCATCGGTGATGTCCCAATCGAAGTTGAGCGTGTTCCGGTCCGTCTCGCTGTCCTGAATGCCGTCGCGGTTGCTCGCCACCTTGTTCTCGATTTCGTCGCAGATTATCTTTGCGGTCGGTGGCGTCGTAGCAAAGATGCTGGTTCCGGGCACGCCGGTTATAGGCGGATTGCTGCAGCTCGTCAGCGACGGCATCGGTCGGTCGTTGAGGAACCAGTTGCCTTGATCGGGGTTGTTTCGGGCGATATCGGCGAAACGAACCAGGAAAGCTTCAGAGCCCTGGTCCTGGACTTTCAGATATTTGAAATTGATATCGAAACGGTCGTTCTTGAATCGCAACTGGGGCGAGAAGGTTTTCTCGTCGGGAGCATCGACATCTTTGCCGATACCCGTATTCTCCTGCGCGCCGTCGCCCTGATGGAGTCCACCGTTGATACGGAAGCTCACTTCGTCTGTTAAGGGACCCCCAAACGCGATGTTGAGTCGCTGCGTCGTCTGGTCGGTAAGCTCCGCCAGCACATCGGTATCCCAGGTATCCGTTGGCCTCTTGCTGTGGAAGCTGATGGAACCCGCGATGGAATTGCGCCCGTTTAGCGTGCCCTGCGGGCCGCGAGCGACCTCTATCCTCTCGATATCGAAGAGATTCGGCGCCAACCCGTAGGTATCCACCGTATAGACCCCGTCAACATACACGGCGACGGCGAGGTCACTGTGGAGTTCACGCGCACTTTGCGTACCGATACCACGGATGGTGGTGCCCTGGCCGTCGCTGCGTTGCTGTAGCGAGGCACTGCCGAATTGCAGTCCGGGAACGAGCTGTTCCAGGTCCAAGGCGTTGGTCATGCCCAACTCTTCGATCATTTCGTCACTGAAGGCCGACATGGTCACCGGTACGTCGAGGAGGTTCTCTTCGCGCCTTTCCGCAGTGACGATGATCTCTTCGATGTGTTTTTCTTCCGTGGCTGTTTGGTCGTCTTCTCCCATCACAGGTGACACGATCATCACGGTACTCAGCGACGCAGCGATACGGTTGATCCCCGATTGTCTGCGGTCGGACACGATGTTCTCCCTGGTTCGGTTGTCAGCAAGCACGGGCAGTAACGTCTCTCGGCAACTCTAGCGCACGCGGATGCGGTGTCAAGAACTCTTGCGGTGCCTGCGGCGCGCCCGGTAGGGCGCGCACTCTCCCGGCCTCGTTCGAAATGCAACCCAAGTGTCAACATTCGGAGCGCTCGAGGATTCTAGGCGAGTCGCCTTGCGGCGACTCGATCAAGTACGCTGCGCGAACGCAGGACGGCAGGTCGGCGCTTGGGCGGTGCTCGTGCGGGCCACATCCTTGTTATGCCTTGTTATGTAGTTGGATTGACTATATGGTCAATCCAACTACATAATTATTCATGGCCTTCACCCACCGCCAGCAACTCGAGATCTTCCATTTCCTCTTCTTGGAGCGGCTGTTGAAGATCTCCGACCCACGCCTGTTCGTATTGAAGGGCGGCGTGAACCTGCGTTTCTTCTTTGCAAGCCCACGTTACTCCGAAGACATGGACCTCGATGTCATGGCGGGATCCGTTGCCACGCTGAACAAGAACGGCTACCGGATTCTCCAAGACCCTGCCTTCGCCCGGTCGCTGGCGACGTACGGCGTCGCCGAATTGCGCGTCAACGACCCCGGCAAGGCGAAGCAGACGGCCACCACGCAGCGCTTTCGCGCCCGGCTGATCACAACAGGCGGCGAATCCTACCCCACCAAGGTCGAGTTCTCCCGGCGCGGGGTCGAAGACGAATTCACGACCGATGCAGTCGAGCCGCGCGTCGCCGAGCGCATGAGACGCCTCTCGTTCGCCTGCCAACACTACTCGGCACAGTCCGCTTGTCTGCAGAAGGCACGGGCCCTGGCGAACCGGGCGCAGCCGCAAGCGCGAGACGTCTTCGACCTCTACGTGCTCTGGCTCGGCGGTCACGCGGATGGCGACGCGATCCGTTCGCTGACCCCGAACGAGCGGCATCGGGCCGAGCAAAACCTGTTGGCACTGGCCTACTCGGACTACGCGGGCCAAGTGCTCGAATACCTGGAGCCGGAGCAACTCGGCCGCTTCGCCAACGAAAACCGCTGGAACGAGGTCTGCGAACGTGTCCTCGCGCTGCTGCAAGGAAGCTCGTAGTCGGATGCACGCGACCACCTTTTTGGCCGGGCATGCCGTCTTCACGACCCGGCAGTTCGCCACGCTCTGCGAATCGAGGATCGATGCCTCGTCGCGCAAGCTCGTGCGGCTGGCGGTTGAGGGCGCCATCGTGCGGGTTGCACGCGGCGTATGGACGCAACCGGACCATCCGCGCTTCGCGGCCCACGCGGCCGTGCCGGCGCTACTCGGCAACGAGCAAGGCTATGTTTCGTTCCTATCCGCCATGCGCCAACACGGTCTGATCTCCCAGATTCCCGGCAGCATCCAGGTCGCCACCACCGGTCACACGCGAACGCTCGCCACGCCGATCGGACGCTTCGAGTTCCTGCGCATCAAGCCCGCGATGATGGTGGAGGGCATCGAACTTAGCGCAACCGAACCGCCGTACGGAATCGCGACAGCCGCCAAATCGCTGCTCGACACGCTCTACGTCGCGACCCGCAAAGGGCGACGTTTCGCGAGCCTGCCGGAACTACGCCTCGAAGGGGTCGGCAGCGTCGAATTTCGGGCCCTGTTGGCTCGGCAGGTGACCGCGCCGACAATACGTCACGCCATCGACTCGCGTCTGAAGACACTGGCTTTTCCGGATTAGCTTGCTCGGGTCAAGCGGATGAATCCGGCGAACCTGGCGACCGCGTTGCGGCAAGTTGCGACGTAGCGCTACCCTTGCGGGAACGCGGGAACTGCGGGAACACCGGATCCCTGCCAAGGCCGATGCAATGACGCCGCTCACCCTGCCGCTGCGAACCGCCACCGATGCGCTGGAAATACTCGGCGGCAAGGGCCGGTCCTTGGCGATTCTGAGCACCGCCGGCTTCGCGGTCCCGGACGGATTCCACGTCACGACTCGGGCGTACGCGCAATTTGTCCAAGCAGACGACCTTCAGGCGCGGCTGGCGGAATCCGCCGTTCCCGAGGTCGTTGGGGGCGTCCTGTCCTTCGACACTGCGGCGACCCGGATACAGGGTCTCTTTGCCGAGGGCGTCTTCCCGACGGAAGTTGCCGACGCGATCGGCACCGCGTACGCGCGTTTCGGCGAGGGGGCCGTGGCCGTGCGATCCTCGGCAACCGTGGAGGACCGGCCGGAGCTGTCCTTCGCCGGACAACAGGATACCTACCTCGGCATCCAAGGCCGCGATGCGCTCATCGACGCCGTCAAGAACTGCTGGATGTCGCTCTGGTCCGCACGCGCCATGGCATACCGCCACAGCATGGCCATCGACCAGAGCGAGATCGCCATGGCGGTCGTCGTCCAGCGACTGGTCGATGCGGATGTATCCGGCGTCCTGTTCACCGCCAACCCTGCCACCGGCGAACGGGGCGAGATGATCGTCAACAGCAGCTACGGTCTGGGCGATGCCATTGTCGGCGGAGAGGTCGATCCGGATACCCATATTCTCGACCGCCGAACGCTCGCCGCCGTTTCGACCGCGATTGGCGCCAAGGCCGGGATGGTGGTGGCGTCCCGCGACGGCACCCGGTTCGAGGATGTCGATGAGGGACGGCGGGAGAAGAACTCCCTCAGCGCAGATCGACTCCATCGGCTCGCGACCCTGGGGCTCCAGGTGGAGCGCCATTTCGACCGAGTGCCCCAGGACATCGAGTGGTCGTTCGCCGCCGGCAAGCTCTGGCTGCTGCAATCGCGTCCCATTACCAACCTGCCGCCGGCACCGCTTCAGGACATCCGTTGGGAACCGCCGGAACCCGGCGCGTTCCTCAGCCGCTCGCAACTGGTGGAGCACATCCCCGATCCCGTCAGCACGCTCTTCGAAGACCTGCACATGAGGCGTTCGCTGCAGCACTACTGGGGCAGAAACCTCGTTGAACGTGGCAATCACCGCTTCGAGGACACCCAGCCGCCCAACTGCTTCGTGGTGCAGACCACCCTCAACGGCTTCGCCTACCGGCACCTCGGGGAACCGCCCCGCTCGGCACGGCCCGACCGTGCCCAACGGGGGGCTAGACCGGCGGACAGAAGAACGGCGTGGGATCGCCTCCGGCAACGCTGGACACTGCTGAAGCACTATACGTTGACGGTACCCAGGTGGCGCTTCGGTGCCCTTCCTGCCTACCTGGCGACGATTCGGCGGTGGCGCAAGCTCGAACCGGCGAATGCCACCGATGCGCAGCTGTGGGCCGGGATCCGCGCGATGTCCATGGCCGACGCGCGCTACTGGTACCGCCACGGCGTCTGGAACGCCTTTTCGATGTCCCGCGGCACCGAATACACGCTCGCCAACTTCCTCGCGGAACACGCGCCGGGCAGGTTCACCAGCGGCCAGTTCCTGAGCGGGCTCAAGTCGCCCGCATTCGATGCGCAGTTGGTGCTCTGCACAATTGCCCGACGGATCCGCTCGGACCCGGCAATCCATCGTCTGGTCGTCGCCACCCCGCCCGGGCGGCTGTTCGACAGATTGCGCGAGACGCCGTGGGCGCTAGCCGTCTACCAGGCGATCAATCACTACCTCGACGACTACGGCCACCAGATCTTCACCTTGGACTTCGTGGAACCGTCCGAAGCGGAACAGCCGGAGAAGCTTATGCAGAGCCTGCACGGGTTGGTTCTGGCGGTCGACTACGATCCCCTCGCCCGTCAACGCCAACTGGCCGTGCGGCGGCAGTCTGCGACCGAGGACGCGCTCGCGCACTTTTCCGGGAGGCACAAGCGACGGTTTCTCATCCTCCTGCGGCGCGCTCGCCGGTACTATCCGAACCGCGAACAAGCGATGTTCCACCTGGGCAAGGCATGGGCCGTGCTGCGCCCCCTCGCCCGCGAACTCGGTCGCCGCCTCGTCGACGCGGGCACGCTTGCCGCTCCCGACGACATTTTCTTCCTGACGACCGAAGAAATCGGGCGGTCGCTGCGCGCCCTAAAGGTCGGGCAAGGGTTGCCCGAATACCAACACCGAAGCCGGGAACGACGAACACTTCGGGAGGCCAGGCACCGCCTGACACCGCCGCTGGAGGTGCCGGGCCCGCCGCCTTGGGCGCGTCGCCGCGACAACGAGGAAACACAAGCCGACGAGACCCTGCTCAAGGGTTCCGCCGTCAGTCCCGGCGAGGTCACGGCCGAAGCCAGCCTGATTCTTTCCGTGTCGGACTTCGCGAAGATGAGGCCGGGGACCGTCCTGGTATGCCACACCACCACGCCCGCATGGACCCAGTTGTTCCCCAGGGCCGTGGGATTGGTTACGGACATCGGCGGAATCCTCGCCCACGGCTCCATCGTTGCCCGGGAATACGGGATTCCCGCCGTGTTGGGGCTCGGCGATGCCACGAAGCGCATCGCAGACGGTCAGCGGATTGCCGTCGACGGCGACAAGGGCACGGTCACCCTCCTCGACGGCTGATACGCGTCAAGCCCACATCGTTGTGCCGTCCCGAAATGTATCGCAACGTTGCGGAATTGCGAACTTTCGAAGCCGTCACGGAGTGAACGCCAGCGCGTACTCGAAACCGAGGTCGCACGAGGCCAGGATGCGGGCCTTGGTTTGCGCGTAGGCACCGAGGTCGAGGCCCGCCAACTCCTCGAGAAACGGGTTCGCCGCCACGCGCAGGTCCGCGCCGGCGGGATAGACCCGGTGAACCAGTCCGCACGCTTCGGCCCGGGCGCCGTCCATGGTCTCCCCGAGGTGGGCGATCGGCGTTGCCGCAGCCTGGTTCACGAGTCGGGGCAGCTTGTAGGACCAGCCTTCGGCGGCCCAGAGCGCCCGGTGGATGCGCGGGTCGCCGTAGTTGACGTCTTGCGTGGCGAGGCGGAAGTCGCACGACAGGCTGTAGTCGTAGCCCGATCCCAGTGCGTGGCCGTGCAGGAGAACAACCGTGGGTTTGGAGCACGCGCGCAACGTGGCAGCCGATTCCAGGAGGAACGCGGGACCGGTGCCGAGATCGAGATCCACGCGCCGACCCACCATCGGATCCTCGCCCTGCGGGGCGCCAGCGGTCAGGTCGTCGCCGGCGCAGAAGGCGCGACCCTTGCCGGAGAGAACCAGGACGCGCACCGACTCGTCGTCGATGGCCGCCTCGACGGCCCGCTTGATGCGCACGTGCTGATCGAGATCGAGTGCGTTCAGCTTGTCGGGCCGGTTCAGGACGAGATGTCGGATCGGTCCCTCGTCTTGACGGACCAAGGCGGTATCGTCGCTCATCGGCCCTTGAATTCCGGCGGACGGCGTTCACGCCAGGCTTTCATCCCCTCCAGTCGGTCCTCGATGACGTGGGTCTGTCGAACGCCCAGGGAGTGGACCATCGCCGCATCGAAGGGTAGGTCGAGTTGGGGCAGCACCTGCAACTTGTGGATCTCCCAAGCCCGGGTGGGCAGATTGGCGATCTCGGCCGCAAGTTCGTCGGCCCGTGCATCGAAGCCTGCCTCGTCGACCACTTCATGGACAAGCTGGATGCGCCGTGCTTCGGCGGCGTCGAGCACTTCGCCGAGAAGAAGCACCCGCATCGCCTGGGACTGGCCGATCAGCTTCGGCAGCAGGTAGGCGATGCCGGTGGCGGCGGCCCGGCCCTGGCGAATGCGCGGATCGCCGATGCGCGCGGACGACGATGCGAGGCGGATGTCGCAGACGCATGCGAGGTCGAATGCGAGGCCGAGCACGTTGTCGTGCATGAGTGCGAGCGTTGGCTTCATGAATCCGCGCAGTGCCTTGATGGCGTCCTGCTCGACCACCGGTCCAGGCCCGTGCGATCCCTCGGGCCGTCGGTGGGCTAGCCCGCATTTCTCACCAGGCCGCTTCTCGGCGTCAAAAGAGCTCATGGTTTCAAGAAGTTTACCGCGATGCCAAGAATCGTGCCGGTTGCAGACTGTGCTGGCCGTGCCCTCGCGGGTCTTTTGGCCCCGTGCACGCACATGCTCCCTCAACCGTAGGCCCCGCTATGCTCTCGGTCGCGAGCACGCGCACAGGGCCAAAATCCTCCGCGATCATCACGGCCCCTGGTGAGAAATGCGGGCCAGCCGCGCGGGCCATTCGCCCATGTCGGTCCAGTTGTCGCCGTCGCTTGCGCAGTCAAGCACGAGCGCGCGCACGTTGGCGTCTTCCTCGGCGGCGTTCACGGAGGCGCGCAAGGCTTCCAGCATCGCGTAGTCGATCAAGCGACCGCCAAAGCCGATGGTGGTGACCGAACCTGCGCTAACGATGTTCATCATCGGATTCTTCCCATCGCTCCCGTCCGGGGGCATCATACGAGAGTTGCTGCAATCGCTGTGGAGCATCGGATGAACCGTTGCCTGTTCGCCATTCTACTGTTGCCCATCGCCGTGACTGCCTGCGCCACGGTCCAGCGTGGTCCCATGGAAACCTTCGAGGTGCGAACCACGCCGAGCGGCGCCCAGGCATCGTCGACCACGGGTTGGGAGTGCACGACGCCGTGCAGCGTAAAGGTCGCGCGGCGCGGCGACTTCGTGGTGACCCTAAGAAAAGACGGCTACCTGACGCAGACGAGGGCCGTCAAGTCGGTGCCTGCCGCCACGAAGAAGAAGGGACTCAAGGATCGGATTGAGGTCCCGACCGGCTGGATCGGCAAGGCGACGGACTATGCCAGCGGGGCCAACTTGGAGCATCAGCCGAATCCGCTTGAAGTCGAACTTGAACCGGAGTCGCCGAACCCGGTGTTCGCGCCCGACGATTGAAGGCGCGATTGGGCGGCGCGAACCGACCGAGGTCGAGCCACCGGGATTCAGCCGGTCTTGCCTGAAGTCCCGGGCTTGCCAACCTGCTGCTTGAGAGCCAACGCGCGTGCTTGGCGCAAGTCTTGTGGCGTGTTGATATTGAAGAACTCCCGTTCCGCCAACTCCACCGGCTCGACCTCGTGGGCCACCAGCCACCGGTGCACCGCTCGCCCACCACAAGCGTAGAAGTCGATCATCGACGCGGCATGCCGACGATCGAACAGCATCGTGAGGTTTTGCCGACAGCCGCCCGCCATGACTACCGCCGCGCCCGATTCGTGGCAGCAAGGTGCCAATGAAGAGACCAGGTCTTCGGGTAGGAACGGGGTATCGGCCGGCGTCGTCAGAGTCCATGCCGTCTCGAAGGCTGCCAAGGCGGATACGATGCCGGCGAGGGGGCCCTGGTCGGGTTCCCGGTCGGGGACCACCGGGTAGCCGAACGCCTGGTAGCGTTCCCGGCTTCCCGCGCCCGCCAGAACGATGGCGTCCACCTGGGGTTCGAGCCGCTCGATGATGTGCGCGAGCAAGGTCCTGCCCGCCAACTCGACCAGCGGCTTGTCGATCCCGCCGAGCCGCCGCCCGCGCCCGCCGCACAGGATGACGGCGGTGGTCGGTGGCCGCGCCTCGAGGGCGCTCAAACGATGCGCCCGGGTTGGACGTAGACGTTGAACGAGTCCGCCTTCAGGAATCCCACCAGGGTGATTCCGACATCGGTGGCGAGTTCGACCGCGAGGCTGGAGGGCGGACCGACGGCTGCGACGAAGGCGGCGCGGGTCATCGCCACCTTCTGAATCAGTTCGAAGCTGGCACGCCCGGAAAGCAGGATGCCGTGGCCGGCGAGGGCAGGACGCTTGCCGAGGTAGGAGCCGATGAGCTTGTCCAAGGCGTTGTGGCGTCCCACGTCCTCGCGCAGCCGCAGGATGCGGCCGACGCTGTCGAAACTGGCGGCGGCGTGCAGCCCGCCGGTGCGGTCGAACTCGGTTTGGCTGGCCCGGAGCGCTGCGGGGAGCCGTTTGAGATCGGCGGCGGCGATCTCGAACGGCGCCCGTTCGCCGGCGGGAATCTGCACGCGCACGGCGTCGAGCGACGCCTTGCCGCAGACACCGCAACTCGACGAGGTGAAGAAGTGGCGCAGCAGGTTGTCCGGGTCGAATCGGACACTCTCGGCGAGGGTTGCCTTGACGACGTTGCGAAGACCCTTGTCGGGGCTCGGCGGCCCGCAGTGCTCGATGGCGATCACATCGGTCGGGTCGTGGATCACGCCTTCGGTGAACAGGAAGCCGGTGGCCAGGTCGAAGTCGTTGCCGGGCGTGCGCATGGTGACGGAGATGCTTTGTTCGACCGGGCCGTCGGCTGCCGCGTAGCCCAAGCGGATCTCCATCGGTTCCTCCACGCTGACCAAGTCGGTGTCGTCGTCCCGGTCGCGTCCGTGGAACGCGACGCCCACGCGAAGACTCTGCGCCGGCGCCGGTGCGACGGGGATAGCCTGATTGCGGTTGATGGCCACCGGAACCGGTTGCCGCGTCAAACGGCGAGGGAGTCGCCCGTGGCCGAAGGGCTCTTCCCCTCTGCCGCTGCCGCGAGTGCATCCGCTTGGGATTGCGCCCGCTCGGCGAAGCGGTCCTGCCACTCCGAACGGTGGTTCGCGGGCCGCACTTCCACGGCCGTCACCTTGTATTCGGGGCAGTTGGTGGCCCAGTCGGACAGCTCGGTGGTCACCACGTTGGTGCCGGTCTCCGGATGGTGGAAGGTGGTGTAGACGACACCGGGCGCGACCCGCTCGGTCACCTTGGCACGCTGGGTGATTTCGCCGATGCGGCTGGTGACCGATACCCAGTCGCGATCGCGCACGCCGCGAGTCTCCGCATCCGCCGGGTGGATCTCCAACACGTCCTCGTCGAGCCACTCGACGTTCTCGGTGCGCCGCGTCTGGGCGCCGACGTTGTACTGGGTGAGAATGCGGCCGGTGGTGAGGAGGAGGGGATATTTGCGGTTCGCGCGCTCAGACGTCGGCTGGTACTCGGTGACCACGAACAGCCCCTTACCGCGCACGAACTCGTCCTGATGCATCACCGGCGTACCGATCGGTGCCTGGTCGTTGCAAGGCCATTGGACGCTGCCTTCGCGGTCGAGCAGATCGAAGGTGACGCCGGCGAAGATCGGCGTGAGTTCGGCGATCTCGGCAAGAATCTCCTCCGCCGACGAATACGCCATCGGATAGCCCATGGCATTGGCAAGCGCTTGGGTGGCCTTCCACTCCTGCATGCCCGCTTTCGACGGCATGACCGCGCGTACCCGGTTGATGCGCCGTTCGGCGTTGACGAAGGTGCCGTCCTTCTCGAGGAAGGACGATCCGGGAAGGAACACGTGGGCGAACTTGGCGGTCTCGTTCAGGAACAGGTCCTGGACGACCACGCACGCCATGTTGCCGAGCGCGGCCTCGACATGTTGGGTGTTGGGGTCCGACTGGGCGATATCCTCGCCCTGGATGTAGATGCCCTTGTAGTTCCCGGCGACGGCCTGGTCGAGCATGTTCGGGATGCGGTAGCCGGGCTCCGCGTCCAGATCGACCTTCCAGTGCGCGGCGAATTCGCCGCGGACGGCGTCGTCGGCTACCGGCCGGTAGCCGGAGAACTCGTGCGGAAACGAGCCGACGTCGCAGGAACCCTGGACGTTGTTCTGCCCGCGGAGCGGATTGACGCCGACGCCGGGCCGGCCGATGTTGCCGGTCGCCATGGCGAGGTTGGCCATGGCCATCACCATGGTCGATCCCTGGCTGTGCTCGGTGACGCCGAGTCCGTAGTAGATGGCCGAGTTTCCGCCGGTGGCATAGAGCCGGCCTGCCGCGCGGAGGTCCTCGGCCGGGACGCCGAGGATGTCGGCGACGTTTTCGGGCGCATTTGCCGGGTCGCGGGCGAAGGCCAGCCAATCGCGGAAGGATTCGGCGTCGCAGCGAGTCTTGACGAAGTCGTGGTCGATCAGGTCTTCGGTGACCACGACATGGGCGAAGGCGTTCATCATCGGAACGTTGGTGCCGGGCTGCAATGCCAGGTGGTGGGAGGCCTCGATGTGTGGCGTGCGCACGAGGTCGATCCGGCGTGGATCGCAGACGATCAACTTCGCGCCTTGGCGCAATCGCCGCTTCATCTGCGACGCGAAGACCGGATGTCCCTCGGTGGGGTTGGCGCCGATCACCAGGATGACGTCGGCATGGGCGACGGAGTCGAAGTTCTGGGTGCCGGCGGAAGTTCCGTACGTCTGCCGCAGACCGTAGCCAGTGGGCGAGTGGCACACCCGTGCACAGGTGTCCACGTTGTTGTTGCCGAACGCCGCGCGCACCATCTTCTGCACGACCCAGACTTCCTCGTTGGTGCAGCGCGACGAAGTGATGCCGCCGATGGAAGTGCGCCCGTACTTGGCCTGAACGGCCTTCAGGCGCTCGGCAGCATACCCGATGGCCTCTTCCCAGCCGACTTCCCGCCATGGATCGTCGGTGGATTCCCGGATCATCGGCGTCGTGATCCGGTCGCGGTGGTTGGCGTAGCCCCAGGCGAAGCGGCCCTTGACGCAGGAGTGGCCGTGGTTGGCCTTGCCGTCCTTGTGCGGGACCATGCGGACGACCACGTTGCCCTTCATCTCCGCCCGGAACGAGCAGCCGACGCCGCAGTAGGCGCAGGTGGTGTCGACGCTGCGGTCGGGCACGCCGTGGTCGATCACCGACTTCTCGATCAGCGTCGCCGTGGGGCAGACCTGCACGCAGGCGCCGCAGGAGACGCACTCGGAGTCGAAGAAGGCTTCCTCGCTGGTGGCGACCTTGGAACCGAAGCCGCGTCCGTCGATGGTCAGCGCGAAGGTGCCCTGGACCTCGTCGCAGGCGCGCACGCAGCGCGAGCAGACGATGCACTTGGACGGGTCGAACTGGAAATACGGGTTGGAGCCATCGACTGGAACGTCGAGGTGGTTGGCCCCGTCCTCGTAGCGCACCTCGCGCAAGCCCACCGCCCCGGCGACGTCCTGCAGTTCGCAATCGCCGTTGGCGGCGCAGGTGAGGCAGTCCAGGGGGTGGTCCGAGATGTAGAGCTCCAGCACGCCCCGGCGGACACGGGCGACCTGTTCGGTCTGGGTGCGTACCGCCATGCCGGGCTGCACGGGCTCGGTGCAGGAGGCGACGAGCCCCTTGCGGCCGTCGATCTCCACCAGGCAGACGCGGCAGGAGCCGAACGCGTTCAGATTGTCGGTGGCGCAGAGCTTGGGGATGTCGAAGCCCGCTTCCCGGGCCGCGCGCATGATGGATGTGCCGGCGGAAACCTGCACGGGCATGCCGTCGATGGTGAGTTCGACGGTCTCGACATCGGGAGTGCCGAATGCCGCAGCGGCCTCGAGAGCCGGGTCGACATAGCGCACCGCCGGCGGCGTGCCGTAGTCGGGGACCGAAATAGTCATCGCCGAAAGTCCTCCGGGAACCGCTTGATGGCGCTCATCACCGGTATGGGCGTCATGCCGCCCATCTGACACAGGCTCGCAGTTTCCATGACCTCACACAGATCCTCAATGATAGTCAATTTCTGCTCGACTGCGCGACCGTCCATGATCGCTGCCATGGTCTCCTTGCCACGCACCGAACCCAAGCGGCAGGGCGTGCACTTGCCGCAGGACTCCACTTCGCAGAACTCGAACGCGTAGTGGGCTTGCCGGGCGAGATCGACGGTGTCGTCGAAGACGACGATGCCGCCGTGGCCGATGCCCGCGCCCAGTTCCGCGACGGCTTCGTAGGTGAGCGGCGTATCGAACTCCTCGGGCTTCAGGTAGGCCCCGAGCGGACCGCCGATCTGGATCGTGCGCAATGGCCGGCCGCTGCGCGTACCGCCACCGTAGTCGTTGACTATGTCGTCGATGGTGACGCCGAACGGTACCTCGATGAGGCCGCCCCGCCGGACATTGCCGGCGAGTTGGAATGCCATGGTACCGGTGGAGCGTCCGACGCCCATGCCCGCGTACCACGCGCCGCCATGTTTCATGATCGCGGGCACGGCGGCAAAGGAAATCACGTTGTGGACGAGGGTGGGCTGGCCGAATAGACCGCTGATGGCAGGAACCGGCGGCTTCGCTCGGATCTCGCCGCGTTTTCCCTCGAGGCTTTCGAGAAGCGAAGTCTCCTCGCCGCAGATGTAGGCGCCGGCGCCGATGAAGAGTTCGAGGTCGAAGGACTTGCCGCAGCCCAGGATGTCGTCGCCGAGCAGGCCCTCCGCATAGGCGTTGTCCAGGGCGGCTTGGAAGATGCCGGCCGCAACGGGGTATTCGGAGCGCAGGTAGACGTAGCCCTTTGTTGCGCCCGTGGCAACGCCCGCGATGGTCATTCCCTCGATCAGGCGGTAGGGGTCGCCCTCCATCAGCAGGCGGTCGGCGAAGGTGCCGGAATCGCCCTCGTCGGCGTTGCAGACGATGTATTTCTGCTCGCCGGGGGTATCGGATACGGTTCGCCACTTGATGTGCGCGGGAAATCCGGCACCGCCGCGACCCCGCAAGCCCGAGACCTCGACTTCGGCCAGCAGCGATTCCGGGTCTCGTTGCAGGCATTCCCCGAGCACCGTGCATTTCGCGAGGTCCAGGGGATGGTCGATGCCGGTCCGGTCGAAGACAACGCGGGTCTGCCGGCGCAGATATTCGATCTCGGCCACCTCGCCGAGACACTTGGCATGCCGCTCGCCTTGTTCGACGATGCCGGCTACGTCCTCGGCCGCGACATTGGCGAACGCCAGCCGCCGCCCGTCGTCGATTTCCACCAGCGGCTCCGCCCAGGCGAGGCCGCGTGAACCGTTGCGGACCACATCGAACCCAGCACCGACGAGCGATGCGGCGACTGCGTCCGCCCCGGCCGCCACGGCGGACGTGTCGAGGGGTACGTAGGCCTTGCTCACCTCGGCACCTCCTCGTTCAGATCGCAGACGTCCGCACGCACAACGGGCCGACCGTTGACCATCATCGACGGGCCCTGGGCGCACAACCCCAGGCAGTACACCGGATCCACGGACACCGTTTCGCTCGCTTCTCCGAGCCTGACGCCAAGATGCGCTTCGACGCGCGCCGTCAGTTCCCGCGCACCGACGGACTGGCAGGCTTCGGCTTGGCAAACGCGCACCTGAACCGGCGGCTGCGGCGTCGTCTTCAAGTCGTGATAGAAGGAGACGATGCCGCGCACCTCGGCCCGGCTCAGATTGAACACGTCGGCCACGACGTGCTCGTCGGCGCGGCTGACGTGGCCGCGCTCGAGCACGATGTCGCGCAGCGCGCGCAGCACGCCGCCGGTGCGGTCGACGTGGCGCGACGCGATCGCGCTGGCGCCGGCTGCGTGGGACGGCGAGGTTCGCGAGGGCGTCCCCTCCACGTTCTCCGCTCGTTGGTTGTCGAACTTCGGCATCTGTTGAATATAGCAGCCCGAACAAGGCTCTGTTTGTTGCCGTGCCGCTGAGCGAAGGCTTCCTCGCCAGAAAAGCACGGTCTGGCGGTTCACGATGCCGCAGCGTCCCGCCTTCGACGTTCAACCCGGGCAGGGGGCTCGCCGACGAAAACGGGTGAACTGCCCGCTGCCGAGGCTTGACGCCCAGTCCGTTGATTTCTATGGTCTTGCGCCCTCACGTGGGCATACACAAGGGATATCCGACCGGCGCCGGGAGTCGCGGACGCGATTGGTCCCTGGATGCCGCGGCCCGCTATCGAAATCCGGAGTGAACCACTTGACCAAGTACACGACGCCCCTCGACACCCAGAACGACGCCTTGGAAATCGTCGGCGGCAAGGGCCGATCCCTCGCCAAGCTCGCCAACGCCGGGTTCAACGTCCCGGGTGGTTTTCAGGCCACCACGGCCGCCTACCGGCGTTTCGTCGAATCCAACGAATTGCAGCACAGGATCGTCGTGCTCGCCAGGCCGGTCGTCAAAGGCCGGACGGTTTCCTTCGAGGAGGCGTCAAACGCCATCCGAAGGTTGTTCGACGAACATGAGATCAACGCCGATATCGCCGAGGAGATCGGCGCGGCCTACGACGGCCTCGACGGTTCGCCGGCCCTTGCGGTCAGGTCCTCCGCCACGGCCGAGGATCTGCCGGGTCTCTCCTTCGCCGGCCAGCAGGAGACATACCTGAACGTACGCGGTCGGGATGCGGTGATTGCCGCGGTCAAAGACTGCTGGGCATCCCTGTGGACGACCCAGGCCATCAGCTACCGGCATCAGAACGGCGTCGACCAAGGCAGCGTCCAAATGGCCGTCGTGGCCCAGATCATGGTGCCCTCGGAGGTTTCGGGCATTCTGTTCACCGCCAATCCCGCCACCGGCGAGCGGTCGGAGATGATCGTCAACGCGAGCTTCGGGCTGGGTGAAGCCGTCGTCGGCGGTCTGGTGACACCGGACACCTACATCGTGGACAAGACATCTCTCGATGTGAAGGAGACGGTGATCGGGCCAAAGGAACAGCAAACGGTCACCGATGGCGCGCAGGGCACCAGGATGGCCGATGTGGCGGCGGGCGACCGGGACCGGTCGTCGCTTTCCGGCGCCATGCTGAAGGAACTTGCCGAGACGGCCCTCGAGATCGAGCAACTCTACGAGGGGTTGCCGCAGGACATCGAGTGGGCGTTTTCCGGGGGCCGACTCTCGCTCCTGCAGTCGAGGCCCATCACCAACCTGCCGGTGCAGCCCATCGAAGTCGAATGGGTGCCGCGCCCGCCGGCGAGGTACCTGAGCCGGCGCCAGATCGTCGAGAACATGCCGGATCCCATCTGTCCGCTGTTCGAGGAGCTTTACCTAACCGACGGCCTGGAGTCGTCGCGCCGGGGCAAGAGCCTGATGGTGGGTGGCGGCCCGCTGTTCGTCACCCTGAACGGCTACGCCTACCAGCGCTTCGACTGGCCGCAGTTCTTCGCGGGTCCCAAGGAAAAGCCGAAGGCCATCGCCGAATCCGATATCGAAGCCGCCGAGTACGAGGAGATCCGGGCCAAGGGGGAGGAAGCGATGCGCAAGCGCATGGCCGAGATGAAGGCGCGGCAGATCGGCCCGGTCGAGCTCGACGCCAAGCTGTTCGCGGCGGATCTTTCGGAGGAGGACCGTGCTGCCTTCGACGCGTGGGCGAGCGAACAGGATCCGGATGGCCTTGCCCGACGCGTGGCGATGCCCGTGAGCGACAACCCGACCTACACGGCCTTCAACAACACCACCGTCAACGACCGGCAACTCAAAGAGTGGCACGAGGTCACCCGACCCCGGCTGGTGGGTGTGGGCCAAAAATGGCGCAAGGTGGATATTGCGGCGGCGTCCGACGACACCCTGCTCGAGGGCATTCGGGAAATGGGCATCGAGGAGGGCTACTACTGGTCGAGCAACTCCGGCCACACCTTCGGTGTCGCCAAGTCCACGGACGACCAGTTCCAGTGCTTCCTGCGCGAAACACTGCCCGATCACCACTTCATCAGCGGCCAGTTCCTTTCCGGGATCGAGTCGAAGACCATGCAGGCCAACGCCGACATGTTCGAGATCGCGAAACTGGTGCGCGCCAACGACGACCTTGCCTACCTTGTGCTCGTGACGCCGTCGAAGTTCCTGATGGATGCGATCAAGCAACGCAACGATTCGGGCCCGGTGCTGGACGCACTGGACACCTACCTGAAGACGTACGGCCACCAGGGCTACAGCCTGGACTTCATGGAGCCGACGCAGGTGGAGGATCCATCGGCGCTGTTCGCGACCCTGCGGGCGATGGTCCAGGATCCGGACTACGACCCGAAGAGCCAGAACATTCGCGCCGCCAACGTGCGCCGGGAGAAGTACGCGGCGATCTCCGAGTTGCTCGATGGACTGGAATACTGGCAGTTCCGCTTCCGCTACTGGCTGGCGCGCCGCTACAACTACATCCGGGAAGAGGTGGCATTCCACTTCGGCTACACCTGGTCGGTACTCCGACCCATGGCCCACGAACTGGGCCGTCGCATGGTCGAGGCGGGTACGTTCATCCGGTTCGACGACACTTATTTCCTGGTTGCCGCGGAACTCGAACGCGCCATCGAAGCGCGGAAGCACTGCGAGGCGTTGCCGGAACTCGGTCGGTTGGCGGCAGGGCGCCGGGAACTGCGCGAAGCCCGCAAGCGCCACCACCCGCCCGGCACCCTTCCGCAGGAGGCGAGCAACATCAAGGGCATCGCCTTCAAGGAGACCCAGGTCGCGAACGACGAGTCCAGCGATACCATGCGCGGCTTCCCGGTGAGTTCGGGTCGGATCACCGCACCGGCAAGCGTCGTCCTTGGCCCGACCGACTTCGACAAGATGCAGCCGGGGTCCATCCTGGTGAGCCCCTTGACCACGCCGGCTTGGACGCAGCTCTTTGCCCATGCGGCGGGGCTCGTCACCGACATGGGCAGCATCCTGGCGCACGGATCCATCGTCGCCCGCGAATACGGCATCCCCGCCGTGCTCGGGGTGGGTACCGGTACCGTGCGGATCAAGCACGGCCAGATGATCACCATCGATGGCGATGTCGGGACGGTCGTCCTGCACGGGGAGGAGATGGCCGCGGCCTCGTGACGACCCGGAAGGCGCCGGCCTGCTGGTCGGCGTCTTACCGCTGCGGGCTTCCTACAACGGAGATTCGATCTCCAACTCGTCCATCACGCCGTTGAACCACTCGATCACTTCCGGGTGATAGGGAATGCCGTTGGCGCGACGGTCGATTTCCGCTTCGTGCTCCGGGATGCCGGGGTAGACGACACGGGTTTCCCCGGGCGCCGGCTTGCAGTCGAGGATTGAGCGCAGGTAGGCGTCCATGTCGGCCTTGAACACCTCGATCTCGGTGAACGCGGCGACGTTGTAGGCCATGAAGTAGTGCGCGATACCTTGGCGTCGGTGCGGTCCGGCACCGGTGCCGGTCAAGGCGCCGCACAGTACCTCCACCATCATCGACAACCCGAAACCCTTGTGCGAGCCGATGTCCCGGGTGCCGCCTAGGGGCAGCATCAGGAATCGGTCGGGCACGTCGGTCTCTTCCATGATTGGCGCGCCGTCGGCCCCGGTGATCCAGCCCGGCAGCACTTTCCCGCCGACCCGCCTCAACATTCGGATCTTGTTGCCGGCGATGGAACTCATGGACGCATCGAAGATGAACGGCGGTTCGTTCTTGGAAGGCGCGGCGATGCCGATGGGGTTCAATCCCAATAGGGGTTCGGCACCCTGGGTCGGGGCGACCTGCATGCCGCCGGCCGTCATCGACACGCCGATCATGTCGTGTTCGAGGGCGAGGTGTGCGAAATAGGCCGACGGGCCGTAGTGGCCGCTGTTGAACGCGGTGACCACGGCCACGCCGTTGTCCTTGGCGCGCTCGCACGCCAGTTCCATCAGTTCCTTGCCTTGGCCGAGGCCGAGCCCCCGGTCGCCGTCGACGGAGACCGCAGCGGGAAAGTCGCGCAAGCGCTTCATTTCCGGCGTGGGATTGATGTAGCCGCCCTTCAAAGCCGCGACGTAGGACCGCATCATGTTGCTGACCCCGTGGGAGTCGATGCCGCGGACGTCGGCGTAGATCAGCACGTCGGCGCATTTGGCGGCATAGGACTCGGTCATGCCGAGGGTGGTGAAGATGTTCTCCACGACACCGCGCATGGTCGCGTCCGGAACCCGGACCGCAATGTCCTCGGGCACCTTGAACCGTTCGAGCATTTTTCTCCCTCTTCTCGTTTGTTGGCGTGGCTTGCCGTACTGGTTGGCGGCGCAGCGGGAGGGCCGCTGGGGTGCGCCATCAGGCGTCTGCGTTCAGCAGCTTGACAGTCCCTGCCACGCGGGCCCACGCTCCGGTGCGTTGGTGCCGCCGCCGAACCCCGCATGGGACGATCATCGCACAGACCACGGTCACGAACCTGTTCGACGCGGGCAGGTCCATCGAATGCGGCATGTTCGCAGACACTGGCGCGGGGGCACTCCCGATGGATTGGAAGAGCAGGCTCGGCGAGTTCCAGCGTTGTGAAGTGGTCGAGCTTCAACTCGGAAACGGTGAGGCGGTCCGCGGGCAAGCGTGCTGGCCGGTGAAATTGAGATCGAGGGTCTTCGGCCTGTTTCGAATGAAGTGGTGTTGCTCGAGTCGGAGTCCGGCGCCGAGGAGATCGAAGGGCCTCTCCTGGGGTACGTGGTCCTGGAACAGGCTCAGGCTGCTGTGGACCCGGTTGGCCACCGCCTGGATCCCGTGCGCCATCTCGACTTGAAGTGAACCGTGATTCGTCTACCGGCGAGGGCTCGAGGCTCGGGCGCCTTCGCGCCCGCGACGAATGGCGGCTCATCCGGGTCCTAAGGCGTGCCAACCCCCGCTTGGCCGCTGTGTGGTGGACGCTGCTCGTCGCCCGCAGCATGCTGCCCGCCCTCTTCGCCGTCGCCATGGGGCTTCTCATCGGTGCGGTGGAGGCCCAGGGCGACCTGGTCGCGCCGCTCGCCTTGGTCGGGACGGTGTTCGTCCTCGTGCAGGTCCTGTCGCCGGCGCACCAGGCGGTGGGCGCCAACCTCGGAAGCTGCACGGCGGCCTGGCTCTACGACCAGTTGACGATCGCCTGCGTGACGCCGCCGGGGATGGCGCACCTGGAAGACCCGAAGCTCACTAACGACATCACCATGGCGCGGGATTTCGACCTCGGCATCAGCGGGCCGCCGCTGGCCATCTCCATGGACTTCATCGCGTCCGGCCTGGTGGAACTCCTGGCCGGTTTGGCGTCCGCCGTCGTGCTCGCCGCCTACGCCTGGTGGGCGCCGCTCCTTCTGGGCGGCGCTTGGCTCGCGACCCACTGGCTGCTGCGCGAAAGCGGCGTCTGGAAGGATCGCAACACCGATGTGGTGCGCGAAGCCCAGCGCCATGCGGACTACGCCTACCGGCTGGCCGTGGATGCGCCTTCATCCAAGGAACTGCGCTTGTTCGGACTGGCCGGCTGGACCGTGGAGCGATTCCGCCGCCACCGCCGGAAGCTTCACGATCTGCGCTGGGAGGCGACCAAGCTCCGGGAACGTCCGATGGCGACGAGCCTCGTTATCGTCACCGTCGCCAACGCCGTCGTGTTCGCCTCGATGGCGATGGACGCCAACGCCGGCACACTGGCGCTTGACCGGATGGTGATGTTCGCAAGCGCCGCCATCGCCACCAGCATGATCGCCTTCGGCGGGCTGTCGTGGGCACTTGACGGCGCGGCAGCCCCGGCGGCGGCGGTGCTTCGGCTGCCTGGATCGATGGCGCCGAAGGGTGCTCTCACGCTCGGCTCGAAGTCGGCCCGCCATCTTCCGATGCGCGAAATCCGTTTTCGCGATGTGGAGTTCGCCTACCCGACCACGCCCGGGGAAACCGTTCTCAAAGGCTTCGATCTCACGATCCCGTCCGGTTCGTCGTTGGCGATCGTCGGCCAGAACGGTGCTGGCAAGACCACGTTGGCGAAGTTGCTGTGCCGCCTTTACGAACCGGGCAAGGGCACCATCGAAGTGGACGGCGTCGACCTCAGGGAGTTGGACATCGACTCCTGGCGCCAACGCCTGACCGCGGTGTTCCAGGATTTCGTGCGCTTCGAGCTGCCGCTCAGGGACAATGTGGCCCCGGCGGGCGCGCCGGACGAGATCATCCGGGCGGCGCTGCAGAAGGCCGGCGCAGCGGATCTGGCGGAACTCGACACGATCCTGGCGCGCGGCTACGACGGCGGCACGGACTTGTCCGGCGGCCAATGGCAGCGGATCGCCCTGGCACGCGCGTTGGCCGCGGTTCGCCAAGGCGCAGGCGTCGTCCTGCTCGACGAGCCGACCGCGCAACTCGACGTGCGCGGCGAAGCGGAAATCTTCGACCGGATCCTCGAGGAGACCCGCAATGCCACCACGATCCTCATTTCCCATCGGTTCTCCACCGTCCGGCACGCGGACCGGATCTGCGTACTCGAGCACGGTCGCGTGATCGAACTCGGCACCCACGACGAACTCATGGCCTTGGGCGGGCGCTACCAGACGATGTTCGATCTCCAGGCGCAGCGGTTCGCGCAGGTCGGCGAAGACGAGGAGCATCCCGATGTCCTCGAATAGCCGACCGGTCGAAGAACCCGGCGGGGTCGTCATTCCCGACCTTGATGCATTGCCCGCCGCGCTCCCGTCCATGTGGCGTGCGGTCAAACGGGGTTTCGCTGCGGAACCGGCCCTGTTGGCCATCGCCTTTGCGCTCTCCCTGGTGGCCGCGCTGCCCGACGCGTTGATGGCGCTCTGGCTCAAGCTCCTCGCTGACGGCATGCTCGAGGAGGTGCCGACCTTGGTTACGGTCGCCGCCGCAGGCCTCGCCGGTTCGGCAACGCTGACCTGGGTCTTGCGCGTGGTCAGCGACCGCACCCAGCGGCGTTTTCGCGACCGCGTGACCATCGCCCTCGAATCCCATGTGGCCGAACTGCAGGCGAGCGTGGCCACCGTCGAGCACCACGAGCGTCCCGACTACCTGGACCGACTGGCGATCCTGCGCGACCAGGTCTTCGTTCTCGACCACATGTACATGTCGTTGTTCACCACGTGCGGATGGATCCTGCGCTTGGCCGTCACCATCGGCCTGCTCGTCTCCATCCACCCGCTACTGGCGACGTTGGCCTTGTTCGCCTTGCCCACGGTGGCGACGTCTTCGTGGCGCCCGGTCGTGGAGCGCGCGGCGGAAGAAGCCGGCGCGCAGGCGCAACGCCTGGCGCGGCACCTGTTCGATACCGCCACCACGGCCCCGCCGGGCAAGGAGGTCCGGGTGACCGGCATCGGCGATCGTCTGGTTCGGGATCGCCGCGCCGCTTGGGACCGGTGGTACGCCCGGGTAGCGAAGGCGCGGTGGGGGAGCGCCGCCTGGCACACGGCGGGCTGGGCCGTGTTCGCCATCGGCTACGTCAGCGCCGTGGTCTTCGTCTCGACCGTGGTCGATGCGTCCCCCGGGGAAGTGCTGCTGGTTCTTGCCGCGGGTTCCAGGCTGTCTGCCTACGTCAGCGCCACCGTGGGCGAGATCGGGTTCCTGCGCGGTATCTGGATGGACGGGTCGAAACGCTTGGCGTGGCTGGAGGACTACGCGGCGGCCAAGGCGGAACAGGCGGATCTGCCGGTTCCGGATGTCATCGAGCATGGCATTTCGCTTCGCAACGTGTCCTTCGCCTACCCGGGCACGGACAAGCTCGTTCTGAAGGACGTCGATCTCGACTTGCCCGCCGGCGCGGTGGTGGCGTTGGTGGGTGAGAACGGCGCGGGCAAGAGCACGTTGGTAAAGCTCCTGGCCAAGATGTACGAGCCCCTGTCGGGGCGCATTCTCGTGGACGGTGGCGAACTCGCCCGCATGCCCGCGGCGGCTTGGCGCGATCGCCTCGCCGGCGCATTCCAGGATTTCTTCCGGTTCGAGTTCCCGGCCCAACGGACGGTCGGCATCGGCGACGTCGCGCGGGCCGAGGAACGCGCAGCCGTCGAAACCGCTATCGGCCGTGCCGGTGCCGAAGACGTGGTGGAGGGGCTGACCGATGGTCTCGACACCCAGCTTGGGCCCACCTGGCCGAACGGCGTCGAGGTGAGCTTCGGCCAGTGGCAGAAACTCTCGCTGGCCCGTGGCTTCATGCGCGACCAGCCGCTGCTGCTGGTGCTCGACGAGCCCACCGCCGCGCTGGACGCCGAGACGGAGCACGCGCTGTTCGAACGCTACGCCAACGCGGCCCAAGGCCGTGCCGAAGCCAAGGGCCGGATCACGCTACTGGTTTCGCATCGGTTCAGCACCGTGCGCATGGCGGAGCTCATTGTCGTCATGGACGGCGCCCGCGTGGTCGAGGTGGGCAGCCACGAGGAATTGATGGTCGCAGGTGGCCAATACGCGGAGCTTTACGCGATCCAGGCCCGGGCCTACCGATGGGAACAACCGGATTGACGGCCCGCGGCACCCAACCGATCGCCCCGGAGTTCCCCGGCACGGTCACGCCGGTCGGCAGTCGTGTCCGGTTTGGTGCGGTCGGCTTGAAAGAGGGGGGCGCGAACGCCGAAGGCACGAATGCCGAAGGCACGGTCACCGAGTTGCAGCGGTGGCGGGCAGTGGTGGTCACCGACAAGGGCAGGCGCTGGAAGGTCCCTTACGGGGCCATGCACGTCTTGCGCAGGGCGCCGGTGGGCGAGTGCTCGTTGGCCGACGTGGCTTCGTTGGCGGAAGAACTGCTGGCCGAGCACAAGTCCCCCAGTGGCCTCGACGGGGGCTGGCGCTTCGGTTTCGACCTCTCGCCGTCCCGCGCGGGATCATGCAAATACGCGGGCCAACGCATCGATCTCGCGGTCAGCTATTGCCTGAAGGCACCCCGGGCGGACATCGTCGACACGCTCCTGCACGAGATCGCCCATGCCATCGTGGGTCCCCGGCACAACCACGATGCCGTTTGGCGCGCCAAGGCGCGGCAGATCGGATGCAGCGCCCAGCGTTGTCACGACCTCGCGCACACCGCCGCCCCGTGGATCGGCGAGTGCGGTTGCCCCAGGCAATGGTATCGCCATCGTCTGCAACGCCGGATGCGACGGGGCGCCACGTGCGCAGCATGCGGGAAGGACATCGCTTGGCGACTGAATACCGGGACGCCCTTGCCGTAGCGCCGAGGAAGGTCGGGAAGTCAGGGCATGAGCGCCCCGGGCCCGGCCCGGCCGGCCCTGAACGAAGAAGCGTTGCCGCTCGCCTGCTCCCACTGCCGACACTAAGCCCACAGCCTCTGCGGGCCGCCGTTGCGTGACAACATTCGGCGAGCAACGTCGTCTTGCCGAATCCGCCAGGGGCCATCGGCAGCGTCGCGTGCTGCGCGGTCGGCACTACCGCAGGTTCGTTTGCGAGAGTCCCGTAGCCGCTCGATTCCGTAAAGAGCCCGTTCTTATTGCCTCGCGAGCCCTTGCTCGGGTCGGCGACTACGGTCGACGGAGCAATCTGCGATCTGCAGTTCGGCATGCGCAGTCGTCAACGCAGACGGTGCGGCCCGGTGTTGTTGTAGTGGCTACTTGTTCATACGAAGACTACAGAAATCAGTTGCGCCTGCTAGGTGGGCCGCAGCCTGCCGAGGTGCTAGATTCCTTGAGCTATGCCAGAATCCTTGAGCACGCTGGATCTTACAATTGGGTTGTACGCAGACACCGGTGGGAAGCGCTCTTGAACGCGCCGTTAGGCGTGCGCTCGGGCAGCGAGCCGCACTAGCCCGCATTTCTCACCAGGGGCCGTGATGATCGCGGAGGATTTTGGCCCCGTTGTACACAACGGGCACGTGCGCGTGCTCGCGACCGAAAGCATAGCGGGGACTACGGTTGAGGGAGCACGTGCGCGCACGGCCCGTGTGTACATGGGGCCAAAAGACCCGCGAGGGCGCGGCCAGCGCAGTCCGCCATCGGCACGATCATCGACATCGCGGTCAAACTAGTGAAACCCAAGAGCTTTTTAACGCCGACAAGCGGCTTGGTGAGAAATGCGGGCTAGGGTTGGACTGGGGAGCGGTGCGCAATCGCTGCCGAGGGATCTGTGTCGAAACGAGGGGGGGAGTCTTCAGGGTGACGGCGCGATGCCAACGACCGGAGGCAGTCGAACGACCGTGAAGACGCCCTTGGAAGCGTCTTCGCGCCCGGCCCTCCGGGGCGTCTGCGTAGCGGCGTCGTTCGCGACCCTGCTTTCGACGATGTGGGTGGCCAACGCCGACAGTCCATCCGGCACCCCATTCGACGACGCGGTTTCGGCGAACTCCGCGGTCTTCGGGTTCCGTTCGGCGGTTGCGCGCCAAGTTGGACAGGCCGGATGCTGGGACGACGCACCGCCATATATCTCGTTCGTGTGCTATGCGCCTGAACCGGAAGGCGACGAGCATGTCCTGGTTCTTGTCCTTTACGGTCGGTTCGGGAATGTCGTGACGGCATCTAGCGACCAGGTCTTCACGTACGAGACGGTCGATATCACCGCGAAAGACGGTCTCGACTACACCGGCAGTTCGGGAAGACTGACCATCAAGGCAGGTGCCAGTTCGACGGCCGCGGTGTTCTTCCCCTTGCTGGACGACGCGCTCGACGAACACGATGAGTTGTTCGCCATCCGCAGTCGGTCACTCGTTGGGGCTGCATTGGAGGCGGGGTACGCCGTGATGCCGATTGCCGACAACGACCCTCCGGCGCAAATGTCGATCGCCGACGCCGCAGGCCAGGAGTCCGACGGCAGCCTTTCGTTCAAGGTGACGCTGAACGTGCCGAGCGGGAAGACGATAGCGGTGAACTACGCCACTGCCGACGGGACGGCGACTGCGGAGGCCGACTACAGGACGACGACCGGGACGCTCACCCTCGCGCCGGGAGACACGGAGGGGGCGATTTCGATACCGATCGTCGACGACGGCGTCGCCGAGTCCGACGAGACGTTCACGGTGACGCTGTCGAACCCGGTCGACGTCGACGTGGTGGACGGAACGGCGACGGGAATGATCGAGGATACCGGCTTCATGCCGATGGTGAGCGTGGCCAGCGAGGAGGGAGTGGAGGACACCGTCGGCAGTCTGGAGTTCGCGGTGACGCTGAACGGACCCGGCGTCGTCGAGACGGCGGTGGCATACGCCACCGCCGACGCGACGGCGACGGCAGGGAGCGACTACACCGCGGCGAACGGCATGTTGACCTTCGCGGCGGGCGAGACGTCGAAGACGGTCCGGGTGCCGGTGCTGACTGACACGCTGCCGGAAGAGGACGAGACGTTCGCGGTGACGCTGTCGAGCCCGGTGCAGTTGTTCATCGCGGCAGACAACGCAACGGGCACCATCCGGGACGACGACGCGGTGCTGGCGGTGGCCGGCGCGCGCGCGCGGGAGAGCGAAGGGCCGCTGGCGTTCGCGGTGACCCTGAGGGGCGGCGCATCGGTGCGCGGCACCGTCACCGTGGACTACGCGACATCGGCCCGGGAGGCGCACGCGGGCAGCGACTACGTGACCACCGAGGGTACGCTGACCTTCGCGCCGGGGACCGGCGCGCACACGATCGAGGTGCCCCTGGTCGACGACGAGGTGCACGAGGGGAACGAGACGTTCGTGGTTGTCTTGCGCGACCCCGTGAACGCCGTGTTCGAAGACTTCGTTGCGGAAGGCGCCATCGTGGACGACGACAAGGCGTCGGCGAGGATTGTGCTGGCGGCGGATCCGTCGCGGGTGCGCGAGGACGCGGGCGAGACGGCGGTGGCCGTGACGGCGGCCCTCGACGCCAGCGCACGCGAGGTGGCGACCACGGTGACGGTGTCGGCGGCGGCGAGCGGCGCGCCGGATGCGGTTGGCTTCGCGGCGGTGCCCGACTTCGCGATCATGATCGCGGCGGGCGAGACGAGCGGCACGGGCACCTTCGCGCTGACCCCGGAGAACGATCTCCAGGACGAGGCGGACGAGACGATCGCGGTGACCGGCGCCTCCGACCTGCCCGTGACAAGGACCGAGGTGGAGCTCGTCGACGACGAGGTGTCGTCGGCCGGGATCACGCTGAGCGCGGATCCGTCGCGGGTGCTCGAGGACGAGGGCGAGACTGCGGTGACGGTGACGGCGGCGCTGGACGGCAGTTCACGCACCGGGGAGACCACGGTGACGGTGTCCGTGGCCGGGAGCGGCACGCCGGGCGTGGTCGGCTTCGCGGCCGTGCCGGACTTCGCGATCACGATCGCGGCGGGCGAGACCAGCGGCGCGGGCACGTTCGCTCTGACGCCGGAGGACAACTTCACGGACGAGCAGGACGAGGAGCTTTCGTTGACGGGGGCGTCGGATCTGCCGGTCACGGGGACGACGGTGGCGTTGGTCGACGACGACCTGGCCTCGACGCGGATCGAACTCGAGGCGGTGCCGCCGCTGGTACGGGAGGACACGCTGGAGACGGAGGTCACGGTGACGGCCACGCTCGACGCCAGCGGCCGACCGGTGGCGACGACGGTGACGGTGACGGCGGCGGGGAGCGGGAAGCCCGACGCGGTGGACTTCGAGGCGGTGGCGGACTTCGCGATCACGATCGCGGCGGGGGAGACGAGCGGCACGGCGACGTTCAAGCTGCTGCCGGAGGACGATGCGGTGGACGAGGTCGACGAGAAGCTGTCACTCGACGCGACGTCGGACCTGCCGGTGACGGGCGCCGAGGTCGTGATCGTGGACGACGACGAGACCTCGTCGGCGATCAGGCTGACGGCGCAGCCGTCCCGGGTCTCGGAAGGCGCTGGCGAGACGGCGGTGTCGACGACGGCGACGCTGGATGCGGGCGCGCGGAGCACGCCGACGACGGTGACGGTGACGGTGACGGGCAGCGGCACGCCGGGCGTGGTTGGCTTCGCGGCCGTGCCGGACTTCGCGATCACGATCGCGGCGGGCGAGACGAGCGGCACGGGCACGTTCGCGCTGACCCCCGAGGACGATCTCCAGGACGAGGCCGACGAGGAGCTGTCGCTCGACGGGACGTCGGACCTGTCGGTGACGGGTGCCACGGTGATGCTGGCCGACAACGACGAGCCATCGACCCGCGTCGTCCTCTCCGCCGTGCCGTCGAGCGTTTCGGAGGGCGCGGGCGCGACGGACGTGGCGGTGACGGCGACGCTCGACGCCGGGGCGCGGACCGTTGCGACGACGGTGGCCGTGACGGTGTCGGGCAGCGGGGTTCCGGAGGCGGTGGACTTCGCGGAGGTGGCGGACTTCACGATCACGATCGCCGCAGGCGAGACCAGCGGCGCCGGGAAGTTCACGCTCGCCCCCGAGAACGACAACGTGGCGGGAAGCAACGAGACGCTGGACGTGGCCGGGTCCGCCGATCTCGCCGTGACGGACACCACCGTGACCATCGCCGACGACGACACGCCGTCGACGGGCATCGTGCTGGCCCGGACGCCGGTGCTGGTGTCGGAGGGCGGCGGCCCGGTGCAGGTGGAGGTGACGGCGGCGTTGAATGGCGCCGGGCGGCAAGTGTCCACGACGGTTGCCGTATCGGTCGCCGGAAGCGGCGATCCGGCGGCGGTGGACTTCGACCCGGTGGCGGACTTCACGATCACCATCGCCGCCGGCGAATCGAGCGGCACGAACACGTTCACGCTGACGCCGGTGGACGATCTCGTGGCCGAGGTCGACGAGACGCTGTCGATCGAGGGGACGGCGGACCTGCCGGTGACGGGAACCACGGTGACGTTGGCGGACGACGAGAAGCCGTCGATCCGCGTCGACCTCTCCGCAGTGCCGGCGAGCGTCTCGGAGAACGCGGGCGCGACGGCGGTGGAGGTGACGGCGACGCTCGACGCCGGGGCTCGCACCGTGGCGACGACGGTGGCCGTGACGGTGTCGGGCAGCGGCGTTCCGGGGGCCGCGGACTTCTCGGCGGTGCCGGACTTCGCGATCACCATCGCCGCGGGAGCGACGAGCGGGGCGGGGGCATTCACCGTCGATCCGGAGGACGACGCGGTGGTGGAGTCGGACGAAACGCTGACCGTATCGGGGGTGTCGGACCTGCCGGTGGCCGGGGCCTCGGTGTCCCTGGTGGACGACGACGAGGAGTCGACGCGCATTCTGCTGTCGGCGGTCCCGGGTCGTGTTTCCGAGGGGGCGGGGCGGACGCCGGTGGTGGTGACGGCAATGCTCGACCGGGGCCTGCGGCAGTCGCCGACGACGGTGGCCGTGTCGGTGGTCGGAAGCGGCGATCCGTCGGCGGCGGCCTTCGAACCGGTGCCGGATTTCGCGGTCGTCATCGCCGCAGGCGCGTCGAGCGGAACGGCGACGTTCACGCTCGATCCCGAGGACGACGCGGTGGTGGAGTCGGACGAGACGCTGACGGTGTCCGGCACGTCCGACCTGCCGGTGACGTCGGCGACGGTGGCGCTCGCGGACGACGACGAGCCTTCGACGCGCATCCTGCTGTCGGCCGCACCGGGCCGGGTGTCGGAGGACGCGGGGCCGACGGCGGTGGTGGTGACGGCGACGCTCGACCGGGGCCTGCGCCAAGCGGCGACGAGGGTGACGGTGACGGTGGCGGGCAGCGGCGATCCCGATTCCGTCGACTTCGCCGCGGTGCCGGACTTCACGGTCACGATCCCGGCGAGGGCGGCGAGCGGCGCCGGGACGTTCACGTTGACGCCGGAGGACGACCGGAACGTCGAGACGGACGAGACCCTGGCCGTCACGGGATCGTCGGACCTGCCGGTGACGGGGACCTCGGCAACCCTGGCCGACGACGACGAGGAGTCGACGCGGATACTGCTGTTCCTGGCGGTGGATCCGCCGCAGGCGTCGGAAGGCGGCGGTCCGGTGCGGGTGACGGTCACGGCGACGGTGGACCGCGGCGTCCGGCCGGAGTCGACGCGGGTCGAGGTGTCGGTGGCCGGGAGCGGGAATGCGGACGCGGTGGACTTCGAGACGGTGTCGGACTTCGGGATCGTGATTCCGGCGAACGCTCTGAGGGGCGCGGGGTCGTTCACGGTGGTGCCGGAGGACGACGCGGTCGTCGAGCAGGACGAGGTGCTCAGGGTGACGGGGGTGTCGGACCTGCCGGTGACGTCCGCCTCGCTGACGCTGCTGGACGACGACGAGGCGTTGATCGTGCTGTCCGCGAACCCGAGAAGGGTGTCGGAGGGCGATGGCCCGGTCGCGGTGACGGTGACCGCCACTCTGACCGGCGCCTTGCTGCAGGAGGCGACTGCCGTGTCCGTGTCGGTGACGGCCAGCGGCGCCCCCGACGCGGTGGACTTCGATCCGGTGCCGGACTTCGAGATCGCGATCCCGGCAGCGATGTCGGGAGCGTCGGGCACGTTCACGCTCGACCCGGAGGACGACGCGGTGGACGAGGCGGACGAGACGCTGACGGTGTCCGGAGTGGCGGAACAGGCCGTGGTGCCGACGTCCGTGACGCTGGCCGACGACGACGAGCCGCCCGCGCTGTCGGTGGCGGACGCGGCGGGCGGCGAGGATGTCGGCGCGCTGGCGTTCGCGGTGACGCTGGACGAGCCGAGCGCGTTGCCGGTGTCGGCGTCGTACGCGACGGCGGACGGGA
>JAKZRQ010000046.1:0-10966 GCA_047518105.1 Pseudomonadales bacterium | reverse complement strand
CTCCCTCACCTCGGCCCGCGCCCCCGCCAGCTTGTCCCGACCGATCTCGAACTGCCGCCGCCAGGACCGCGCCTTGGCGCGCCAGCCGATCTCGCCGCGGCGCAGTTCCTCCGCCCGCCGCCGCTCGCGCTCGAACAGCGACCGCCAGTCCGGCTCGCCGCCTCCGAAGGACGGTGCGGAGGGCCCGCCTCCCTCCGAGAAGGGCGGACCGGATCCAAGCTCCCGAACCGGGGCCGGGATCGTCCGCAAGACCTGTGCTGGAACCGACATGCGTACGAAAACAACGCATGTCGAACGCTGTTACCAGCCCGTCGCCATCGGACCCGCGCAGATGAACCGCAACAACGTTCTCACCAGAAGATCACGGGACGACCGAACGCTTACGTGCCGGTTGCAGACTGCGCTGGCCGTGCCCTCGCGGGTCTTTTGGCCCCGTGTACACACAGAGCCAAAATCCTCCGCGATCATCACGGCCCCTGGTGAGAAATGCGGGCTAGCGGCGCAGAGAATGCGACAACATCCCTCGAACCGCGCAGAGAATGCGCAAGCATTCCGAAACGCCTTGCGAAAGCAAGGTGCCGTTTAGGCCGAATGCAAAGCCTCGGCGGGATTCTCCGCGGTCGCTTTGAATGCGGGCCGGAGGACGGCGACCAGGCTGAGTCCCAGCGACAGGCCGGCAATCGCGAAGAGGTCGGCGGGCAGCACCTTCGACGGTATTTCTTCGAACGCCGTGCCGTCGATCAAGCTCGCGCCGAGCAGGCCCTCGAACACCGAAACGACCGCGTCGGCGTTCACCGCGATGACGACGCCGGCGGCGAGTCCCGTCGCAACGCCGACGAAGGCGATGGAAAAGCCCTGCAGGAAGAACACCCCCACCAGCAGTCGTCGCGACGCGCCCATGGTCGTGAGCATGGCCACGTCGCCGCGTTTGCTGTTCACCAGCATTGCCTGGCCCGAGACGATGTTCAACGTGGCGATGGCGACAATCAGCGCCAAGAGCGCGAACATGATGGCCTTCTCGATCTTGACCGCCCGGAACAACTCGCCGTAGTCGTCCATCCAGAAACTGAGTTCGGCGCCCGTGCCGAGCACGGCGCGGATGGGTTCGACGAGCGCGGGGGCATCCAACGGGTCGTCGAGATGCACCCGCCAGCCGTCGAGGCCCGCAGCCGCCAATCCTCGGCGAACGATGTCGGCGTACAAGACGAGCGCCAACGTCGCGTCCGGTTCGGCGCCGATTTCGAACGCGCCGGCGAAGGTGAACCTTTCGACCCGTGCGCGCACGCCGGTGTTTTTCCCGGCGCGCACGCCGGCGCCTGTACCGGCAAGTACCTCAGCGCCTTTGCCGGCGCGCACGCCGGCGCCTTTGCCGGCGGGCACGGCGACGACAAGCACCACGGGGTCGCCAATCTCTATGCGCAGGGCACGGGCGAGCGCGGCACCGAGAACAATGCCGCCGGGCTCGGCGCGCAAACGCTCCAGGCTTTCGCGGGACACCAGATCCGGCAACCGCCGCGCCCCCGCTTCGTCGACCGCCGCCAGCAAGACGAAGCCGACGCCGGGAATGCCGGGCATCATCGCTTCGCCTTGGAAGAACCGGCTGACGCCGCCGACCCCGTCGATGGCGTCCAATTCGTCCATGGGCGGTGCGCCGTCAAACTCGAACAGCGCGTGCGGAACGGCACTCAGAATGCGGGTGGTGATCTCCCGATCGAAACCGTTCATGACGCTCAGTACCACCGTGAGGATCGTCACGCCGAGCGTGAGCCCGATGAACGACACCCAGTTGATGAAGGTGGCATAGCCGTGGGTGCGCGCTAATAGATAGCGGCGGACGATCCACAGTGCCGTACGGATATCGGCCACCCGACGCCCCGTCGGATCACGGCCTCTCAGACCACGGGCCGGCGGAAGACGGACGCTGTCAGATCCCATCCGTCACCGGCGCAAGCACGCCGTCGAGAAGGGCCAGGGTCTTCTCGCCCCGCGTGGCGATGTCCAGATCGTGGGTGACGATCACGAACGAGGTGCCTGTGCTTCGGCCGAGTTCCGCCATCACGGCGATGACGCCTTCGGCGCTCTGCCGGTCCAGGTTGCCCGTGGGTTCGTCGGCGAGCACGATGGCCGGCGATCCGACCAACGCACGCGCCACGGCCACGCGCTGGCGTTCGCCACCGGACAACTGGTGTGGCCGGTGTTCGAGTCGTTCCGCCAAGCCCACGTCGGCAAGCAGTTGCCGGGCACGGGCCGCGGCAGGGGCGAATCGTGCGCCGCCGAGCAGCAGCGGCACGGCGACGTTTTCCAGCGCCGAAAACTCCGGCAGCAGGTGGTGGAACTGGTAGACGAAGCCCATCCGGCTGTTGCGAATGCGCGCCCGCCGTGCCGCGCTTGCGCCGGTAAGAGCCTGGCCCATGACGGTGACCGAACCACCATCCGGGTCGCTCAGTCCCGCCAGAACGTGGAGCAGCGTGCTCTTGCCGGCACCCGATCGCCCGACAATGCCGACCCACTCCCCGGCTGCCACCGTCAGGTCGATCCGGCGCAGCACCGTCAACCGCTGCTCGCCCTGGACAAACGTCTTGGACAGGCCTTCGGCGACGAGCGGGTGATCGCAGCCGCTATTCATGCTGCAGCAGATCCGCTGGATTGAGCCGCGCGGCGCGCCATGCGGGCAGCAGGGTCGCGGCGAGACCGAGAACCATCGCCGTCGCCGCCACCCGCGCGATGTCGGACGCGGCGAACTCCATCGGCAAGGTGGTGATCAGGTATTCGCCCATCAGCGGCGTATCGAGCAGTTCTTCCAGCCACGGGAACCCGGCTTCCGCGACGACCCCGAGGCCCAACCCCGCGGCCACTCCCAAACCGATGCCGATCAACGCGATCGCGATGCCGACAACCACGAAGATGCCCATCACGAGACCCGAACGGCTGCCCATGGTGCGCAGGATGGCGATGTCGCTCCGACGCTCGTTGACGATCATGACGAGGCTGGAAACGAGATTGAAGGACGCCACCGCGACCAGCAGCGACAACAGCAGGAAGAGCATGTTCTTGGTGACGCGGATGGCGACGTAGAGGTTGCCGAAGGAGGCCATCCAAGTCGTCGTCCAGAACCCCTGGCCCGCAAGCGTCCGATCGATCCCTGCCCGCACGGGCTCGGCATCCAGCGGCCGGTCCACGGCGACGTGGTATCCGTGCACCTCGGCGCCCAGGCGGAACAGCTTGGCGGCGTCCGCACGATGCAGGTAGGCCGAACTTCGGTCCAGCAGCGAATGCGTGCGGATCAGCCCGGAGACCCGGAGCTTCTTCTGGCGCGCGAAGATGCCCAGCGGCGTTGCGGTGGCCGCCGGCAGGACCACCGAGATGTCGTCGCCCACGCCGATGCCAAGGCGCTGGGCGATCTTCGCGCCCACCAGAACACGGAACTCGCCTGGACTCAGGTCCGGCGGCTGGCGATCCGGCTGTTGGACCCCCCGAGCCCGCGCACCCTCGACGAACTCGAAGACTCTCGACACTCCCGCATAGCTCGCGGGATCAACGCCCGTCAGCTTGACGCCCGCCGACCGATCGCCGCTGACCAGGAGCCCGGCGCCATGAACGACCGCACTAGCCCCGGCAACACCTTCAACGGCGCGGATGCGGTCCAGTATTTCGGGGGACTCGCGCACCGGTGCACGACCCGAGATGGTCACGTGCGGGACGATGCCGAGGACGCGGTCGGTCATCTCCCGCTCAAAACCCGCCACCACCGCCTGGACGAAGACGAGGATCGCCACCGAGAGCGCAAGCCCCCCTAGGGACAGGGCGCTGACGAAGGAAATGAAGCTGCGCCGGGAACGGGCGTAGCGCAAACCGACGTTGACGGCGAGGGGGCGGAACATGGACGCCTGACCTAAGCGGATTGGCAGCAAGTGTACGGCACAACGGCCGACGCGCACCGCAGGGGTGCCAAGCACATCGGTTCCTCAAGAACCTGGTTGTCGGGTCCGGTTAGCGCAGGTAGGCCGCCATGGCCGGGGATCGCGTCGTCATGAAGCCCGAGGCCGTACGCACGATGAACAGAGCTGCCAGATCCTGTTCTTCCGCGAAGCGCCGTCCCTCTTCCTCTCCCATCACCAACAGAGCCGTGGCGTAGGCATCCGCGAACATGGCGGAATCGGCCACCACCGTGACCGACGCCAGACGGTGCCGGATGGGATATCCGGTTCTCGGATCGATGACGTGGGATACGCGCACGCCATCGTGTTCACGGTACTGCCGGTAGTCGCCCGACGTCGCAAGACCACCGCGCAAGATGGCGATGGAGGACGCGATCGTCTCGCCCGCCGGCGACTCCACGCCGATTCGCCAGGGGCCGCCTCCGCGTGCCGGACCCTGCACCCTTAGCTCCCCGCCGAACTCGACCAGGTAGCCACCGCAACCCGCCTCGTCCAGGATGTGGGCCATCCGATCAACCGCGTAGCCCTTGGCGATGGCGGAAAGGTCGAGCGTCACCGGCGCAAGCTTCCGAAGGCTTGGCGGATGCCGCCCAAGCCGAAGCCTGCGGTAGCCTACCGTGGCCAACGCCGCGCTGACCTCGCCAGGGCTCGGCGGGCCCTCCACGGCACCGGCGCCGAATCCCCACAGGGCCACGAGTGGAGCTACCGTGGCGTCGAACGCACCCCCGGTTCTCTCGGTCACCAGCCGAGCGGCATCGACCACTTCCACCGTCGCCGGCGACGCCGCCATCTCGACACCCACTGCCGCGCGATTGAAAACGGACAGTTCCGAGTCCGGATCGTAGGTGGACATCAGGGCGTTGATCCGTTCCAGCTCGCTTCCGATCTGCGCCGTCGGCACCGCGCCCGGACAGTCCGCTTGAATCGCGTAGGTCGTCCCCATCGACCGCCCCGCGATCTCGTCGAATCCGCATCCGGCCAGCACCAACGCGGACAGGATCAGTCTCCAAATGGCCCGGGTGATTGTCGGCAACATCAGTCCGCCACGAACGTGAGCTCGGAACCGGAATACTTGCGCGTATGCGCCTTGACGGCAATCCGGTGCTGTGGACACACTTGGCCCTTCGTTCCCCGTTCGGCAACCACGAGAGGATCCCCATGCCCGAATTCTGCAAGGTCGACAAATCCGACCACGTCATGACCGTCACCATGAACCGACCGGAGCGCTTGAACGCGCTGCATCCGCCGGCGAACGCTGAACTCGGTGAGGTGTTCGACGAATTCGCCGACGACGACGACATGTGGGTCGCGATCATTACCGGCGAGGGCCGGGGCTTCAGCGCCGGCAACGACCTCCGCTACCAGGCGGAAGGCGGCAAGCGGACACCGATGCTTCGCGGGTTCGGCGGCCTGAGCTCCCGCTTCGATCTCACCAAGCCGGTGTACGCGGCGGTGAACGGCGTGGCCATGGGCGGCGGGTTCGAGATCGCGCTCGCCTGCGACATCGTCATCGCCTCGGAGAAGGCCATGTTCGCCTTGCCGGAGCCCAAGGTGGGGCTGGCGGCGTTGGCTGGCGGTTTGCAGCGTCTGCCCCGGCAGATCGGCTCCAAACGCGCCCTGGGAATGATTCTCACCGGTCGCCACGTGAGCGCCCAGGAAGGCTACGAACTGGGATTCGTCAACGCCGTGGTGCCGGCCGACAAGCTCATCGAGGAGACCCATCGCTGGGTGCAGATGACGCTGGAATGCGCGCCCTTGTCGATCCGCGCCAGCAAGGATGTGGTCTATCGAAGCCTCAGCATGGGCTCCCTGGAGGAGTCGATGGCGGTGCGCTACGAGTCGGTGGCAAGGTTGTCGACCAGCCAGGACTTCATCGAAGGGCCAAGAGCCTTCGCGGAGAAGCGACCGCCGAACTGGCAAGGCAAGTAGGGCCACCAACGCCTTCGCGGCGAACCGAAGCGGGGGCCCGTTGGTGCGCGCGGTGGTCGGTTCGGCGCCGCCATTTCTCCTGGTCAATGCGCTCGCCTTCTGCGGCGGCTTTTCGATCATGTCGCTGGAGCTCCTCGGCGGACGCATCCTGGCGCCTTGGTTCGGCAGCAGCATCTATGTCTGGGGCAGCATCATCACGGTGTTCATGCTGTCGCTCTCCCTCGGCTACCTCATCGGCGGCCGCCTGAGCCTACGCGCTCCGACGCTCGGCAAGTTCGGCGCCATCTTTGTCCTCGCCTCCGCAATCCTGGTTCCCGTGGTCTACCTGGCCGAACCGGCGATGGCCTGGGTGTTCGAGAGAATCGAGGATCCGCGCTACGGCAGCCTGACGGCGTCGCTGCTCCTGTTCGTCGCGCCGACGATGGTGCTCGGGGCCATCTCGCCCTACGCCGTGCGCCTGCTCGTGCGCCGCACGGAGGAGTCGGGCAAGGTGGCGGGAACCTTGTACTTCGTCTCCACCCTCGGCAGCGCCCTCGGCACGTTGGCGACCAGCTTCTACTTCGTGCTGTGGTTCGAGATGGACACCATCGTCGCCGTTCTCGCGGCAATCTTGCTGGTCCTGGGTGGCAGCGCCATCCTTGCGGACAGCACTCGTCGGGTCGGCGAGCGGTCGAATCGCGATGCATGACGCCGCAGCCAGATTCGTTGCCGTCGTGGCCGTCGGCTGCCTCGTCCACGCAGACGCCGAGGAGCGGATTCTCGAGCGCGAACGGTCCCTGTACCAGACCATCCTCATCACCGAGGAACCGGGGCGCATCTGCATGAAGTTCAGCCTGCGCGAGGAGCAGCGGAACCAGTCCTGCATGGACCCGGACTCCCCCCAACGCATGGTCTTCACCTATGCCCGGATGATGATGGCCGCCCTGCTGCTCGTCCCGGAACCCGAAAGGGTGCTCGTCGCCGGTCTCGGCGGCGGCACCCTGCCAACGGCCCTCGAGGCTTTGCTGCCGAGGGCTCGGATCGACGTCGCCGAGATCGACGCCGCCGTCGTCCGGGCGGCGCGCAAGCACTTCGCGTTCGTGGAAAGCGACCGACTGCGCGTCCACGTGAACGACGCCCGGGTGTTCGTGAAGCGGGCGTTGGGGCGCGGCGAACAGTACGACCTCGTGCTACTCGACGCGTACAGCGGCGACTACATCCCCGAGCACCTGATGACCGTGGAGTTCCTCGAAGAGACGCGCAGTCTGCTTGCCCCCGGCGGGGCCGTTGCCGCCAACACGTTCGCGACCTCGCGCCTCTACGATCACGAGTCCGAAACCTACCGTGCGGTGTTCGGAACCTTCTTCAACCTGAGGATTCCCGAGAGCAACAACCGCGTGATTCTCGCGAGTACGAACCCCCTGCCCGACAAGGCGACGCTGCGCGAGCGCGCGAGGGCTTGGCGCAACCGGTTGCGGCCCTACGACGTTCCCCTCCTGGACTACCCGCGCCGCATGTCGCTGCGCCTCGACTGGGACGAGTCCAAGCGTCCCCTGACCGACCAGTACTCGCCCGCCAACCTGCTTCGCGGCCAGTAGGCGGCGCAATGGCCTTATACTGAGAAGGTCGCACTGCCGTTCGGATCCCGACCGTGTTCGACTGGTCCTTCCCCTATCCCTCCCGGCGCGCACCGGTGCTCGCCCGCAACGTCGTGGCGACCTCCCAGCCGCTCGCGGCCAGCGCCGGACTCGATATCCTGCGCCGGGGCGGCAATGCAGTGGACGCGGCCATTGCCACCGCCATCGTGCTGACCGTGGTGGAGCCCTGCAACAATGGCGTCGGCAGCGATGCCTTCGCCATCGTCTGGGACGGCCAGAGCTTGACCGGGCTGAACGCCTCCGGACGTTCGCCGGCGGGATGGACCGCCGAGCGCTTCGCCGGACGGGAGTCGATGCCGGTCAAGGGCTGGGACGCGGTAACCGTTCCCGGTGCCGTCAGCGCCTGGGTGGCGTTGTCCAATCGCTTCGGGGCGCTGCCCTTCGGCGCGTTGTTCGATGCCGCCATCCGATACGCCAAGGACGGGTTCCACGTCGGCCACGAAACCGCCGCGGTCTGGACCCGGGCCGGCGAAGCCTTCGCCGCCTTCCCGTCCTTCCAGCGCCACTTCCTTCCCGGCGGCGAGGCACCGGCACCCGGGCAACTGTTCGCAAGTCCCGATCTCGCCCAAACGCTGACGTTGATCGCCGAAACCCGGGGCGAGGCTTTCTACCGGGGCGTACTCGCTGAACGCATCGAAGCGGCTGCGCGAGCCGACGGCGGCGCGTTGCGTGCCGAAGACCTGGCGAACCATCGCGCGGACTGGGTGGATCCCATCGTGCAGCCGTACCGGGAAGTGGCGTTGGCCGAGATCCCTCCGAACGGCCAAGGGCTGGCCGCGCAGATCGCGCTCGCCATCCTCGAGCACCTGGACACGCCGCGCCACGCGCCGGGGACCGCCGAGTGGACGCACCTGCAGATCGAAGCGATGAAGATCGCCATTCGCGCGGCCTTCGACCACTTCGCCGACCCCGAGGCCATGCGTCTGCCGCCGGAGGCGCTCCTGGAACCCGGGTCGATCCGTCGGGCTGCAGCCCGCATCGGTCGTCGCGCGATGCCGCTGCCTCCGGTGGCATTGCCCTCGAGCCACGACACGGTCTATCTGACCGCCGCCGACGCCGACGGCATGATGGTCTCGATGATCCAGTCGAACTACATGGGCTTCGGGTCGGGGGTGGTGGTGCCCGGTACCGGCATCGCGTTGCAGAATCGGGGCGCCGGTTTCGTGCTCGACCCCCACCACCCCAATGCCGTGGGCCCGAACAAGCGCCCCTACCACACCATCATCCCGGGCTTTGTCACCCGCGGCGGCGCGCCACTGATGAGCTTCGGCGTCATGGGGGGGCATATGCAGCACCAGGGCCACGTACAGATGGTGACGCGCATCTTCGACCACGGCGAGAATCCCCAGGCCGCCTCGGACGCGCCCCGCTGGCATGTCACGCCCGAGTTCGGCGTGACGTTGGAGGATGGGTTCCGGGCCGCTACCGCCCGCGAGCTCGCGCACCGGGGCCACGCCGTGCGCATGGAGTCCGATCACCGCCTGTTCGGCGGTGCGCAGTTGATCTGCGCCTTGCCAGACGGCGGCTACTGCGCCGCGTCGGATCACCGCAAGGAAGGGGCCGCAGTCGGCTTCTGAGCACCCCAGCCCCGCCGAGAGGCTACTCCGAGGGGTCGAGCTTCAATGAGGCGGAATTCAAGCAGAAGCGCAATCCGGTCCGTGCCGGACCGTCCGGGAAGACGTGACCGAGATGGGCGTCGCAACGGGCGCAGAGCACTTCGGTGCGAACCATCAACCACGAACGATCCTTCTTGGTGGCGACCGCTTCCTGGGTCACTGGCTCGGTGAAACTCGGCCAGCCGGTACCGGAGTCGTACTTGGCTTGCGAGTCGAACAACGGCGTGCCGCAGCAGCGGCATTGGTAGGTACCTTGGGTCTTGGTGTCCCAGTACTCGCCGGTGAACGCCCGTTCGGTGCCGGCGCGGCGCGCGACCCGGTACTCGTCCGAGGTCAACTCGGCGCGCCACTCGTCGTCGGACTTGACGACCTTGTCCTGGCCACCGGGAACTTCCGCCTTGCGGGCCTTGTCCATCACCTTATCCTGTACCATTGCCGCCGCTCGGATTCTACGCTCAGGGCCAGCATCATGAAAACTGAAAACGCCGTGGTCGCGCCGTTCACACCGCGTCGTCATCGCCAGATCGTCAAGTCCACGAAGCTCGCCGATGTCTGCTACGAGATTCGCGGCCCGGTCCTCGCCGAGGCCAACCGCATGGAGCAACAAGGCCATCGCGTACTCAAACTCAACATCGGCAATCCCGCACGATTCGGCTTCGAAGCTCCAGAGGAATTGCTCCGCGACGTGATCCGCAATCTCCCTGCCTCCCAAGGGTATTGCGACTCGAAGGGCCTCTATTCGGCGCGCAAGGCGGTCATGCAGGAGTGCCAGCGACAAGACATCGACAATGTGTACGTGGAAGACATCACGATCGGCAACGGCGTCAGCGAATTGATCGCCATGAGCATGCAGGCACTCTTGAACGACGGCGATGAAATGCTCCTGCCGGCACCGGACTATCCGTTGTGGACGGCGGTGGTGAAGCTCTCCGGCGGCGTCCCCGTTCACTACCGCTGCGACGAGAGCGAGGGCTGGGCGCCGGATATGGACGACATCCGCGCCAAGACCACGAACCGAACGCGCGGCATCGTCGTCATCAATCCGAACAACCCCACCGGCGCGGTCTACGCCAGGGAAACGCTCGAAGCCATCACCGACTGGTCGCGCCGTCGGAACCTGGTTCAGTTCGCCGACGAGATCTACGCCAAGATCGTCTACGACGGCATCGAGCATCACCCCTTGGCTTCGCTTTCGAACGACGTATTGACCGTCACGTTCAACGGCTTGTCGAAGGCGTACCGGGTCGCAGGCTTCCGCTCCGGCTGGATGATCGTGAGCGGCTCGAAGGAACGCGCCCGGGACTACATCGAAGGACTGGACATCCTCGCGTCCATGCGCCTATGCGCCAATGTGCCCACCCAGCACGCCATCCAAGGCGCGCTCGGCGGCTACCAGAGCATCAACGAATACACGGTGCCGGGGGGCAACCTGTACGAACAGCGCCGGATCGCCCACTCCATGCTGAACCAGATCGAAGGTGTGAGCTGCGTCGAGCCTGGCGGCGCCCTGTACGTGTTTCCGAAGCTCGATCGCGCGCGCTTCAACATGGTCGACGACGAACGCTTCGTTCTCGACCTGTTGCGCAAGGAAAAAATCCTCGTGGTACAAGGCAGTGCCTTCAACATCGATACCCCGGACCACTTCCGGCTGGTATTCCTGCCCCGCGCCGAGGAACTCACCAACGCCATCGCCCGCATCGGGGATTTTCTCTCCTCCTACCGGCAGTAGGGCGCGCCCGTCAGGGCGCGCCGCCGCCACAGGCAGCGCGCGCTAGAGTCCTTGAGCGCTCCGAGTGTCGACACTTGGGTTGCATTTCGAACGAGGCCAGGAGAATGCGCAAGCATT
>JAKZRQ010000045.1:0-16632 GCA_047518105.1 Pseudomonadales bacterium | reverse complement strand
GTCGGTCTGATTCACCGGTTCACCGGTGTGGCTCGTCAACCGGAACTGCACTCGCGAGTCGTCGTCGCCGTGGCGCCAGACGACGAGGGCGAACGATGCGACGATGACTCCGAGGATCGTGAAGAACAGGATGGCCGTCTTTGCGGTGGGCGATAGGGTCATGGGGCCTCCGGTGCGGGTTCGGCCAAGGGCTGGCGCTGGCGGTCGAGGTGCGTGTCCACGCCTTGGTGCCGGCTTGCCGCGAACACGGTGGTCATCCCTGCGTGGAGGGGGCCGTGTCGACCGCGTCTTCCGACTTGACCCGCGCGAAGCGACCCTTGGTGGCCAACCAGTAGCCGAGCCCCATGAAGCCGCTGCCGCCGATGATGTTGCCGATGGTCACCCATAGCAGGTTGTAGGCCATGCCACCGACACTGACGGTGTCGGGGTGATCGCCCAGGAGCGCGACCGCTAGAAGGGTCATGTTGGCGACGCTGTGTTCGAAACCGCTCGCGATGAACGCGAACAGGCACCAGAAGATCGCGATGGCCTTGGTGGCGTCGCTTCGGGTGCGTGCGGACATCCACAACGCCAGGCACACCAGCCAGTTGCACAGCGTCGCCCGCGCCAGCAACTCGGAGATCGAGGAGTTCATCTTGAACGCCGCGACCTTGTTGAGGAACGGCGCGCCGTCCGACAACAACCCGCCGCCGCCGCCGGCGACGAACAGCGCCGCCAAGCCGACGGAACCGACCAGGTTGAAGATCCACGAGGCGGTCCACACCTTCGCCAGCTCTCCCCAGGTCGTTCTGCCCTCGAGCTTGCCGAACACCATGGTCATGGTGTGGCCGGTGAACAACTCCGAACCCGCGAACACCACGAGCGTCAGGGCGATGCCGAACGAAACGCCCATGACAAGCCCTTGCAAGGCCGGGTCGAGCGCGCCGCCCACCGAGAAGATCAGGATGATGCCGATGCCGACGTAGGCGCCGGCCATCAGCGACCCGACCAGGAACGCGAGCGGCTTGTTCGACAGCATGTCGGCCTTGCTGCGGGCGGAGCTGGCGAAGTGGTCGATGGTGTCCTGGTACATGGGGCGGTCTGGCCGGTCCGTTCGGACCGGGGCACTATAGCGGCTCGGACAAAACCCTGTAAACGAGATGCATGCTATCGACTTATCGACTGCGCCCCTTGACTCGAAGGTTTTGAATATGTAAACGACTTACAGGTACTAGTGTGTCTCGCTACGCGAGCGCGTCTCGGAATACGAGCCGTTCAAGAGCGCTGCCCACCGGTGTTCGTATGCGACCTAAGCGTCGACATCGGGCGTGCTCAAGGAGACTAGACCACCCGATCCCGGGAAATCGAGGGGGCTCGCGATGATTCAAGATACGGTGTTCGTGGTGACCGTTGTGCTGATGCTGGTGGTCGCGGGGGGGTTCGTGTTCGTCGTGCTGAACGCCGGCAAAGCCGCAGCGGACTACGGGCCGCTACAGCAGAAGTCCACGGGCCTCAGGGTCTGGTTCTTCTGGATTTTCGTCATCGCAGGCGTGTTGATCGCCGTGATCACGATGCTGGATCTGCCCTATGCGGCGACCCGCGGGCACGCACCCGACAATGCCGTCACGATCGATGTCGAAGGCCGGCAGTGGTACTGGCAAGTTGGCGACGCCGAGTTGAAGGCAGGGGACACCGTGGTGTTCAACGTCACCTCCGGCGACGTCAATCACGGTTTCGGCCTCTACAACCCGGACATGCGCATGGTGGGCCAGGTCCAGGCCATGCCAGGCTACGTCAACGTGTTGGCGGTGACGCTGGATCAGCCGGGCACCTACAAGATGCTTTGCATGGAGTACTGCGGCCTCGTCCACCACGCGATGGTGAGTGAACTCACGGTCGGCGAATAAGGAGAACACCCATGGCTGAACAGACTGCTTCCCCGCTGCCGTCGTCCGGGCGCCTCGGCGTCCTGACCTATCTCGCAATCAGCGCACTGGTCTTCATGCTCATGATGGTGCTGGGCGTGCTCATGCGCTTGAGCCAGGCCACGTGGGTGGAACTCACGCCCAATCTCTTCTACGAAGTCATGACCGCCCACGGCGCCGGCATGGTGGGCATCTCGGGTCTCGCCGCCAGTGGCGTCATCTGGTACTTCCTACGCCGCTACGTCACTCTCTCGACGGGCATCCTGTGGACCAATCTCGCCTTCTTCCTGCTCGGTGTGGTGCTGATTCTCGGCGGGATCTTCCTCGGCGGCTACGCCGGCGGCTGGACCTTCCTGTTCCCCCTGCCGGGCACCAGCGCCGGGGTCTGGGGGACCACCGGGGCCGCCTGCTATCTGTTCGGCCTGCTGTCGATCGGCGTCGGTTTCCTGCTGCTCTATCTCGACTTCGCCCGCGCGATCATGGCGAAGTACGGTTCGCTCGCCAAATCCCTCGGCTGGCCGCAACTGTTCGGCAACAGCGGCGAGGAAGCGCCGCCGGCGACAGTGGTCGCGGCAACCATGGTGCTGATCGTCAATATCGCCGGCATTCTCTCCGGCGCGGTCGTGCTGTCCCTGATCCTCGTGAACCTGTTCGTGCCGTCGTTCGCCGTCGATGCCCTGCTGACCAAGAACCTCACCTACTTCTTCGGACACGTCTTCATCAACGCCACGATCTACCAGGCCGTGGTGGCGGTCTACGAAATCCTGCCCAAGTACGCCGGCCGGCCGTGGAAGGTGAACAAGATATTCCTGGCCGCCTGGACGGCGACGACCATCATGGTGATGGTGGTGTACCCGCACCACTTGCTGATGGACTTCGTGATGCCGACCTGGGCATTGGCCCTCGGCCAAGTCGTGTCCTACCTCGCCGGACTGCCGGTGTTCGCGGTCACGGCGTGGGCCGCACTCACCATCGTGCATCGCTCCGGCATCCGCTGGGACATGACATCGGGGCTCCTGTTCGCGTCGATATTCGGCTGGAGCGTGGGCATCGTGCCTGCGATCATCGACGGTGTCATCGCCGTCAACCACGTCATGCACAACACCATGTGGGTGCCTGGGCACTTCCACATGTACCTGATGCTGGGTCTCGTCGCGATGCTGTTCGGGTTCATGTACTACCTGAACGATCAGGGTTCGCGGCGGGGCATCGACCGGATCGCGTTCTGGCTATACCTGGTCGCGGGCGTGGGTTTCTCGGTCGGCCTGCTGATCAGCGGGTACGAGTCCGTCCCGCGACGCTGGGCGCAGCATATGCCGGAATGGGTCGTGGATGGCCAGGTCTCGTCGGTGTTCGCGGCCGTGGTCACCGTAGCGGCACTCGTGTTCGCGGTTCGATTCCTGACCAGCTTCAAGCACGCCCGGGCCGGCTAAGTGGCCCGATGGCGGTCGGTTGCCGCCACCGGGCTGGTTCTGGCGGTCGGCTACGCCGCATTGGCGCTCGGCACCGACGGTTGGTCCGTGTGGACCGCCGAGGGTGCCCGCCGCCAGGCGGTGCTCTCGAATCCCCAAGCGCTGCCCGACTATCCGCTGACGGACGCGTACGGGGCGCCCCTGTCGCTCGCCGGGTCGGACAAGCCGCTCCTGGTCGTTGACCTGATCTACACGCGGTGTCCAACCGTTTGCCTCGCCATGGGGGCGCAGCTTCGGCTGCTGCAGAGCGAACTCGCGACGGCGGGCCTGACGGATCAGGTCGACCTCCTGAGCGTCACCTTCGATCCGGACAACGACGACGAAAGCGCACTACGCGACTACCTGCAGCGGTTTGGCGCTGTCGAACCCCAGTGGCGCGCCGCACGGTTCGACAACGACGACGATCTTGCCGCCGCACTCGACGAACTCGGCGTGATCGTGATCCCGGAGCCCAGCGTGGGTTTCGTGCACAACGCCGCGTTCTACCTGGTCGAAGACGGGCATGTCGTGGCGATTCTCGACATAGAGGACCGTGCAGCGCTGTTCGAGGCCATTCGACGAAAGGCGCAGCCATGACCGGGACTGCCCGGATCGGCTATCGGACGGCACTCGGCGCGCTTGGTCTGTTGCTCGTGATCGTCGCGACGCCAGTGGGCTCGGCGCTGGCCGCGACGATGATGGGGCATGTGCTGGTGCAGATCCCGTTTCTGGTCGCGGTGGGACTCGTCCTTGGCCGATACATCGAGCCGAACATCGACGGTATCCTCGAGCGCTGGAACGCGGGCGGCATCCCCGGGATCCTGCTCGCGAGCTTCGCGATCGGCTTCTGGATGATCCCGAGGTGGCTTGATGGCTCGCTGACGAGCACGGCCACCGAGGCCGCCAAGTACGCCTCCCTGGTGTTGTTGGCCGGACTTCCGCTCGCTTGGAGCTGGGCGCGGCTGCACCCCGTCGCACGCGGCGTGGTCAAGATCGAGTTCCTGGCGATGCTGTTTCGGCTGGGCTGGCTGTACCTCATTTCGCCCGATCGGCTGTGCAACAGCTACCTGTTGACGGATCAGACCTGGTTGGGACGGGGCCTCGTCCTGGTGGCCATCGCGCTTAGCATCACTTGGCTCGTTCCCGTATTCTTCGGCGATTTCGCCGCTGTGCCGACCCCGAATGGACCCCGACAGGAGCCTGTCGGCGATGACGATCCGAACGGCACCCACACGAAGCGTTGCGTCGCATAACCCCACGCCAAACCGGCCGACGATCCGGGCGCGGCGGCAGTCGTATCCGGCGTAGGCGCGAAGGCCGTGCCGCCCGGTACCGGTCGGCCGCCTGGCCGTCGAGCCGGTAGGTCATGTGGATCGATGCGCGCCGCAAGCGGCGCGTTGGACGAGTTCGCCGGGCTTCGCGGCCTTGAAGCCGTACTTCCAGCGCCTGGCCCATTCGGGAACCGGCGGGCCTTCTTCGGCTTCAGGCGGCTCGCACACGGACGCGGCCAACCGGAACGGTCGGGGCGGATCGCCCCGGCCGCCAGCGCCCGCTGGATGGGACGACAGTCGTCAGCCAAGGCGGGCCACTCGTCGAGATTCCAGGTTTGCCGTCTGCGGAGAAGCCCCATGAGGTGACCAGATTGCCGCGCCGCCAATATCGCTCACAGATATAGGCGACGTGACGCAATTGGGACTCTCCATGTCTAGGTCGGGTTCTCAAGCGGCCCCAGCACGGACGCGATGGAGGCTCCCCGCAAGCCCTGCTTCACCGCCGCATAGGCCACACCGTCGAGTTTCAACGTGGCATGGGCCGCACCGAGCGCAGCTTCCCGAAGGTCTTCCGCCGCAACCACCTCGTCCAGGAAACCCGCGTCCTTGGCTTGGGCCGGCGAGAACATCGTTGCGGCAATCGCCGCGCGGGTGAGGTAGCGCTTGGACAGTCTCTCGCTCGCCAGCATCAACCCGAACGGCGGCAGGCTCATGCCGATTGAGGTCTCGTTCAGGCCGATGCGGAAGTCGCCCTCGGTCCCGACGCGGTAGTCCGCCGTCAGCAGGCAGATCGCTCCCAGGGCTACCGCATGTCCGGTGGCGGCGATCACCAGCGGTTGCGGCAGGCCGTAGAGACGCATCATCAGCCGCGTGCCGGCCATGCGCATGGCGGTCGCCGCTTCCGGGTCGCCGCTGCGGATGATCCTGAGGTCGAAGCCTCCGGAAAACAGCCCCGGTCGTCCGGTCAGCACCACGGCCTCGGCTTCGTCCGCCGCGCGGTCGAGTTGGCCGTTCACCGCGGCGATCATGTCCGGGCCGAAGGCATTGGCCTTGCCGTCGTTCATGGTGATCACGGCCACGTGGTCGAGTTGTTCGTAGTTCGCGAGTTCCGACATCGTTAGTTCCCCAAAAACGGATGCAAAGTGTACAACGCGAGAACGTCGCCGCCATGGCTCTGCTGGTTCGCGTTACCATGCTTGCAATCGAAGGGAATGGGGCGTGTATGAAACCGCGGGTCGATTGGGTGCTGTTCGCGTCCAGCGTGGCACTCATTGTCGCGGTCTGCATTCCGATGGCACTGGCGCCCGAGAGGTCCTCGGAAGTCGTCGACGCGATGTACAAGTGGATCGCCGGCGAGATGGGCTTGCTCTACCAGTGGATGGTGGTCGCCGCGACGGTGGTGCTGGCGGTGATCGCCTTCGGCAAGTTCGGGCGCATACGCCTTGGCGGCGAAGATGTCGCAAAGGAGTTCTCCAACCTGTCGTGGATATCGATGTTGTTCTGCGCCGGGATCGGCGCCGGCATCATGTACTGGGCGACCATCGAGTGGGCCTACTATCTGGACACCCCGCCGTTCGGTGTCGAACCCAACTCGCCCGAAGCCCAGGAGTGGGCGGCGACCTACGGCATCTTCCACTGGGGGCTGTCGGCCTGGTGCCTGTACTGCCTGCCGACGGTGGCGATCGCCTACCCGTACTACCAGCGCAAGATTCCCTACCTGCGCCTGTCGACCGCGCTCGTCGGTCTGTGCGGGGACGACATCGCCAACAAGCCCCTGGGCCGCATCGTGGACTTCATCTTCATCATCGCCCTTGTCGGCGGCACGGGCACGTCCCTTGGCCTCGCAACGCCGATGATCGCCGCCTGCGTGGCCAATCTCTTCGGCATCGAACAAACCCGTTGGCTGGAGTACGTGGTGGTGTTCATGGCGGTGGCGCTATTCGCGTTCAGCGTATTCCGTGGCCTCAACAAGGGCATCAAGCTGTTGAGCGACGTCAACATGAGCATCGCCGGATTATTCGTGCTCTTCGTGCTGTTCACCGGCCCCACCTTGTTCGCCCTGAAGCACGGCACCAACAGCCTGGGCATTATGTTGCAGGAGTTCATCCGGCTGAACACGTGGACAGACCCCGTGCTCGAGACCAACTTCGTCGAGGACTGGAGCATCTTCTACTGGGCCTGGTGGCTCGCCTACGGGCCCTACATGGGCATTTTCGTGACCCGGATCTCGCGCGGGCGGACGCTGCGGGAACTCATCCTCGGCATGATCGGGTTCGGCACGATGGGGTGTGCGATCTTCTACATCACCATTGGCAACACGGCGATGTGGATGGATATGGAAGGCTTGGTGCCGGCCCGGGAACTGGTCGCGGCCGGCGAAGCCCACCAGGCCATCGCCAGCATCATCGGCGCGCTCTCCTGGCAGCCGCTGCCGCTCATCGCCTTCATCCTGGTAACGTGGATCTTCGTTGCGACGACCTACGATTCCGCTTCCTACGCCATCGCCGCGTCGGCCACCCGGCGCTTGGAAGCCGGGCAGAATCCCCAGCGCTGGCACCGGGTGTTCTGGGCCTTCGCGCTGGCGGTGCTGCCCATTGCGCTGATGCTGCTGGGCGGACTGGAGGCGATCAAGTCGTCGGTGCTGGTGGTCTCCCTGCCGCTTCTGGTGATCGGCGTGGCGATGATCGTGTCGCTGTTTAGGACACTGCGGGAGTAACGGCTCAAGCCCGACAGTACGGGATATCGGGACTGGCCGGGTTCACGGTTACCCGACCCAGTTTCGGATTGACCACGAGATCCATGTCCTCCATCGGCACGGCACCGAGGATCACCTCGTTGCCCATGACCAATGCGCCGACGAAGCAGAGCCGGTCGCCGAACTTGACCCGTAGTGGGCCGACGTAGGGAACCTCGGCCTTCCGACCGTCCGCGACCTCGACATCGCGCATGGACTCGACATCGGCATCGAGTTGCCGCGCAATGTTGGCGGGGAGGCAAAGCATGAGCGAACCGGTATCCGCCCGGGCGTTGACCCGCACCGGCCGACGGTCCGGTTGACGAGGATTGCTCAGTTCGACCTCGGTGACGACGTAGCCCATTGCAGCCTTCTCCTGGGAACTACGACGACGAATCGGATCTGGACCGGGCGACGAACCCTTCGAACAGGCCCTCCAGCCGGGCCATGCGTTCGCGAAGGTCCCCAACGCCGCTTCGCACGTCGCGTACTTCCAAGCGGACGCCGCGCAGCCCTGTCGGCATCACGCCGGCCAGCGCTACGCCGACGGCAATCACGGCTATGAGTTCAGCGCTCATGTTGTCGCTGCTCCTCCATCACCACGACGACCTGCTCCGGCATCGCGAACACCACGTACTCACGCCTCGAATCGTAGCACTCTCGTGCCAGAACCAAGCGCGAGATCGCCCTATCCAGTTGTAGGAAGTTTTCTTTTCTTCCGTAGGAAGGCGCACTCTCCATAGGAAAGCGTGGAACAATCCGCGCCGGTTTCCGCTCTAACGGGCGCTGTCCACGCGAGCGCACGCGAGATCGCCGTAGTCACCGAGGTGCCGAGTCTCATGAAACGATTGCTTGTCTGCCCGCCGACCTATTTCGGCGTCGAATACGTCATCAACCCCTGGATGTCCGGCAACGTCGGCGCGGCTTCCAGGGCGAGGGCCAAGCGTCAATGGGACGCGTTCGTCTCGATCCTCGAAGACCACGGCGACGTCTCGACCATCGAACCGCAGCCCGGGCTTCCCGACATGTGCTTCGCGGCCAACAGCGGCCTGGTGCTGAACGAAACTTTCGTGCCCGCGACCTTCAGCGTCACCCAACGCGAACCCGAAACCGCCCTCTATCGGGACTGGGCCGAGTCGTCGGGGCTCCGGATCGCCGAGGTCGACGATGCGATCGCCTTCGAAGGGGAAGGCGACGCCCTGTGGTGGCCCGGCGACGCCGACAGAAGGCCGCTCTTGTGGGCGGGCTACGGTGTGCGCACGAGCCTCGAATCCCATCGTGCACTCGCCGAGGAACTGCGCGTCGAGGTGGCGTCGCTGCGGCTGGTCGACCAGCGCTTCTACCACTTGGACACCTGCTTCGTGCCGTTGCCCCATGGCCGCGTGATGTACTACCCGCCGGCGTTCGACGAACCGTCGCGGCAACTGATCGAATCCCTCGCCCCGGCGGACCGGCGCATCGAAGTCGGCGACGAGGACGCCCACCGCTTCGCCTGCAACGCCGTTCGCCTCGGCAACACCCTATTCACCAGCCATTCCTCCGACGAACTCCGAAGGGCGCTTGCGGCATGGGACTTCGAAGTCGTCACCACGCCGCTGACCGAATTCATCAAGGCGGGCGGCGCGGCCAAGTGCCTGACGCTCGTGCTCGACCAGGATCTGCCCGATGGCTTCGAACGCAGACCGCCGGTGGAGTCGCCAATCCGCTCCGCGAGTGTGGAAATGGAGGGCCACCTGCTTGACGAAGGGGTGATGACCCATGCCTTCGACACCGTGAACCGCGCCGGCAGCAGCTTTCGGCTGGAGCGGCTGCGCGCCGGCGAAAGAAGCGATCAGACCAGTCGCGTTCGATTCGTGGTCAGCGCGCCCAGCCAGTCGCGACTCGACGAGACCGTCGAACGGCTGCGGCCCTTCGGCGCACGGATCGCCGAAGAAGGCGACGTCGCCGCGCTGGTGGTCGTGCAACAGGATGGCGTTGCGCCGGAGGACTTCTGCTGCTCCACGATCTATCCCACGGACATCCGCGTGGGAGCACGTTGGGTACGGGTCGGTCGCCAGCGCATGGACGCGGCCATCGTCGTGGACGACTCCTGCGATCCGCCGACGGCCCGATGCGAGCTGATGCGGAATCTCCACGCGGGCGAGGCAGTCGTCTGCGGGGAGACGGGTGTGCGCGTGCACATTCCCGATCCGCGCCGGGGCCGGCGCGAGTTCGCCTTCATGTCTTCGGAGGTCACGACCGAGCGCCGTGTCGAAGGCCAGATCGATGAACTGGCCTTGGAAATGCGGCGCATCCGTGCCCGGGGCGACCGCATCGCGGTCGTCGCCGGCCCCGTGGTGATCCACACCGGCGGCGGTCGACACCTCGAGGCGCTGATCCGCGCCGGCTACGTGCAAGCCTTGCTGTCGGGAAACGCGCTCGCCGTACACGACATCGAGACCAACCTGTTCGGCACATCCCTGGGCGTCGATCTGAACCGCGGCACGGGCGTTCAAGGTGGCCACCGTCATCACCTCAACGCCATCAACCGCGTTCGGGCCGCCGGCTCCATCGAGGCGGCAGTGCACAGCGGCATCGTCACCGGCGGCGTGATGTACGAGTGCGTCAAGGCCGGGGTTCCCTATGCGCTTGCCGGGTCGATCCGCGACGACGGACCGCTGCCGGACACGCAGATGGACCTGATCGAAGCCCAGGCGGCCTACGCGCGGCTGATCGAAGGCGCCGAGTTGATCCTCATGCTGTCCACCATGCTGCACGCCATCGGTACGGGCAACATGACGCCTGCCGGCGTGCGGCTCGTGTGCGTGGACATCAACCCTGCGGTGGCAACCAAGCTTGCCGACCGCGGCAGCGTCGAGTCGACCGGCATCGCGACCGACGTCGGGTTGTTCCTGAACCTGCTGGCCAGATCCCTGACCGAGAACACATAGGAGCCTTGCTGGACTCGGCGATCACGCCGATCCCAGCAACCCGGCTATCTCGCTGGTGGACTCGTCCCGGGCGATCCGTGTCAAGACCCGCCCGTCGCCGTCCGCGACATCCACACGGGCACCGCGTCCGAGCAGCAGCTTGACCGCTGCGGGGCGTTCGCGCAGCACAGCCAAGGCGAGCGGCGTCTGCCAATCCGAATCGTGGGGATCGTCGTCGGTGCGCTCGGCGCGGATCGTGGTCTCGAGCAATCGCGGATCGGCGTCCAGCAGGTCGCCCAGGCGGTCGAGGCGCTCCGCCAAGACCGCGTCGAAGATGCCGATTGCCTGGCGCGAGAGATAGTCGACGATCTCCGGGTGGCCCCCCGTCATCGCCCACTGCAGGGGGGTCGCCGCGAAATGCTTGTCCCGCGATGTCAAATCCGCGCCCTTCCCCACCAACAACTCCACCATGCCCAAGTGGCCCGCGAAAGCCGCCTGGTGAAGCGGCGAGACATCGCCCAAGCGACCGAGATCGAAGCCGAGGTCCGCCATGAGACGAATCGCCTGCTGCCGGTTCGAACCGGCGGCGTCGACCAGCAAGTCGGGCTCGACTTGCTGGAGTCGCTCGATCATCCCCGGTTCGGCATCGAGCAGCGCCCGCGCGACGGTGGCATCCGCTGCCATGCAGGCACCGGTCAATCGCTTTGCCGAGCCGAGTTCCACGGCCTCGGCGCCGTGTTCGACCAGGGTTCGGGCAAGTTCCGCATGCCCCGCGATCGAAGCGGCTTCGTACATCGTCCGGTCGTCCGGTGTGCGGATCGCCAGGTCCGCCCCGTGGTCGATGAGGAGCTTTGCCCGATCAGGATGGTGTTTGCGTACCGCCCAGGACAATTGGTAGCCAAGGGTCTGATCCGGGTGGTCGCCGTACTCGCCATCCTCTGCGGCGATCAGCCAGTTGCACTTGTGCATCGGCCCCAGCCCATGCTCCAGCAGCATGGTGAGACATTCGCTGCCCGGCGTGAACATGGTGTTGTAGAGCGCCTGACCGTCGTTGGGATCGGCACCGGCGTCGAGCAGCAGACCTGCCAGGGCGATGCATTGCTCGTGCGGTGGCTGGTTGACCGGGCCCATCTCGCCCTCGCCGAAGGCGCCGGTCAGCGCGGTGAACCGGTACTGGCCGCCCCACATGTAGTGGTTGTTCGGATCGGCACCGTATTCGATGAGCAACCCCGCGACGGCCAGCGTCGACTTGCCGGGCAGGTTGAGACGCGAGTAGCAGGCGTAGAGCAGCGGTTCCCAGTCGAAGTAGCCGCCGCGTCGATGTACCAGGGCCGGATCCGCGTCGAGAAATGCGGCCACGGCCGCCACGTCGCCTACGCACGCCGCAGACCAGATATCCCGGGTGCCGAGCGCGGGATCGTCCTTAAGCATCTTGCGCGCACGTTCGACGTTCTCGGGCCGGTCCGTCTGGAAGTAGGCGAGACAGCCAAGCAGGAGGAAGTCCGAGAGGCCTCCAGGATGGGTGACGTAGGCTTCGAGTTGCCGCCAAGTGGCAAAGCCGTACTGCCGGGCGACGGCGAGCCGCGCTCCGGCGGTGGATCCACCGCGGTTCGATTGGCAAGCCTGCACCCAGGCATGCACCTCGGCAATCGGTTGGTTCCAAGGCAGTTGTTTCGGCATCTGCGGCCCAACTAGGCAAAGGGCGCGCCCTCACGGGCGCGTTTGAGAATGCTTACGCATTCTCCCGGTTTCGTTCGAAATGCAACTCGAGTGTCGACATTCGGCGTGCTCAAGAAATCCAGGCGCGCCTGACGGCGCGTTTGAGAATGCTTACGCATTCTCCGGTTTCGTTCGAAGTGCAACTCGAGCGTCGACATTCGGCGTGCTCAAGAAATCCAGTCTACACGCCGCCGCCCCGTTTCGTCGTTCCGGTCGGAGCCCCTCAGGCAGCGAGCGCGCTCCCGGACCGATCACGGGTCCGGCTGCCTTGTCGCCGGCGGGACGAGAGCTTCGGTCACTCTCGCCCGGTCGCGAGAGTATTCGTTGACCAGCGACTCGTCGGACCACGTCGCAGCCAGCGCGTCCGCGCGGGCAACCTCTTCGTCGCGTCTGGCCGGGTCGGACAGCCCGACGTGGGCCTTGGCAGCCGCCAGACGAATGAACGCCTCGTCCACCGGTTCTTCCCCGTTCCCGCTGATCACGTCCAGCGCTGCCCCGGCATACTCGAGTCCGAGATCGAATTTTCCGGTCCGGTTGTTCACCAGCGCCAGCAGACACAGGGCCCGTTCTTCGTTCACCCAGGTACCGCATCGCTTCCAGAATGTGTGAGCGGCATCCGCGCAGGCCAACATCAACCGGGCTTGCTCCGCATCCAAGTCGTCGTGGTCGACCAATTCGCTCGCCAGGTTGTTGTTGACGATCGCCATGCTGCGAGCCGAAGAGCCCGGCCCGTCCATTCCCGATGCCAATCGATTCGCCGCGCCGATGACAAGCCCGGCATCGGCGAATCGCCCCGTTCCCGCCAGCGCTCCCGCCAGCGACGACTTGACCATGAGATACGTGCCGAGCGGGTCCTGTGCTGCGCCTAGGCAGTCGATTTCGGCTTGCTGGGCAGCCGCGTCGGCATCGTCCATGTAGCGGGCAACCGCCAAGTGGGCGCCTACCGTGGCAATCTTCAAGTGGTTCGGGTCGGCGGCACAGACCGCCTCGGCAAATCGCCTGGCCCGCGGCCAATCCCCAAGGTGCTCGCCGATCGTGTGGTTGGACAGCCGCAGGCAGTGCGCCGGCGCCTCGCCATCGAGTTCGCCAAGGTCCGCCGTCTCCAGTTCCCGGGCCAGCCGCTCGCTCTCGGTGTCGTGATAGCGCCAACCGGCACCGATCAGATCATCAATCATCAACCCTCCCCCAGTGCTACTAAACTAACCTAGCGGGATCGGTTGCGCGAGCATGTGCGGTGGGAGGGATGGCCCGACAGGCTTCGTGGCCAAAGGGACGGCCGACGCCGCCGACCTGAGTGGATCTCGTTGGATGACCTCCGCATCCGGGCTTCGCCGGTAACGGCGGGAGGCAGTGCCCGACCGTAGAGCCGATGCATCGCTGTAGTTTGCGGCTGAGTGGGCATTGGGGCACGATGGCGGCATGAGCCGCATGGCAATTCGCCCGGAGTTGCTGCGTTGGGCGTGCGAGCGCGCCGGGTACGGCATGGACGACCTCGCGGGTCGAATGCCCGGGCTTCCGGCATGGGAGCGCGGCGAGAAGCAACCGACGGCGAAACAGCTCGAAGCCTTCGCGAAGGCGACCCACGTTCCGCTCGGTTACCTATTCCTGCCCGCACCCCCGGATGAGCGGATCCCCATTCCGGACTTCCGAACCGTCCAGGGCGAGGTCCGGCGCCCGAGCCCCGATCTGCTCGACACGATCCATGCGATGCAGCGACGTCAGGCTTGGCTCCGAGAGGAGAGGATGGAGTGCGACACACAGCCCTTGGACTTCGTGGGGAGCGCTCGGCTGACGGACAATCCGGACGCCGTCGGCCGGGAGATGCGGCGCTTGCTGGGCATCGGCAGTGGCTGGGCTACCGGGGTTGGTACCTGGATGGAAGCCGTGGGCGAATTACGGAGATCCATCGAGCACATGGGGATCATGGCGGTAGTGAATGGTGTAGTTGGAAACAATACCCGTCGCAAGCTGAACGTGGAGGAGTTCCGCGGGTTCTCGCTTTGCGATGCGTATGCGCCGCTCATCTTCGTCAATGGTGCGGACGCGAAGGCGGCCCAGATGTTCACCCTTGCCCACGAACTAGCCCACATCTGGCTAGGTACCCCGGGCGAAGGGATATCCGGATTCGAGAACCTCTTCCCGGGCCGCACTGCGGTGGAGACATTTTGCGACCGGGCGGCGGCGGAGTTCCTGTTGCCTGCGGGGGAGTTGAGGGCGCAGTGGGGTGGGGTGAAGTACGAGCCACAACCGTTCAAGATCCTTGCGCACCGCTTCAAAGTGAGCCCGATCGTCGCGGGTCGGCGGGCGCTGGATCTGCGCTTGGTGGATCGCGAGGCATTCTTCGGGTTCTATGACGAATACGTCCGCGAAGAGCGCCGACAGGGTGCGGGGACGGGAGGCGGCGACTTCTACAACAACCAGAACGCGCGTGTGGGGGAAGCATTCGCCACGGAGGTCATTCGGGCCGCCAAGGACGGTCGACTCAGTTTTCGCGAAGCGTATGACCTGACCGGCCTGCGAGGCGGCACCTTCCAAGCGTATGCCGCGCGCTTGGGGTTCGATCTGCCGTGACCGAACCGGTGTTTCTCATGGATGCGGACGTGTTCATTTCGGCCAAGAACGGGTACTACGCGTTCGAGATCTGTCCAGGATTCTGGGACAGCCTGGCACACCACTTCGGTACCGGGAACATCCGTAGCATCGACAAAGTCAGGAACGAGTTGCTCGCGGGAAGAGACAGCGAGGATCTGTTCCGATGGGTGAAGAACGACTTGTCGGCAGCGCTTTTTCTGGATACCACCCAAGCAGATGTAGTCGCCGCGTATACCGACATCATGCTCTGGGTCCAGCAGAACTCGCAGTACTTTGACCGTGCCAAGGCAAAGTTCGCCACAGAAGCCGATGGCTGGCTGGTCGCATAGGGGATCGCCCGCTGCGGGATTGTGGTAACAAACGAACAGCCGCGTCCTGACGCAAGAAACCGCATTCTGCTTCCCGATGTTTGTAGTCAGTTCGAGGTGGCCTACAAGGACACGTTCGATATGCTCAAGCATCTACAGATCCGGTTCGAGTGGATGGCGGCGGTCTGATCTGGGCACCACATCGAAATCTGGTTCGAGACCGTCGTCGAAGACGTTGCTCTTTAGGCTGCGGGCGCCGCGTAGTTTCTGGCGGAAGACTTGATCGAGAGCGCGCGCGGTCTGCCTAGACAGGGCTGTGTCCTTGGGCTGGGAAACCGTGCGCGCTAGCCAACTAGATGGCGGACACGGACAGTCGCCGAGCGCGCATCAACGATGGCACAGTCGCGGGAACGATGCCGGCGCGGGCGCTGGGGCATTCTCTTTCAATTCAACAAGTTGAAGAATAGTTTGGCGGAAAGGAGGCCGGGCGGAGGCGGCGCGCCGCACGCGGCGCGGCCCGGCGCACAGCGTAGGCGAAGGCGCTTCGCTACGCGAAGCGGGGCCAGGCCCTAGGGCGCGCAGACCATTTCAAAATGACCCTTTTTATCAAGAATTTTCTCACTGGGAGAAGAGCTTCATGACGGCCAATGCGATCATCGCGGCCAAACCCATACCGCCGACAACGCCGCCTAGTACCCACGCCTTCGTCGCGACGTGCTGCATGTGCGCCTCCAACGCGGCCAGTCTTTCGCCGTAGGTCGGACCACCGCCGCCACCGCCGTCGTTCGAGGGCGTACCGGTAGGTTGACCACGGTGTTCATCCAGATTGACGACTCCATTCATGCCGTCGCGACCTTCCAGGCTTCGATCTTGTCCCACAATGCGCGGTTGTAGAATCCGAAGTACTCGCCGATCCTGACCACGATGCCGCTTCTCCCGATATTGGTGTTCATACCCAACCGTTCTGCCACGTCCGCGCAGGTGGGGAAGGCGGTCGCAACGACCCAAACGCCATCGCGCACACCCATCATGCGGGCACCGAAGGCACTCCGCACCTCGGCGTCGGTGATGTCCGTCGCGGCAATCAAATAGCAGATCACGCCAATGCCCAGCGCGCGGCGGTCGCCTTCCTGGCGCATTCGGGGCGCTGTTCGGCCGTCAGCTTACCGGCGCAGGCAGCGCCACCCTGATGACAGCGAGTCGATTCCTCGTCCTCAACGGCCTCGCCAATCGCCAAGTCGACGATGCGGTTGCCGAGCTGGTTCATGTCCGCAGGTCGGTGTCTCATGGGTGATCCTTCTCTCATGGGTGATCCTGATATCCTCATTTCGCGTTCCCCGCCCATCGGAGAACCCGAACTGTCGCCCCGACACCCTTGCTTGTCAATGGGCGGGCGTGACCTGGGCCGGAAGCGAACCCGGCGTACAGCGCAAGCGAAACGCCGGGCCGGCTTTGACGCGCTTTCACGGAAGAAGCGCTGAGGGAGCATGCGACCGGCGCTTCTTCGTTGGGAGGACGGCGGGTCAGGCCGCACGCGGCGCGGCCCGGCGCACAGCGTAGGCGGACGCTTTGCTACCCGAAGCGGAGCCCGGCCCTGGAGCAACTCAGACGCGCAGCCAGTCCGCTTCCCGGGACAGTGTCGATTGGGCGATGCCGGCGATGCTCAGCAAGATGCGTTCGAGCGACTGCCAGGCGTCGCCACGCAGCATGCCTTTCGCCTGGAGGTCGAGGAGCGCGCACTCCT
>JAKZRQ010000044.1:0-10299 GCA_047518105.1 Pseudomonadales bacterium | reverse complement strand
CGCCGGAACGCCCCGGCCCGCGTTGCGGTCGCTTGAAGTAGACCCGCTACGTCTGCGCAACCGCGCCTTGCCCGGAACGTTCCGGCGACCACTGACACGTCATTTCAAGGGTGTTCGACCACTAATGCTGCGTCCACCCTTGATCTTCGGGTCAGCGCGTCCGCAAGCGTCCAGTCCGCTAGGCGGCACCTTGAAGGCATATCGGGCATACGTCGAGAGGTGCCAACAACGCGGATGGGCCGCGCTTCAGCGCGCCTTGCGGACGCGCCCTACGGGTGGCAGCGGAGCACCCCGTGCGGCGTTGCGTCTGCTTGGGCATGCCCAATAGACTTGCGCAGCCGCGCCTGTCCGTCGCAAGCGACGGTGCCCGGAACACTCCGGCTGCCACTGACGCGAAGATTTAGGGATGACGGAGCACTAGGCTCCCGCGTCCCAGACTTCGCGCCACGCCTTGAATTCGCTACGCGTTACCCGGTAGCGAGCGTAGTTTCCTTCATGCAGGCCGATGAGTTCGGTCTCGGCGATCTCCTGGAATCGATCACGATCGACCGGTTCGACATTTGCGATCACCCACGCCCGGACGCGCCCAGCGGCCAACTTCACATCCAGGCCATCGCCAACGACCGCGCCGATCAGGTCGCGAAGCGCGTCCCTGTATCGCAGCCTGAATGGATCGGGCTCGCCGACGGACTGTCTCACCGCACCATAGCGTGCCGCCGAACGTTCGTAGGACCACAGAAACAGATCCCTCATCAAGCCGATTTCGTTCCGCTCGTAGATCAGCAGCAAGGCATCCGTGTAGTAGTCGCGTGGGATGTCGTTGAAGGAAAGCGGTGACAGGTTGTGCCTGATGAACGGGATATTCGCCGCGAGACGCGACACCAGCTTGTTGACGTCGTCAAAGGCTTGGAGGTACGGCAACTGGATCAGGCAGAACAGCGCTTGCTCGAATGGGTCCTCGATGGCGCCCGCCGTGGTCAACAACCGATCGAAGCTCTCCTCGACCAGTGACGGTACTTCGAGGGGTCGATAGGCGGACTCCCCAATGCCGACCGGGATCCTCCGCAATCTACCCGGCGCCGCCGGATCCGGCAGCAGGTTGTCCGCCAGGATGGCATGCAGGTTGAGGATCGTGGGCCGGTCGAACCCGATCTCGTCCACCGCGTCTACGAGAAACTCGATGGCGTGCTTATGGTTGAGGATCATCTGGGTCTCGCGGATGCCGCGACCTTCCGCAGCCGCGCCCATGTCGATCAGGCGCTTGGTGTCGAGTAGAGAATAGGTATTGCCTTCGAGGCGGCTCGAGTTCCAAGAGAGATCGATCAGCATGCGGTCGAGGATTCGTCGGGCATGGGTACCGGCAGGCTCCGAGCCAGATTCCAGTCGACCCATTCGCCGAAGTTGGTTTCGTTCTCCCACCGAGAGGTAGGAACTGACGTTGGGTCGATAGTCGTCCAAGAATCCATGCCGATAGCCAACTCGTTCTCGTTGGTTGGCAGGCAACGAGAAATACCGGCGCCTGAACTCGTTGCGATGTCTGGCAAGGGGTTCGGGTACAACCCCGGCTTCAACACCTGCCTGCGCCGGACCCGACGGGCCGCGAGCATGGATTTCATGGCGTCGAAGTCGATACAACGTTCGCGGGCCGCGGCCCTCCCTTGCGACCCGACCCCTTTCGACAAGCTGTTTCAGGCGGTACTGCAGGGTGCGTCGCGGCAACGCGAACTCGATTTCCGCAGCGATGCCTCCCACGGGGACACCGTCTCGGTGACGACCAATGACGGCCTCGATCCGAGTCAGTTCGTCCTGCAACATGGCAATTCTCATTGCGCGATTTGCGCGATTATTGCGCGATTAAGCGAACCGCGCAACCCTAGTTGGCGTATTACACCCATATCGCGCAACATCTTTTGCGCGATACGGGCCGTCCGTCGCCTTCAGGCTTTGTCCAACGCCTGATCGAGATCCTCGATGATGTCGTCGATGTGTTCGATGCCGACCGAGAGCCGAACCATCTCCGGCGTGACGCCAACGCGCAGACCGGAGGGTTCAAGGCCCTCGTTGATTCGTTGCGAGCGGACCCGCCCGGTTACAACCCCTCCAGGGCCTTCTTCATACCCTCGCCGAGGTTCATCCAGGCGGCCCGGACGATCATCCGGTCCCAGCCGATACAAAAGTCGCGCACGCCGAGGTCGATGTAGCGCTTGGCCTGCTCCACGGCACCGATCTCGATGCGCGGGCGAATGCCGTACTCCAGGGACTTGGCAATCACTTTCTCCTCGAAAGCGCGGATGTCCGGCGAGCCCATGAGGCGCATCTGGCCCCGCGAAAAGCTGAAATCCGCCGGGCCCCACTGGGTCATTGCTACGCCGCGTTCCTTGGCGCGCTCCAGCACGTCGTCGATGCCTTCGACGGTGATGTTCTTCTCGATCATGATGGCGAAGACGATGGACTCGAGATCCTCGAGGTAGCCGCCCATGCTGTAGCTGCCGAGAGCCGGCCGGCGCAGCTTGACGCCCATCAGGCCGCCGGTGTTCGGTGTGTCGGGGGCGATGGCACGGTGGCAGTCGTCCACGTCTTCCGGCGTGCGGACGTCGGTAAACAGCACGGACTTGAACCCGGCGCCCAGCGCCACCTGCGCCCAAAAACTCTGCGCCTCCTGGTCCAGCTTGATCATCAGCGGCAGGTTCTTCCCGCACTGGGCCGATCGCGCCAGGTCGTACAGCAGGCGCATATCGAAGGCAGAGTACTCGGCCACGAACTCGGCGTAGTCGAACATCCCGGTGTCGCCGATGATCTCGGGCACGTCCGTGTCCGCGAACAGGAAATGGGTACCGACAGTGGGTTCGCCCCGGTCGAGCTTCTCCCGGAACGTGTTGGCCAGAATCATGGTCGTCCTCCGTGCTCGGGCCGGCTCAAGATGGCCAACCTCGTCTCGGACCATACGGTAACGGGCGCCGCGCCGACCATGCAACCGTGTTCGGTTGCGAGGGGCACTCTGGCCACTTCCCGGCGGACGGTGCAACGGCCGCGCCAGTTGCGGGCGTTCCCGGCGCCCAGCGGTTCCGATCCGTCGCTATACTGGACCGTTTGACGCCGACCAGCCGGCGTTGATCAGCTATTCAATAGGAGTCATCCGCATGAAGTTCGGCGCGCAAGTTACCTGCTACCGGAACACTTGGGACAGCATCCGCGTCGTCGCCGAGGCGCTCGACGCGGGGCCTTGGGGCAGCATCTGGTTCGCGGATCACTACCTGCCGCCGCCAGGCCGCAAGGAGGAGGAACATCTCACGGCCCACGAGGCGTTCACGGTCGCCGCCGCTGTCGCCGGAATCACCAAGACCCTGCGTATCGGCCACCTCGTGCTGGGCAATACGTACCGCAACCCCGGGCTGACCGCCAAGATGGCGGGTACCGTGGATGCGATCTCGCACGGGCGCTTCGTGCTCGGCATCGGCGCGGCCTGGTTCCGCCGCGAGCACGCGGCCTACGGCTGGACGTTTCCCTCCATGAAGGAGCGCCAGGACCGATTTGAGGAAGCGGTCCAACTGCTGCGCCGGTTGTTTCATGACGACGAACCCGTCACCTTCGAAGGCAAGTACTACAGCATCGACGACGCGCCACTGTCTCCCGGTAGCTACGACAAGCCGATTCCCATCCTGGTCGGCGGCACCGGCGAGCGACGCACCCTGCGCACCCTCGCGCGGTACGGCGACATCATGAACCTGGACGGTTGGGCGGGTGGTCCCATGACCAAGGAGTACTTCCACCACAAGGTCGGCGTGCTGAACCGGCACTGCGAAAACGCCGGGCGCGATCCCGCCGAGATCAAGCACACCGTGCTGATGCCGACAATGGTCACCGACGACGAAGCCGCAGCCGCACACTTCATGGCGAACCGTCGGCTCGGTGCCGGCACCGCGGCCGGCCCCAAGAACTACGTCATCGACCGCATCGGCGAGATCATCGACGCCGGCGCCGACGAGATCATGATCGGCGGGATGCCGACGGACGACGTGGGGCAGTACCAGCTCGTGGCCGAGGAAGTGTTGTCGGCGTTCGCGTGACACGCGAGAGCAGAGCAAGGAACGAGAAGTCCTCGTATATTCTCCACACGATGGACAATACGCAAGGATATGATCCCCAGAACTCTCCACGATGATCTTCAGGATGCTTTGAAACGTCAGGCGGCCGTCGCCATCGTCGGGCCCCGTCAGTCCGGCAAGACCACGCTGGCCCGCGAAGTCGGCGACCAACGCGAAGCGGTCTACCTGGACCTTGAAGACCGCGATGATCGAAACCGCCTGGGCGAACCGGTGTTGTTCCTCGACAGCGTCGACGAGCGGCTCGTGATCCTCGACCAGATCCATCGCGTACCGGAGCTGTTCCAGACTCTGCTGCGGCGTCATCGACCGCGGTAGCCGTCAAGGCAAAGGCGTGGGGCGGTTTCTCATCCTCGGATCCGCGTCTGTCGACCTCCTGCGCCAATCGGGCGAGTCCCTGGCCGGTCGAATTTCCTATCTCAATCTGACGCCCTTCTCGATCATCGAGGTGGCACAGGACCAGGCGGCGCGCGAGCGGCTCTGGCTGCGTGGCGGCTTTCCCATGAGCTCCTTGCCGGAAGCGACGACGCGAGCCTGGCGTGGCGCAAGAACTTCATCAGAACCTACCTGGAGCGCGACATACCTGCCTTCGGCCCCCGGGTCCCGGCCACCACACTCGAACGGTTGTGGACGATGCTTGCCCATCGCCAAGGCACCTTGCTCAATGCATCCGCACTCGCGCATGCACTCGAGGTGAGCCCTCAGTCGGTTTCGCGCTATGTGGACCTGCTGGCGGACCTGTTGTTGATCCGCCGCCTACCTCCCTTGCACACCAACGTCGGCAAACGCCTGGTGAAGTCCCCGAAGATCTACATCCGGGACAGCGGCCTCGTTCACGCGCTGCTCGGCATTCCTTCCTTGGCCGCGCTCGCGGGCCACCCGGTGGTCGGGCGGAGTTGGGAGGGGTTCGCGATCAAGACACTCGTAGCCGCGCTCCCGTGGCCCTCCATCGCGTCGTTCTACCGAACCCGGGCCGGGGCCGAGATCGACCTCGTGATCGAGCACGCCAGCGGCGAGTTGTGGGCCATCGAGATCAAACGCTCGCTATCGGCAAAGGTCAGCCGGGGCTTCCACAACGCGCGCGAAGACCTCCGGCCCGCGCGGAGTTTCGTTGTCCACGCCGGCGACGACCGCTACCCGGTCTCGGCGTCGCTGGAGGCGATTGGCCTCAAGGCGTTGGCCCCGGAACTGCGCAACCGACGCTGAGGCCTCGCTACCTCCACTCCTCCAAGACAAACCGCGCACCCTGCTCCGCGATCATCACCGTGGCGCATTGGTGTTGCCGGAGGGCAATCGTCGGCATGACCGCCACGTCGATCACCCGCAGGCCTTCGATGCTGCGGACGTTTCGCCTGTCATCGACAACAGCAGTCGCGCGGCGGTCCATCCGCAGGTGCCTACGGGATGCAAGATCGCCGTTTCCCGCTCTCCCGCAGTCAATGACCTCGCGTCTGAGATCGTCGATCAGGTATTCGCAACGGGTTGGCAGGTCGAGATCAGGCTTCGAATTCCCCCGGACGAGGCTCCAGCTCCGCCGGGAGAGGCTTGTCCAGCAAAGACCGTCTGCGCGGTCGTTGACACAGCCCTCGACCTTACGAGGAAGACCGACTCACCAGGGCGTTGCGCAGTTTCTCTTGTTGTTCATAGATGCTGCCGCCTTCCACACGCGGCAGGCTGAGGCGTACCGGCAGATCTTCCATCTGCGGCTCCAGGGTTGGCTCGCCGCGCACTACTCGTTTATCCATGTCTTCAATGGAATCCCCGGTGGGGACGAGCGGCCATGCATCGGTGGCGCAAAAACCGATGAAGAACATGCGGCGCGGCAGGTCGGAGGAGTTGGGCTTGGAGCCGTGCTGCATTCGAACATGGTGAAGCGTGATGCCGCCTGCTTTGACCGTGACCGATACGGCGCCATCCGGCCGGAACGTCGGGTCTGCAATGGCGCCCACGAAGAGACCATCCTGATGATGGTCCCAGGTCTTGCCCTTGTGGCTGCCCGGAATGACCATCAACGCCCCGTTCTCCACGGTCATGTCGTCTAGCGCGATCCCCACTTCGAGCAGGTCGTCGTTCGTGTATGGGTACAAAGCCCAATCCTGGTGCCACGCCACAGCGGAGCCGTGACCCGGGTTTTTCATGTTCAACTTGTTGTTGTGGAACCGCAAATTCGGCCCCAGCAGGCATTCAACAATATCCAGGATGGGATCATGGCGGGTGTATTTGGCATACACCGGGTGCTTGGTGACGGGATGAATGATGCGGCGCAGACTGGGCGATGCTGCACGGTGCCCAGGCTCAAGGTCGAAGGTCCCGTCGTTCGACGTGACGTTCCGGGACCTCTCGACAAACTCGTCTGTCACCTGCCGCAGCTCCTCCAACTCGGGCGCGGTCAGAACACCTTCAATCGCCAGGTAGCCATTCCTGTCGTAGACTTCGATTTGGGCTGCATTGAGCATTGAGAAATTTCCGTCGGCTGGGTTGTCAAGCACGAAAGCGATGGAACACTGTCACGCCCGTCCAACAATACGTCTGGCTGTTCGCTAGTCAGACTCAAGCAAGGTTACCGTGCCGGCATCACCGTCGACGGTGGTCATCTGCCCGCTCTTGATACGAATCATCGCGATGCCACGGGGAATACTGCTGGAACAGCAGGAGATCGCAGGGGCCCAGGCGCCCCAGGAGCAAGCACCGAGTTTCCTGATTCGAGCAGTGAAAGACCCGAATGGCGCAAACCTGGACCGGGTGCAGGTGATCAAGGGCTGGCGTGATGCAGATGGCGAGTTGCACGAGAAGGTCCACAACGTCGCCTTGTCGGATGGCCGCGAAGAAAACGCCGAGGGCGAGGCTAGTCCGATAGGCAATACGGTAGACGTGGAGAACGCCTCCTATACGAACGGCATTGGCGATCCGGAATTGGCCGTCGTGTGGACCGATCCCGATTTCAACAAGCACGAACTCGCCTTCTATTATCTACGTGTATTGGAGATCCCGACGCCTCGCTGGACGGCGTACGATGCGAAATTCTATGGTTTGACGGATCTAGCGGACGAAATCCCCATGGCAACTCAAGAGCGGGCCTATACCTCGCCGATCTGGTATACGCCTTCCCCATCTTGAGGTGAGTCTCGGTTGGTCGATTTCTCGGATTACCATAGATATCAAACCCACCATGCCCGCGCCACGACTTGTCATAGTCAGCAGGTCGGACAAATTTCGGGCGGGGGGGGGGTCACCTATTGCGGGGGCGGCATCGCAGCCAGCGTCGACTTGTTGCGCTGGCGTTGCGTTGCTGTTAGCGGCTGCACGATGTTTTCCAGGAACAACTGAAGTACCGGGATTGGGAGACGCTCGGTAAAACGAGGCTACACCCGAACCCCTCTCTGCCAACATGCGCACCGGCTATCAACCATTCGCGAGGCCGATCAGATCGTGTTCCTGGAGGATGGAGAGGTCAAAGATGTGGCTAATCACGAAACGCTGATGGCAGATCCAGAGGGTGCTTACAGGAAATTCGTCGATCTGCAGCACGGTACCTGAATTCATTTCAACGACAACTGGAAGAGGACGTGATGAGCGACGATACCGCTAACGCCGATCCGTACATGTACAACGGGTTTTCCATGGACACGCCCACGGACATTCAACTTCGGCAGACCCATGAACACGGAATCCATCACCCACTGGGCTGGGGATCACCAGCGCGTCTTCGATTTCATCAGAGCCGCAATGGCGACAACCGATGCGGGGAAGGTGGTTAAGGTCCTATTGATATTAGTTGTGCTTGCTGGTGGAAGTTACGAATGCGCCGGATCACGGAACTGTCAACACGCCAGTTCCCCAGCATTTTTATCACATATGATACAATCGCATCATGATTGGGTTACAAATCCGACAACTACGAAAGAGCCGCGACATGACGCTCCAGCAGCTCGCAGACAAGGCCGGTACCAGCGCGTCGGCCCTGCATCGATACGAGACGGGCTGGGACCGGTTCGAGGTGGCCACCCTGCGCCGTATCGCGATGGCCCTGGGCGGGCATCTGGAAGTTCGCCTTGTTGCAGGAGAATCACCGCGCACCAGCGCGCCGAGCCCCACGACACTGGTAAGTCGGCTGGCCCCGCTATTCTGGGACAAGCGACTTACCGTCGAGGATCTTGAGTCCCATCCGGTGTGGGTCCTGAGTCGAGTATTGATGTTCGGCGATGCCGATCAGGTGCACGCTGCCAGGTCTTTTTTTGGTGATGAACTGGTCCGTGAGGCCATCGGCCAGCGCGGCATCGATCCACGCACGCGTGTCTACTGGGAACTGCTGCTTGGAGAACAGAATGCATCCGCGAGTACTCAGTAAGAAGGGCTGGGTCACCATCAAGCAGGTGGTCGCAGACGGCATCACCGACTCCTGGACGCTTGCCGGCGGCACAGCACTGGCCTTACAGCTGGGTCATCGCTACTCGGAGGATCTAGATTTCTTCCGCACCGAGTCTTTCGATGTCGACGAACTGCTGGTCCGACTTGCGCGTGTCAGCAACGTACAGGTGCAGAGTCGAACCAGCGATACGCTACACTGTCTACTTGCAGGTTTGCGAATCAGCTTCCTCAAGGCAGAGGCGCCATTGTTGTTTCCCGGCAGCGAATACCGCGGCCTCATACTGGCGGACCCACGGGACATCGCTGTGATGAAGGTCATTGCCATTGGCGGTCGGGGCAGTCGAAAGGACTTCATAGATCTCCACTGCATCCTGAAGGGCGGCGTCAGCCTACCCGAGATTCTGTCGCTGATCGAGAAGCGCTTCGCCACCATCGACTACAACGCCTATCACCTGCAGAAGAGCCTGGTGTGGTTCGAGGACGCCGAGTCAGAACCCATGCCGGACATGATCCGCGACATCGAATGGTCAGCGACCAAGTCGGAAATACGGGAAGCCGTCAGATCCATGTATCCCGTGTAGCTGGATCACCTGGGCGAAACACGACCTATCAATACCGTCGCCCGGGTCGGCGTACAAGTGGGCGCACCGGCGTAGAACCGATCCACGCGCAGGCCTGCCGCCGCCATGGCATCAAGGTTAGGCGGCTCGCACAAATATCCTATGTGATTGAACATGCTTCTTCTGAGAGGTCGGGGCCATGGACGACGCTGCGACGCAGACGATACTTGAGAAATTTCTCGATCTTCAACCGTTGCTCGACGAACGCGCGAGGAGGGTGTGGGGGGCGACCGAGGCGCGGGCGCTCGGGTGGGGCGGCATAGCGCGGGTGGCGGAGACGACGGGGATGTCGCGGGTCACCATCGCCAATGGCCTCAAGGAACTTGCCGCCGGGGTGGATGCGTCGGACCGGCAGCGGGCGCCGGGCGCGGGCAGGAAGCGGGCGGAGGAGCGGGATCCGGGTCTGGCGAAGGCGCTGGAACGGCTGGTGGATCCGGCGACGCGGGGCGACCCGGCGGGGCCGCTGCTGTGGACGAGCCTGAGCGCGGCGCGGCTGGCGGCGGCACTGCAGGAGCAGGGGCGCCAGGTGAGCGAGCGCACGGTGAACCGGCTGCTGCACGATATGGGCTACAGCCTGCAGTCGAACCGCACGACTCTCGAAGGGCGGCAGCACCCGGATCGCGACGCGCAGTTCAACCATGTCAACCGCCGGGCGAAGGCGTTCCAGCGCAGCGGCGATCCGGTGGTGTCGGTGGACACGAAGAAGAAGGAGCTGGTCGGGGACTTCCGCAACGGCGGGCGCGAGTGGCGCCCGAAGGGCGAGCCGGAAAAGGTGCGCGTGCACGACTTCAAGGACGCGGAGCTCGGCAAGGCCATCCCCTACGGGGTGTACGACGTGGCGGCCGACGAGGGCTGGGTGAGCGTCGGGATGGACCACGACACGGCGTCGTTCGCGGTGGCGACGCTGCGGCGCTGGTGGGAGCGGATGGGACGCGCCGCGTACCCGGCGGCGCGGCGGCTGCTGGTGACGGCGGACGCCGGCGGCTCGAACGGCAGCCGCAACCGGCTGTGGAAGCTGGAGCTCCAGCGCTTCGCTGACGAGACCGGGCTGAAGGTGTCGGTGTGCCACTTCCCGCCCGGGACGAGCAAGTGGAACAAGATCGAGCACCGGATGTTCTGCTGGATCACCCGGAACTGGCGCGGCCGGCCGCTGGCGAGCCGAGCGGCGGTGGTGAACCTGATCGCCAACACGACGACGAGGACGGGAC
>JAKZRQ010000043.1:0-6982 GCA_047518105.1 Pseudomonadales bacterium | reverse complement strand
GCCCGCATTTCTCACCAGGGGCCGTGATGATCGCGGAGGATTTTGGCCCCGTTGTACACAACGGGCACGTGCGCGTGCTCGCGACCGAGAGCATAGCGGGGCCTACGGTTGAGGGAGCATGTGCGCGCACGGCCCGTGTGTACACGGGGCCAAAAGACCCGCGAGGGCGCGGCCAGCGCAGTCTGCAACCGGCATGATCATCGACATCGCGGTCAACTTCTTGAAACCATGAGCTCTTTTGACGCCGAGAAGCGGCCTGGTGAGAAATGCGGGCTAGGGGCAGAACCGAGCCGTCTGGCTTCGCAGCCGTGGGCTACCACGCGACCCCGCTGCGCGCGCCGCACGGAGCGCTTTGACCCGCGACTGCCCGAGGGCGGACCCGGCGCGCCGAATGGTCGTGACGTTGGGGATACAATCGAACCCAGAGTCCGCCTGCGCAGTCGGCAGTCGTGGTCCTGCGAGCGGGCAGGTTGCTTCGTGGGGAGGAGCGGCAAGTGTACGCGAACAAGGGAAACCGGCTGAAGCAACTGCGCGCTTTCTGTCAGGTTGCGCGGCTGGGCTCGGTGACCAAGGCGAGCAAGTATGTCTCGTCCAGTCAGCCAGCTGTGTCGCAGCAGGTGCGCAAGCTGGAAGAGGAGCTTGGAGCCAAGCTCTTCCAACGCAATGGTCCACACCTCACCTTGTCGTCCGCAGGGCACAAGCTCTACGGATTGGCGATGCCACTGGTCGCGCGCATGGATCGCCTGGCCGACATGTTCACCGAGCAGCATCGAGGAGAGGTGACCGGACCACTGGACATCGCCGTTGGCCCGACGACGGCGGAGAGCGTTCTTCCCGGCTACCTGTGCCGATTCCACGAACAGCACCCGGGCACGGCGGTGAACGTGGCAATCGTCAGTGACGGCGAGCGGGTTCGGCGTCTGCGCGAATTCGAGGTGGATATTGCCTTCTCGGCGGCCGATTTGCCGCAGCTCGATCTCTATTTTCGACCCGTGTTCTCGTCCAAGATGGTACTGATAACACCAATCGGCCACCCACTGGCGGATAAGGCGTCCGTTTCAGTTGCGCAGGCTGCGCCCCTTCCCGTCGTCACACCGCGTCTCGCCAACTCGGTGTGTCACACGGGCGAGCAGTACGGTCAATTGCCAAACCGCGTCGTGGAAGTTGACGGTTGGAGCGAGATCAAGGGGTATGTGGAGGAGGGGGTCGGGATCGCATTCGTCCCAGAGATTTGCGTAACCAAGATGGACCGCGTGTGCAGGATTCCGGTTGCCGAATACGCTTCTCCGCTCGTCTACGGCATGCTGACCCGTCGAAATCTACTGCCCTCTCGCGCTGCCGAGGCGTTCGCGCGGGTCGTGAGTGAGTCCGAGTCGGAGACCTGCTGAACCATGGCCGACCGCTCGATCCGCGACAAACGCGACCGCTTGCGCCAACTGCGCGCGTTTTGCGCGACCGCGCGGTTCGAGAGCATCACCAAGGCCGCCGAGTGCCTTTCCGTTACCCAGCGGGCGGTGGCCCTTCAAGTGCGCAGTCTGGAGCGCGAACTCGAAACGGAATTGTTCGACCGCAACGGCCCCCGTCTCGCGCTCACCGACGCGGGCCGGCAATTCTATCGACTCGCCAATCCGCTGGTCGAGGAACTGGACTCTCTGCCCGAATCGTTCGCCGACAGGCGTAGCGAGCTCGTATCCGCCGACATCGAAGTGGCGGTGGCGCCCGTCGTTGCGATGGCGCTGCCGTCGTTGGCGAGGCGATTTCTCGACATGCACCCCGGGGTTCGACTTCGCGTGACGAGCTGCCCGATCCACGATGGACTTCGGGATCTGGCCAATGGCCGCGTGGATGCTGTGCTGGGTCCCGGCGTGGTGCATGCCGACTTCGACTACCGCCCTGTCTTCTCCTATGACCTCCTACTCGCCGTGTCAGAGCTTCATCCTCTTGCCGGGGAAGAGTCCGTTGGGATCGAGCAGGCCAGGGCCTACCCGGCGGTGATGCCGACCGTCGGCACCTATGATCGTCGGTTCGAGGACGCGATTGGGAGTCGACTGTTGGTGGCAGCAAGAATAGCCGTAGAGTCCAGTGGCTGGGGAGTGATGAAGACCTTCGTCCGTGCCGGCCACGGCATCGCGGTGATTCCAAGTTGCTGCATCACCAAGAAGGACCGAGTGCGTGGGCTCGGGTTCGACGGCTATGCGCATCGAGAAGGCTGCGGGGTGTTCACCCGCCGCCAATCCCTATCGTTGCCCGTCATCGACTTTGTCCAGACTCTCGCACCGCGTTCTCCCGCCACGCGCTCAAGTTGATCTCGGGTCGCGGTGACCCGGCCGGGCGCTGAACGGCAGCATGCCGCGGAGGGACGGTCGGCGTCGCCGCCCTCGGACTCGCCTCCGCACTCGAAGAAAAACCAATGATGACGATTGGATACCGAGAAAATCCAATGATGAGAGGAACGTGAGGTTAGTTGTGTGTAGTCCCTGTGAGCGGTGATGCTAGCTCCCAACAACACGAGGCTCTGTCAGTCCCGATACTCCCGGGACGCCTAAAGCCCAAACATGCGGACACCGACAGGTAGTGCCAACCCTTCTGGGGGGTTGGCGTCGGTGTCGGCATTCTCGCCTGACCGCGAAAACTCAGCCACCACGTCAATTGACGCCGATCTCGGGACGTTTCCCCGGCCTTCGATGTCCTTGATGACTGCGGCGGGCCCTCGGCGACTACTTTGGGACGTACGTCGAGCGCGATGTAAGACGGCTCGGCGGCATCCGCGACCTGTCGAACTTCGAGCGCTTTGTGCGCCTGTGCGCTGGCCGGATCGGACGGCTGACATATCTGGTGGCTCCGGGCAGGGATGCTGGCGTTTCGCACACGACGGCACGGAACTGGCTCGGCGTTGCGAGGACAAGAGCCTCCTTACTCCACTCGGTCGGGCTCAGGCGTCGCACCTCTCCGCCGGCCCTTGATCGAGTAGTCGAAATGTTTCACTTCGCTACTCAATGCACCTTCGAAGGTGTCTCCTGTCACCTTCGACCAGATTGTCAGGGTGCCCTCCGATCCCTTCGCTTGGTCCTTGCCCTTGCCCGTGGCCCAATTCGACTGGGATTGAGGCGCAACGTACTCGTAGCTCAGGATGCCATCGTCGAAGCTGATAGCCGTGACCTCGACCTCGCCGTCCTCGTCGTCGTTGAGTGTCGCGGCAAGCGCGTCCCCTTCCGCAGCAACGGTCAACACGCTGTGGTGGTCCTTGCCAAGAACGTTGGTGACGACATCCCACTGACCGATCACCGCATCGGGGGAGGCTGCAACGCCCGCGCCTTTCACGCCTGGATAATCGCGCCAGATCCATCGCAGCGTGTCGGGAAAGATCGCGCCGCCGTGAAAGAGATCGTGCCCACCGTCCCCCATTTCGAATCGGTAGTCGTACCGGGCGAACATCAGCGCGGACTCCATGCTGAGATTCGCGAGCGCCCAGCTTCCCTCCTCGAGGTTTAAGTCGTTCATCCCATCCTGAAGAAACACACGAATGGGTTTTGGATTTCCGCGGGTCCTTCGAATGAGATACGGATACTCGGAACCGCCTCGAAGCCTTGTGTAGCTACCCACGTGGCTGATGACTTTGCTGAAGGCGTCGGGGCGTTCCCAGGCGACGGTGAAGGCGCACAGCCCGCCATCGCTCATACCACAGATCGCTCTACCCTCCGCCTCGCCAACAAGATTGTAGTCCTTGCCGATTTCCGGGAGGATTTCTTCCAGCAGGAAGCGCGCATACGTGTTCTCGAGCGGAACATACTGTATGCGACGTTGGTCGTAGACGTATTCCTTCTTGCCGGGGTTGATGAATATGCCAATGGTCACCGGCATTTCGCCCTTGTGAATCAGGTTGTCGAAGACGGTCGGCGCCCGCACGGACCCTTCGCGACTGACGTAGAGCTCGCCGTCCTGAAATACCATCACGCACGCGGGTTCCGCGTCGGTATATTGGGCCGGAACATAGACCCAGTATTCATGCGTCGCGTCGGGATAGACGCGACTGGCATCCCAAGTGTGTTTCGTCACCGTGCCCGTTGGGACGCCTTCCTGCGGTAATGAGTCAACGCCTAACACGTACTCTGCTCCACTCGCCCCAGCCACAAAGATCAAAGACAACGCTGTGATCAGGAATAGCCGACATGTACTGCTCATTTTTTCCATGGAACGACCCCATGTCCAACGACGCGGCTCCCCGCAGGGGCGCCGCTTGTTGTCGCCCGTCCGGGTTCGGTGCGTCCCCGGTTCGATCGGGACGGGACGCCACAAGGGTGTCCCCTACTGTCGCCTGCCGTTTCGAGTAGGGGGATCGGTACCGCTGCGATCCCCCTTCCCATCCCTATAGCACCGGGAACGCTATCTGAACGGCCTGAATCGCACTTGCAGGCCGACTTCACGGTGGTGCGTCGGGTACCCCAACGACGGGTTGCTACCAAGCCCACTTATCGGCAGGAACTCGACGAGCCCGAAGATCTTGCCGTTTCGGGGTCGGGTTCGAAGTCTGGTCTCCATGAAGGGTCCTCCTCTCCGGATCGTCCATGAAGCGTCTGATTTTGAGCCAGGCACTCGCGCCGTAGAAGTCTTCGCGGCAGCGAAAACTTCCAATGCGTCCCGTCTGGGCTCGCTAGCGCCGCCAAGGACGGTCGACGCCACCGGTGAACGCTACCGCTTTTTTCGACTTCGTTCAAATCAATCAATCGGTTCATCGGTTCGGGTACGTTCGGACGGAGGCGCGCCCACACCGCGTGGCGATCGCGATCCGCGCGGCAAACGGCACGACAGCCGACGCAGGGATGTATCGAGCCATCAACGATCCATCTTGATTCGTGCGGCCTTGGATTCATCCTGCCACCAGCCGTCAGGGAAGGCGGGCCGGTAGAGTGGTTCAGGCGGGCGGCCGAAATTGTCCCAATAGACCGTGCGACGCGGCTCTATCGCGTACAGCGGGATCAGGTAGTAGTTCCAGAGCAATACACGGTCCAGTGCGCGACAGGCAGCGATCACTTGATCGAGAGTCTCGGCCGCTTCCGCCCTCTCGACGAGATAATCGACCGCAGGATGGTCAACGCCGGTGTAGCTGCGAGACCCTTCCTGCCCTGCCGCCGTCGAGTGAAAGTTGGCACGCAGTTCGAGCGTCGGCGGCATCAGCAGATCGTAGCTCTGCACGAGCGCGTCGTAGTCATGGCGTCGGGTGCGATTGGTGTATTGGCTGATATCAACGAGGCGGACGCTCGCCTCGATGCCGAGTTGCGCCAGCGCTTGGAACCAAGGCAACAGGATTCGGGCGTTGGCAGGATCTTGCGTCAGGAACTCGAGCGTGAATGGTGTGCCGCCGGCGTCGCGCAGTGTGCCGTGCTCGATTTGCCACCCGGCCGCCGCGAGCAGCCTTCGCGCTTCGATCAGTTCTTGATTGAGGTTGGTTTGACTACCGTCCTCCGGAAAATAGAAAGGTTGCTGAAAAAGTGCGGCAGGCAGCGATTCCCGAAAACGCGAGAGCAACTCCAATTCGTCTTCACTGGGCAAGCCGGTGGCAGACAAGATCGTATTGGGCCAATAGCTCCGTGCCCGTGTGCGCCCACCGTGATACAGCTTCTGGTTGATCCACTCGTAGTCAAACGCCAGCGTGAGTGCCTTTCGAACACGCCTGGCGGCCAATCTGGGCACCCGGCTGTTCAACACGAACGCTCTCCCGATGCCCACCCAAATGCCGTAGTTCCGTTGGATCTTCTTGATCCGGCCGCTTTCCAAGTCCGGGCCCTCGTAGGCGGTCACCCAATACCGAATGTCGTCCTCGTCCAGGATGTCGATCGATCCTTTGCGGAAAGCTTCCCTCGCCACACTACGGTCGCGGTACACCTCGTAACGCACGATATCGAAGTTGTAGCGACCCTTGTTGAGGGGAAGGTCCCAACCCCAGTAGTCCGGATTGCGCTCGTACTCGATGTAGCGACCCGCCTTCACCTCCGTGATGCGATAGGGCCCACTGGAAACGGGTGGTTCAAGGGTATGAGCCGTGGGATCCCTGTTGCGCCAATAGTGCTGCGGCAGGATGGCGATGTATTGGATCAATGTGACGTGATCGTGCGTCAGCGGGGCATCGAGACGGAACGCCACGTGGCGTTCGTCCAATGCCTCTACCGCCTCGATGAAGCGGAAGAAGTAGCTGGCCCCGACCTGGCTTCTCTGCACGTCGAAGGTGAAGACCACATCACTGGCCGTGATCGGCACGCCGTCATCCCATCTCGCCTCGGGATGGATCCTGAATACGATCGTCCTCTCGTCATCGGCAACCGCTATGCCGTCCGCAAGACGGCCGTAGAACGCAGCGACTTCATCGCCTCCCCGCACGATCAGCGTATCGCCGCGATAGAGGTATCCGGTAGGCGCGCCGGACTCGCCTTGTGGCAAGGGTGCCAACGTATCGAACGAAAACGGATGTGACAGGACCAGCCTGCCACCCTTGGGGGCGTGCGGATTCAGGTAGTCGAAGTGGGTGAAGTCGCCCGGGTACTTCAGGTCGTCGAAGAACGCGATCCCGTGCTTGAACTCCAACTCCTCCGGGAGGCCTGCAAAGGTGGTACAGGAGAAGCAAATCGAAAGCAGAAAAACGCTCAATGGCGCGACACGGCCACGCGTTTGGCCTGGCATTTGTGGTTGTCCTCTCACCCGCTGATCGCTTATGGCACCAATGGCTGGCGGCGCTAGCGCCACAGTGTCCGCCGACCTGGCGGTGGTCGCATCCTGCCCCAGCCCAAGCCACCCTTGCAGGCTGCTAGATTCCTTGAGACATGCGGCGCGCCAGGTAATCACCAACGAACTGCCTTTGATGCCCCACTGGTCGTCGTTGATACTGACTAGCCCGCATTTCTCACCAGGCCAGCGCAGTCCGCCATCGGCACGATCATCGACATCGCGGTCAAACTAGTGAAACCCAAGAGCTTTTTGACGCCGACAA
>JAKZRQ010000042.1:0-12840 GCA_047518105.1 Pseudomonadales bacterium | reverse complement strand
CGGAAGCCCGTGCGGAAGCCCGTGCGGAAGCCCGTGCGGAAGCCCGCGCCGGTGAGTGTGCACGCCTTTACCGGCAGGCCGCGCGGCGGTTCGGGGCGGCGGTCACGCAACCGCTGGCGGCGTTCCTCGAAAGCGTCGACGACGCCGAGCGGCTAACGCATGTCGTCGACTGGATCGTCGACTGCGCCACCGCTGCCGAGTTGATCGAACGGGTGGAGGCCGCGAGCCAAGGGAACTGATGCTGAGTTGGACGCAGCGTCTGGTCGAACGACGCTTGGAAATGAATCTGGAGATGGACGACATGGCCGAAGTGGATCAATTGGACGAGACGGACGATGACGCGTACTTCGCGGCGCGCAGAAAGGTCTGGGAGGATCAATACCGCGCCGAAGGCCGCGAGCAAGCCCGCGCGGAAGCCCGCGAGGAAGCCCGTGCCAGTGAGTGCGCATGCCTTCACCGGCTGGCCGCGCGGCGGTTCGGTTCGGTCGCCGCGAATTCACTCGCCGCGTTCCTCGAAAGCGTCGACGACGCCGAGCGTCTAGCGGAGGTCGGTGACTGGATCGTCGACTGCGCCACCGCTGCCGAGCTGATCGAACGGGTGGAGGCGGCGAGCTAGAGAGGATCCACCCTTCATGGAAGGAGCGGACGAGCGGCAGCGCACTTCCCGGGGTATGCGCTGCCCAAGGATCCAAGCAACGATGCCCAGCAAGCGAGCGGATTCCTCCCCCGAGGCGCCAACGGCACGGTTCACCCGTCCGGATGGCATCTGGACCGATCCGCCCGCCTGGCGGATGGCAACGGCGTTCGCCCGCAGAGCGCCGTCGTTCCTGGTCATCGGTGCGCAACGCGCCGGCACCACGTCGCTCTATGAGCTGCTAGCCCGCCATCCCAACGTTCGTCCGGCCCTGCGCAAGGAGGTCCACTACTTCGACTTCCAGTACGCCAAGGGCCGGCGCTGGTACCTGGCCCACTTCCCGCCGCGTTCCGCCCCCGGTCTGACCGGCGAGGCGTCCCCCTACTACATGGTGCATCCGCTGGCGCCGGGCCGGGTCAGCGAGATGAACCCGCGCATGAAGCTCATCGCCATCCTTCGCGATCCGGTCGACCGGGCGCTTTCCCACTACCATCTCGAAGTCCGCCACGGCGTCGAGTCGCTGACGTTCGAACAGGCCATCGAGGCCGAAGGAGAACGGCTCGCCGCCGACCGCCACGGGCTGCGGCAAGCGCCCCATTTCTTCAGCTACAACCACCATCACTACGCCTACCTGGACCGCGGTCGCTACGGCCACTATCTCGGCCAGTGGTGCCGCCGCTTTCCCAGGGAGCAGTTGCACGTGATCCGGGCCGAGGCGATGTTCGAAGACCCGCACCGGGTGATCGACGAGACCTTGGCCTTCCTGGAACTGCAGCCAAGCCAACGGGTACACGACGAGGTGCCCCACGCCAACAAGGCACCGGCCTATCCACCCATGGATCGGGCGCTGCGGGCCCGGCTCGACCGCCACTTCGAGGCGGACCGGGCAGCGCTTGACGAACTGCTGGGGGGATAGATCCCCAGGGCGTTTCGATGTTGGTCACGCCGGGCTGCGCGACACCCGAACCAGCCACCCGACCAGGGCAATGGCGGCGATGGCGAGTCCCGCCACGAGCCCCCACCACAGGCCCTGCACGCCCACCGGCGCAAACTTGCCGAAGGCCGCGCCCAAGGCGGCATCCAGCGCGGGGATGCCGGCGAATCCGAAGCACAGCCCCGCGCCCAGGGGCAGTCCCACGAACCAGTAGGCGACCACGGTGATCATCATCGGCGTGGTGGTCGATTTGTAGCCGCGCAGCGCGCCCATGGTGGTCGCCTGGGCCGCGTCGAAGACCTGGAACAGCGCGCCGATCGCCAACAGCGCGGCGGCAACCCCGATGACCTCGGCGTTGTCGGTGTACAAGCTGACGATGGGAACGCGGAACAACACCAGGATCGCCGCCATGACCACGCCCCAGGCGAGGGTGGTCGCCAGCGCGACCCCGGCCGCCACCCTGGCGCCGGGGAGATCGCCGGCGCCGACGTTGAAGCCGACGCGAATCGTCGCGGCCATGCCGAGCGCGAGCGGGATCATGAAGGCGAGGCCGGCGACGTTGAAGGCGATCTGATGCGAGGCAACGGCCTCGACGCCGAGGCGGCCGATCAGGAGCCCGGTGATGGAGAAGAACCCGACTTCCACCAGGAGCGCGAGGCCGATGGGGAGGCCGATCGCCAGCAGCTTGGCGATTTCCGGGAGTTGCGGCCAGGAGAACGCGCCGAACACGTTGGTCGCGCGTATGCGCGAATTCGCCACCACGATCAGCATCGCGACGAACGAGTAGGTCATCACCACCGCCGTCGCCCAACCGCAGCCGACGCCGCCGAGGGCGGGAATGCCCAGCATCGGCACGCCGTGCATGAACATCCAGTTCAGAAGGATCTTGAGGGGCAGGGCGCTCAAGCCGATGAACATGGCGGGCGCGGTCCACGACATTCCCTCGGCGAGGTAGCGCAATGCCCCGAATGCCAACAGCGGGATCAGTCCGAAGCTGGTGGCCCGGAGATAGCCCACGGCCAGGGGAATGGCCCGTTCGTCGACGCCGAGCAAACGATAGACCGGTTCGGCGTGGCGCAACAGCACCGTCAGCAGCAAGCCGCCGCAGACCGCGATCCACAGCGCCTGGCGGACCACGGCCCCGGCCTCCGCCACCCGGCCGGCGCCGTTCAGTTGCGAAACCGAAGGCGTCACCGCCATGACGATGCCGGACATCAACAGCATCGTCGGCCAATAGATATTGCCGCCCAAGGTCACGCCGGCGAGGTCGGTGGCGCTCAGCCGTCCGGCCATGATCGCATCGGCGACGCCCATGCCCATGTGCGAGAGTTGGGCGATGACGATGGGCACCGCGAGAACGCCGAGCCGGCGGAACTCCGCAGGCGCGGATCGGCGTGGCATGACACACCAAGATGGGGAACGGCTGCGCATTGTACAGTGCCCCGGTCGGGGCCGGGCAAGTCGACGGCCGGCGAACAGCCGCAGGCGCGACGCGCGTGGATTCGGATGCCTGCAGCGGCGGCTGTGGACAGGTGTAGGTAAACTACAAATTGACTAAAATTCATAGTTCTCGCCGATCTAGGATTCCTGGATGTGCATAGGCAAAGTGGAAAGCCGATCTATCGGCCAAGTGGCAAATTCGAAAACAAAATGCGTGATCTGGGGACGTGATTCGGGTACGTGGGTACTTGTTCTTGAACGTGCCGTGACGAGGATGCCGGTTTGGTAGGCCCGAAGCCCGCTGGCCCGAACGCCGCGGCCATCGACACCTGGCTGCTGACCGGCATCCCGCGTTCCGGCAGTTCCCTGGCGTGCCGTTTGGCGGGCGAGGTGCCGGACGTGGTGGCGCTGTCCGAGCCGATCTCCCCGAGCGTGTTCGAGGGGGTGGTGGACCCGGACGAAGCCCGGACCCGGATCGAGGGCTTCGTGGTGCAAGCCCGGGCCGGTATCGTCGCCGAACGGCGCGCGCCTTCCCTCCATGTGCAAGGTCGCCTCGACGACAACGTGGTCGCCGTCGAAGCCGATGGCGGGTTGCGCCGTCGCCAAGCCCGGCCCGGGGAAATCGAAGTGGACAAGCCGTTGTCGGCCCGGTTCACCCTGTTGGTCAAGCACAACGCCCTCTTTGCCGCCCTGCTGCCGGTGCTGGCGCCGGCGTTCCCGTGCCTCGCCCTGGTGCGCAACCCGCTGGCGGTGTTGGCGTCTTGGCAGACCGTCGATCTGCCGGTGCACCGGGGCCGCATCCCGGCGGGCGAGCAATTCGACCCGCGCTTGCGGGCGGCGCTCGACCGCGAACCCGATCCCCTGGCGCGCCAGGCGGTGGTGCTGGACTGGTTCTTCACGCGCTATGCCGAGAGTTTGGCGTCGGAGCGGATTCTTCGCTACGAGGACCTGATCGCGACCGGGGGTGCCGTGCTCCATGCCCTGCTGGGCGACGCCCCGAGGGATCCTGAGTCGCTCGCCAGCCGCAACGCCCACGACGTCTACGCCTCGGCCCCCGTCGATGCCCTGCTCGCGGCGTTGGACCCGGTCGGCGCGTGGACGCGTTTCTACACCCGGGCGGAGTGCGAGCAGGCGGCGGACGCGATCCGCAGCGGCCGATCCTCATGACGAACGATGCCGGACCGCGCACCGTCTGGTTCCACCGCGAGTTCGAGCGGTTGACCGGCGGCCATGTGAAGCATGCGCACTACTTCGGGCATGTCGGCCGAATGCCCGGTTTCGAGCGCCGGTTGACCTTCACCGAGACCCCGGAGGACGCCGCACGCGACCGCGACCGCGAACGTCGCCGGCTCTGGCCTGCTTCCCCCGGGGAGCTGGCGGACCGCTGGCAGCCTGCCGGGCGCGACGTGCTCTTTCTCGCGGGAACGGACTGGCGCTATCTCGCCAAGCGCGGCCTCGAGGCGCTTGCCAACCCGAGGCTCAACCTGATCCAGCATGTTCGGCACGCCCACGCGGGCACGGAACTCCACGGCTACCTGGCGAACCGGGCTGTGCGGGTGTGCGTCAGCGCCGAAGTCGCCGAAGCCATCGAGGCCACCGGGCGCGTGAACGGTCCGGTGTTCACCATTCCGAACGGCACCGACTGTGCGCCCGTCGAGGCACAAGAGGCCTGCGCGGAAGCCGTCGATGCCCGTCCCGAGCCGATCACCATCGTCGGCTACAAGCGTGTGGAACTCGCGGCCGCGCTCTCCCGGCAGTTGCACGCGGAGGGCGTTCGCCACCGGCTGCTCGATGGTTTTCTCGACCGCGACGCCTTTCTCGGGCTGTTGCGGCGAACCCGGGTGGCAGTCTGCCTGCCCCGGGACGAGGAGGGCTTCTACCTGCCTGCGCTGGAGGCCATGGCGGCGGGATGCACCGTGGTCACCCTCGACTGCATCGGCAACCGCGGTTTCTGCCGGCACGAGGACAACTGCCTGGTGGCCGGTGCCGACGTCGCGGCTCTGGCCGAGGCGTCCCGGATCGCCGTCCAGCTACCGGCGGCCGAGGCCAGCCGGCTGCACCGGAATGCGGCGGACACCGTCCGCGCCCACTCCCTCGACAAGGAGCGGGAGAGGTTCCACTGGATCCTCCGGGAGATCGACCGGCTGTGGAGCGGGGCGAGTGTTTCCGCACCATCGGGCGCGGTCGGCGGCAATTACCGGCCAACGGTCGACTTCATGATCGTGGGTACCCAGAAAGGCGGCACCACGGCGCTCTCCCGCTTCCTCGCCCGGCACCCTCGAATCGGCATGGCGTCCGAGGAGGGTCATCTATTCGATTCGCCCGGCTACTCGGCCGCCTGGACGCCCCGGCAGATCGACGAACGCTACCGGCGGCGTTTCGACCCCGGCGCTGGCGGTGCCGACGGTGGCGGGTCGGTTTTGGGCGAGTCGACGCCGATCTACATGTACCTCGACGAGGTGCCGGCCCAACTGGCCCGCTACAACCCCGATCTCAAGGTCGTCGTGGCGCTGCGCGATCCCGTGGAACGCGCCGTTTCCCACTACGACATGGAGAGGGGAAGGGGCAAGGAGACGTTGCCGCTGTGGCTGGCCCTGCTGGCGGAACCGTGGCGGATCGCCAAGTGCCGGGAGCCGCAGGCGCCGGAGTCGGCGGTCCGGCGCCACAGCTATCGTTCCCGCGGCTTGTACAGCCGGCAGTTGCGCAATCTCTACCGCGTCTTTCCCCGGGAGCGCGTGCTCGTGATTCGCAGCGAAGATCTGCTCGACCGCCACGATGCGGTGCTCGACGGCGTCTTTGCCTTCCTCGGCGTGTCGATGGGGGTGAGCGTTCCCCGGGAGGTCGTGTTCAAGGGCGAGCGGGATGCGCGCAAGCACCGTCTCGCGCGTTTCCTCCTGCGCGTCTCGTTCCTGTTGGAGTCGGCGCGGCTACGCCTTATGCTTGCGCGGCCCGAGGTTCGCCGGGCAAGGAAGCTGGAGCATCAATGAACCCCCTCGGACGACTGATTTGGATCGCCGCGTTCGCCCTGGTCTGCGGCCTCGCCGGTGCCAGTGCCGCCCTGGCCCTCGATGCCCCGCTCGGGCCGGGTCTTGTGGTGGGGCTCGCCCTGGGCTCGCTGCCGGCGTGGTTGCCGCTGGCCCCGTTCGGGCTCGACCGCCGCCGCTGCGCGGAGTGGGTGAGTCTCGTGGTGCTCGCCGCCATCGCGGGGATCCTTTCGCTGACCGGCCTGCTGCCGGCGCTTGACGGCGGCGAGGTGCGGGTGGAAACCGCCCTGCCGCTGCTGTTGATCGCACCGGCGCTGTACGCGGGTTACCTGGTGTTGAACCGCTCGGGTCTGGCCGCCCGACCGGTCTCGGTGGCCGATCGCCTCGCCGGTGCCCTGTCCGGACCGCCGCTCGTCCTTTCGCTGGCGATGGGGGTGACGCTCGCCACCTGCGCGGTGATGCTGATCCGCTACGCCGGGCTCAGCGAGCCGTCCTGGGAATCCGTGACCGAGCGGTTCACCGACCGCGGCATCATTCCGCCGTTGACGCTCACCCTCTTTTTCTGGGGTCTCTTGCTGTTGGCCAACAAGACCTGGGTGCTGTGGCGGGAACGACGGCTGTTGGCGGGCGCGCCGGGCGAGTCGGTGCTGATGCGCGCCCGCCACGACGCCGTGACCAGCGGCGAGGGCGACGACGACGACTTCCTCGCCATGGTCTGGCGCAAGTCGGCCGACTTCTACATCGTGCCGCGCTACATCAACTGGGCCATTCCGATCCTCGGCTTCATCGGCACGGTGTTGGGCATTTCGCTGGCCGCCAACGGCATCCAGAACGTCATCGGTTCCGGTCGCAGCCTGGTCGATCTTTCAAGCGAACTCGGCGAGGCCATCGCGCCGCTGGGGATCGCCTTCGACACCACCCTGATCGCCCTGTCGCTCTCCGTTTTCCTGACCCTCCTGCAGGTCGCGCTGCAGCGCTGGGAGGACAACGTCCTGGTCGACTACGAAAACTGGGTGAGATCGACCTCCGCCGGACGCGGCTGACGACGGTGGACGCCCCCGCGCCGGGCGACCGGGAGTCCAACAGCGCGCCGATGGTGGAGATCTTCGGCGGCGTCTTCGCGTTGCTCCTGGTGCTCTACCTGCTGATGAACCTGCTCGCCCAGGCGGCGCTCGTCGAACGGCTGGAGACGGCGAAGGAAGAGGGCCTCTACCGGGTGGGGTGGGACGCCGCCGGTTCCGGTTTCGTGGTGCTGGCGTTTCCTGCGGAGTTGCGCATCGTGGAAACCGGCGAGGCGATCCCCGACGACGAGATCTGCCGTCCCGATGGCGACTTCGTCGCGTACGTGAGAAGGATCTACCGGGCCGAGCGCCAGCAGATCGTGTTTGCGATCCTGGAAGGCGGCGTGCCCACCATGGCCAAGGCGCGCAACTGCATTCGCGCGGTCCTGCCGGCGCAGGAACTGACCATCGGCTGGATCGTGGCCAACAACGAACTCCTGAAGTCGGTGTCGCTGAACGACATCCCCGCCTACATCCGGGAGGCGGTCCAACCGTGAGCCGGCGCGGCGCCATCGAACGCGCCTCGGGCGAATACGCCCCGCGTGCGACCGCCCAAGGCGCGCTGTTTCCCCCGTTCGCCGGGGTGGCGCTGGCGGACATCCTCGCCAATAGCGCCGCCATCGTCATCATCATGATCGTGGTGACGCTCGTGGCCCGCCGGGAGGAGGAAGAACAGAAGCTGGAGCAGGCCGAGGACGTCGCCGTCCTGCTGAGCCGTGAACTGGCGACCTCGTTCGTGATGAACGCGCTGCCCACCAGCGCGCCGGCGCGCCTGCACGACTACGTCACCTGGCCGCCGGATCGCAACCCCCAGCACGCCGAGATGCCGATCATCGAACTCCATGCCGGCTTCCTGCGGGACTACTACACCGGCGCCGTCTATGGGCGCGACGACCTGCTGCGCCACGGCAATGCCTTCGACGACTACCTGGCGAGCCTCGGGACGGAACAGCTCCTGGCCATGCGCATCGATGTCTATAGCATCCACGAGTTCTACATCGCGATGTCGATCTTGAAGGCGCATGGCGTGCAACCCCGGCACTGGCATTTCCTGGTTCCGGGCGCGAACAAGGCCGCACTCGAAGGGCCCGTCGGCGTCCTCGCCGAGCGGCTGCGGCGCGACCGCCCCAAGATGCAACCGTCGGACGGCTGGGCCGGCGATGGCACGGGCACGGTGCCGTCCGCGCGTCCGGGGTCCGGTGCCTTGCCGAACGATGTCGCGCTCGCAGGCGCGATCAGGCGCACCGATCCCTATCCCGAGGATGCCTTGGGCTTCGAGCGAGGTGGGGGCGGTCGCGCGGGCGAATCGGGCGAGACCTTGGATCTGCCGTCCAGCCGCGGGGGGGAAGCGTCGGGACAACCCGCGTCGGCGGACCCGGGTGCGTCGGCCACCGGATCCACCGTCGGATCGAGTGTCGGATCGTCGGCCCCTGGCTCGTCTGTCCGGTTCCGAACGGCCCGCCCCGTGGTCGGGGAAGCGGGGGCGGCAATGGATTTGGACCTGCACACCGTGTTGCGCGGCCTGTTCGCGTTCATGCGGTCCGTGCAGGCGGACGCGGATGCCCACCGGCCGTCGGTGCTGCCCGGCTTCGACTTCGTCCGCGATGTGCTCGGCCGGGCGGAAGGTCCTTTGGCGGCGGAGGACGAGCAGCTGATCGGCAACCTGGCGGATCAGTTGGCGGCGCCGGTGGATGATCCGAACGAGACGCTTGCGGTGGTGCACCGCGCCGCCCCGGAACTGCGCGGCCAGGCGCTCGCGGTGCCCGTCAACCGGCCCCTCTATGTCGCCCTTTGGCTGCGCGGCCCGAAGCAGCCGGACGCTGCCGGCGAGCAGGAGGCCACGGTCACGGCGCAGCTTGGCCTGCATGCCGCCGTCTACCAGGGTCTGCGGGTGCCCTTCGGCCGCGACAGCTACCTGCTCATGCCGCGCCCGGAGAAGGTGCCGGATCGAGAGCCCCGCTGGCGCGTGGTCACCCTGGTCAACGCCAGTGTGAACGACTTCGTCACCGGCTTCGTGTACGCCTCGGTGGACGATGACGGTCGGTTGCGCTTGGGTGTGGACGAAAACGCCGTCGAGATCCACGGGCTCGGCATCGAGTCGCAGTATCCTGCGGTGAGCCTGCGCGGGGAACGACGGCAACTGCTGTTCTACGGCTTGATCGGGGCGTTGTTCGCCATCGGTTTGGTCGTCAGGGTGTGGAAGCGGGCATGAGGATGCGCGCGGTCGCCGGTCGCTGGCGCTTGGCGGCGGTCGTGTCGGCGGCGCTCTGCGTCGTGGCGGCGCTGTTGAAGTTCTATCCGCTCCTCAAGGACTTCGACACCGTCTCCGTTCGCCTCGAGTTCGCAGCCGTCGCCGACTCCCCGGGCGCGCGTCTGGACGACGTGCTGCTCGCGAGCCTCACCCATTTCGGCTACATCCGCGGTTTCGATCACGTGTTCGCCGCTGGCGGGCGGTCCGCGAGCCTCCACCGGTCGGTTTGGCTGGATCGCTGCGAGGTGCGCCAAGCGGACTACCAGCGGTTCGCACAGTGGTTGCTTTTCCACCCGGAGACGGCGGTCGCGGCACCTGGCCAGCCAGCCCGCTGGCGGCACACGAGCGACACCAGCGACCACGCGGTGAGCGGCCGCCTCGACGCGCCCGCCAATGGCCTGACCTGGTACGACGCCTGGGCGTATTGCCGCGCGGCCGGCGGCCGGTTGCCCCGCGCGGACGAATGGATCGCGGCGGCGGCGGGCGGCGGCCAGCGCCTTTATCCGTGGGGGGATGCGTTCGCCCCCTCGGCTTGGCCGTACCTGGACCCGTTGCTGAATGCGGCCCGCAAGTGCGGCGAGCATCCCGAAACCGACACGCCCGAGGGCCTTGCCGACATGGGCCACGGCGTCTCGGAGTGGACGGTGGGCGACGGCACGCCGCCCGCGTCGCTGGTCATGGGCGGCAACGGCTACAACGCGCCTCGGGAGTTGTACAGCGTCGCGATCCTGCATCGGCACGCGCCCCCGGCATACCGCTCCCCCTACCTGGGTTTCCGCTGCGCCTACGATGCGCCGCCGGTACCGGCGGCTTGGCGGCCGGCGGCCGGTGCCGAGCCCGATGCGGTGGTCGTGCCCGCGGGCGGCTATGCGGTCGGCATCCCCGACGGTGCCCGGGTGCCGAGCCTGTTGGCGGTCCTGCCGCGCGACCGGCTGGACCTGATCGAGCGGATCTTCACCCGCGCGGATCGCCCCGATGTGGTCGATCTCCACCTCACGGCGCGAGAGATCACGCGACGGCAGTACGACGCCTTCCTGAACGATCCTTTCGTCCTGGGCGGATTCCATGCGGAGGCGAACCAGCCCCGCCACCACTCCCACCGACCGCGGGACTGGGATGCGCAGATGAACGAGCCCGACCTGCCGGCCGTCAACGTCGATTGGTGGTCGGCCTACGCCTTCGCCTCCTGGGCGGGCGGCCGGCTGCCGACGGCCCAGGAGTGGGAGAGCGCGGCTTCCGGTCAGGGCCGGCGCCTCTACCCCTGGGGCAACGCCTATGCCGAGGTCGACGCCGGTGGTCCGGGCGAGGGCGGAGATCGGCGTCCAAGAGCCGTGCGCGCGGGCGACCCGGACGCGACACCCGAGGGCTTGCTGGCCATGGGCGGCAACGTCTCGGAGTGGACCCGGAGCGTGTCCAGCGCGTCCGGCCGGTTCGCGGTCGTGGTCAAGGGCGGCAACTTCCTCTTGCCGGGCGCACAGGCGGCGCGCATGGACTTCCGCAACCACCTCTCCCCCAACCACGCCTCGCCGACCTTGGGCTTCCGCGTGGCGTTCGACCGGCCGCGGTGATCCAGACGCACGACCTGCGGTAAGCGGATGGTCTATTTCCTACCCGGGAATGGGCAGATGTCGGTAACGCTTCGGCCGCGCTTTCCCGTGCCGATTTCGCCGCCAAGCCCGGCGCGGGCGATGTAGGGGACGGGCTTGTCCCGTCCCGTGCCACGCTTGAGTGCGCGCCCCGCCGCAGCGTGGTTTCTGCTATGTTAGATGCTGGTTTCCAGCGGGCTCGCGAAATCATGGATAGACCGGACGCAACGGTCCAAGGACGCATCCTGAACGGAGCGCGTGTGCTTCTCGTCGCAGGAGCGCTGTCCTGGCAGTCGGCTGCCTTGGCGCAGGAAGACTTCGTCGTGCGTGAGGGCTACCTGTCGACCAGTGTTGGCGAGTTGGTGGAGTACTGGGGTTGGTCGCTGGTCTGGCGAGCCGACGAGGACCGGATGATCGATCACGCGTTCTCCATCTCCAACGATTCCCTCGAGGGGGCCTTGGAAGGTCTCCTCGGCATGTACAGCGGCCGGTTCGTGGCCGACCTCTTCGAAGACAATCGCGTGGTGCTGGTCGGCCTGCCGCCCCCGCAGGTGGACGTGCTCATGCCGGGCGAGGTGGTGGCGCCTGACGATACGGAAGAAGCCGGTGAAACGGATACGGCAGCAAGCGGCGGTTCGACCGCCGATGAGCCAACGGTCGCGTTGTCCGAAACGACCGATGTCTCCACCGACCAATCGAATGAGAACCCATCCGCTGAACAGGCGGGCGCTTAATGTCGAACACTTGAGCTGCATTTCGGATGAAGCCGGGAGAATGCGCGCCCTACGGGCGCGTTTGGGAATGCGCGCCCTACGGGCGCGTTTGGGAATGCGCGCCCTACGGGGGCGTTTGGGAATGCGCGCCCTACGGGGGCGTTTGGGAATGCGCGCCCTACGGGCGCGTTTAGGAATGCGCAAGCATTCAGGTTTGACAAACCACTAGCAGTCGCTGTGGCGATGTCCTTAGAGGACGATTTACTCTGAACTAGTGGTGGAATGACAGCGGAAGTGGCGCTGCTAAACAAGACAGCCGTGGTGCTCGCGGCAGACAGCGCAATGACAATCGCGGGGTCGGGCAAGACCTACCCTGCTCAGAAGCTCTTCGCGCTCACGAAGCACCATCCAGTGGGCGCGATGATCTACAACAACGCGGAGTTCATGGGTATCCCTTGGGAGACGCTCGTTAAGATGTACCGTCGGTCGCTTGGCAATAAATCGCAACCGACTATCGAGGCATAGCTTACCGACTTCCTCAGATTCATCGCGCAGGAACGTCCTACAACACGTGATCAGGAAACCGTAATTCTGTTGCGGGTTGCGAATCACTTGTTTCGTAACGTATTACGCAGCGCGAAGAAGGACGGTTCACTCAAGACGTCGATCAAGGGCTACAGAGATTTGTTCAAGGGTATGGATCGGTCTCGATCCATGGCAAAGGTCGACGTGGAGAATGTTCTTTCGGGATGCCGTTCTGAGTTGAACGATCGCATAGAGCGTGTATTTGGCGAGTTCGATCCGACACCTCGGATGAAGCGGTCACTTGTCACGTTGGTTGGCGAACTGATTCAGAGTGACGCCCCGACGCCAAGTCACTCGGGCTTGGTCATTGCCGGATTCGGAGAGAAAGAGTTCTTTCCGACGTTAGTCGCGGTGAGTGTTGAAGGTGTCGTAGGCGGGAAACTCAAATACGATCGACGGCTTCAAGTGGACATAGCAAGGGACGGCGATCCAGCCACGATCGTCCCGTTCGCGCAAGGTGAGATGGTCACTCGGTTCATGGAGGGGATCGACCCCACGTTCCTGGTGTCGTGTCCCGCAAGTTTCTGGTGTTTCAGAGTTCGCCATGCGCGTCAATGCAAGGCGTGGTCCGCAGGGAATATCGGGCATATTGGCAAGGACCACAACGCGGCAGTGGCGCGCATGGCGAACTCCCGAAGGGCGCGCCCCACGG
>JAKZRQ010000041.1:0-15392 GCA_047518105.1 Pseudomonadales bacterium | reverse complement strand
TTCTCACCAGGCCGCTTGTCGGCGTCAAAAGCCTTTTGGGTTTCACTAGTTTGACCGCGATGTCGATGATCGTGCCGATGGCGGACTGCGCTGGCCGCGTCCGCCCGCGCTTCGCGCGGGAGGCTCTCGCGGGTCTTTTGGCCCCGTGTACACACGGGCCGTGTGTACACGGGGCCAAAATCCTCCGCGATCATCACGGCCCCTGGTGAGAAATGCGAGCTAGGCGCGCGCCCCCTTTCAAGGCGTAAGTCGAGGCGTCAGCTCGAGCTCAACGCCTCCGACAGCGCCTGCTCGATCTCGTCCGCCGTCGCGCCCTGTTCCCGCGCCAAGCGGGCCTGGGCTTCCTCCTCGCGGCGCTGCTTGCGCTCCTTGTGGTACGAGAGCCCGGTGCCGGCGGGGATCAGGCGTCCGACCACCACGTTTTCCTTCAATCCCCGCAGGTGGTCGCGCTTGCCGGTCACTGCCGCCTCGGTGAGCACCCGCGTGGTCTCTTGGAACGACGCCGCCGAGATGAACGACTCCGTCGCCAACGAAGCCTTGGTGATCCCGAGCAGGACACGCTCGAACACCGCCGGTTCGCTGCCTTCGGTTTTGAGCCGCTCGTTCTCCTCCTGGACCTTGACGTATTCCACCTGCTCGCCCTTGATGAACTCCGAGTCGCCCGGATCGATGATCTCCACCTTGCGCAGCATCTGACGAACGATGGTCTCGATATGCTTGTCGTTGATGGTCACCCCTTGCAGCCGGTACACCTCCTGGATTTCGTAGATGATGTACTTGGCGAGTTCGGCGACGCCCTTGAGCCGAAGAATGTCGTGCGGGCTTTCCGCGCCTTCCGAGATCACTTCTCCGCGTGCCACCTGCTCGCCCTCGAACACCGAAATCTGGCGCCACTTGGGAATCAGGGTCTCGAAGGCCTTGCCGTCCACCGGAGTGATCACCAGGCGGCGCTTGCCCTTGGTCTCCTTGCCGAAACCAACCGTGCCCGAGGCCTCGGCGAGAATCGCCGGCTCCTTGGGGCGGCGCGCTTCGAAGAGATCGGCCACCCGCGGCAGACCACCGGTAATGTCGCGGGTCTTTGAGCCCTCCTGGGGAATCCGTGCGATGACGTCGCCAACGCCGAGCTGGTCTTTGTCCTCCCAGTTCAGGATCGCATTGCTCGGCATGAAGTAGTGCGCGGGCACGTCGGTACCCGCAAGGTTGATGGCTTCGCCCGAGTCGTCGACCAGGCCGACTCCCGGACGCATGTCCTTGCCCGCGCTCGGTCGGTCCTTCGGGTCGAGCACCGTGATGCTCGACAAGCCCGTGATTTCGTCCATCTGGCGATTGATCGACAGTCCCTCTTCCATGTCCTCGAAGACCACCTTGCCAGCCACTTCGGTGATGATCGGGTGGGTGTGCGGATCCCACTGCGCGATGATCTGGCCGGCTTCGGCGCTCCCGTCGTCGGGCACCGAGATGACTGCGCCGTAGGGCAGCTTGTAGCGTTCGCGTTCGCGTCCGTGGTCGTCGACGATGGCGACTTCGCCTGAACGCGACACCGCCACCAGATCCCCCGATTCCCGGCGCACGGTCTTGAGGTTGTGCATGCGCACCGTACCACCGTGCTTGACCTGGACGTTGTCGATGGCGGTTGCCCGGGACGCGGCGCCACCAATGTGGAACGTCCGCATGGTCAACTGCGTGCCCGGCTCGCCAATCGATTGTGCGGCGATCACCCCAACCGCTTCGCCAACGTTGACCTTGTGTCCGCGTGCAAGGTCGCGCCCGTAGCACTCCGTGCAGACCCCGTGGCGGGTCCGGCAGGTGATGGGCGAACGCACTTCGATCTCGTCGATGCCCCAATGTTCGAGGCGTTCCACCCAGGACTCGTCGAGCATGGTACCGGCTGGAATCAGCTCGTTCTCGCCGTCGACGTCCAACACGGGGCGCGCGACAACTCGCCCCAGCACGCGTGCCGACAGCGCCTCGACCACGTCGCCTCCCTCGATGAGGGCGGCCACCACCAGACCGGCCTGTGCGCCGCAGTCGGCGGCGGTCACCACGAGGTCCTGCGCGACGTCGACCAAGCGGCGGGTCAGGTAGCCTGAGTTGGCGGTCTTGAGTGCCGTGTCCGCAAGACCCTTGCGGGCACCGTGGGTCGAGATGAAGTACTCGTTGACCGACAGTCCTTCGCGGAAGTTCGCGGTGATGGGCGTCTCGATGATGGTGCCGTCCGGTCGGGTCATCAGCCCGCGCATGCCGGCAAGCTGCCGGATCTGTGCCTGCGAGCCCCGCGCGCCCGAGTCGGCGTAGATGAAGACCGAGTTGAACGAATCCTGATCGTATTCGACGCCGTCCCGACCGGTCACCGTGTCCCGCGAAATGCCTTCCATCATCGACCGCGCGACGAGTCCCTCGGCGCGCGACCAGATATCGACCACCTTGTTGTACTTCTCGCCTTGGGTCACGAGGCCCGAATCGTACTGAGACTCGATCTCCGCGACTTCCGTGCGGGCCTCGGCGATGATCCTTACCTTGCTCTCGGGGATGACAAAATCCTCGATGCCGATGGACGCGCCCGACGACGTGGAATAGGCAAAACCCGTGTACATGAGCTGGTCGGCAAAAACCACGGTCTCCTTGAGGCCGACGTTGCGGTAGCAGGCGTTGATCAACGCCGAAATCGCCCGGCGATCCAACGCCCGGTTGATCAGCCTGAAGGGCAGTGCCTTCGGGACCAAATCGTAGAGCAGGGCCCGGCCCACCGTGGTGTCGGCCAGAGAGGTGACCTCGTTTCCGTTCTCGTCGAGTTCGCGGATGCGAACCTTGACCTTCGCATGCAAGTCGACCTTGCCGGTGGCGAATGCGCGACTCGCCTCGTTGATGTCGGCGAACCGGATTCCTTCGCCGTCGACCCCGAGCTTTTCCCGGGTCATGTAGTAGAGCCCGAGCACGACATCGTGGGTCGGCACGATGATGGGTTCGCCGCTGGCGGGCGACAGCACGTTGTTGGTGGCCATCATCAGGGCGCGCGCCTCGAGTTGCGCTTCCACCGTCAGCGGTATGTGCACCGACATGGTGTCGCCGTCGAAGTCGGCGTTGAACGCCGCACACACCAAGGGGTGCAACTGGATCGCGTTGCCCTCGATGAGCAGGGGCTCGAACGCTTGGATGCCAAGCCGATGCAGCGTGGGCGCCCGATTCAGCAGCACGGGATGCTCGCGGATGACTTCCGCGAGAATGTCCCAAACCTCTGCGGTCTCCCGTTCGACCATCCGTTTCGCGGCCTTGATGGTGGTTGCCAAGCCGCGCGTTTCGAGCTTGCCGAAGATGAACGGCTTGAACAGTTCGAGCGCCATCTTCTTCGGCAGTCCGCACTGGTGCAGCTTGAGCGTGGGTCCGACCACGATCACGGTCCGCCCGGAATAGTCGACGCGCTTGCCAAGCAGGTTCTGGCGGAAGCGGCCTTGCTTGCCCTTGATCATGTCCGCCAGCGACTTGAGCGGTCTCCGGTTGGTGCCGGTGATGGCGCGGCCGCGTCGACCGTTGTCGAGCAGGGCATCCACGGCCTCCTGCAGCATGCGCTTCTCGTTGCGCACGATGATGTCGGGCGCATTGAGATCGAGCAGGCGCTTCAACCGGTTGTTGCGATTGATGACGCGACGGTACAGATCGTTCAAATCCGACGTCGCGAAACGACCTCCGTCCAGGGGGACAAGCGGGCGAAGATCCGGTGGCAGCACCGGCAGCACGGTCATGATCATCCACTCGGGCCGGTTGCCCGACTGGTCGAACGCCTCCATCAACTTGAGGCGCTTCGAGAGCTTCTTGATCTTGGTCTCGGAGTTGGTCTCGGGAATCTCGATGCGCAGTTTCGCGATTTCGGCATGGACGTCGATTGCCAGCAACAGTTCGAGGATGGCTTCAGCGCCCATCTTGGCGACGAAATCATCGCCGTGCTCCTCGATGCACGCGTAGTACTCCTCGTCGGTCAGCAGTTGACCGGCGTTGAGTTCCGTCAACCCCGGATCGATCACCACGAAGGACTCGAAATAGAGTACGCGCTCGATGTCCCGCAGAGTCATGTCGAGCAATAGGCCGACACGCGAAGGCAGAGACTTCAGGAACCAGATATGAGCCACCGGGCTCGCCAACTCGACATGGCCCATGCGTTCGCGTCGAACCTTCGACAAGGTCACCTCGACGCCGCACTTCTCGCAGATCACACCGCGGTGCTTCAGGCGCTTGTACTTGCCGCAAAGACATTCGTAGTCCTTCGACGGCCCGAAGATGCGCGCGCAGAAGAGACCGTCGCGCTCCGGCTTCAGCGTGCGGTAGTTGATGGTCTCGGGCTTCTTGACCTCGCCAAAGGACCACGAACGGATCATGTCCGGCGAGGCGAGTCCGATCCGCAAACTGTCGAACTCGTCCGGTGCGCCTTGGCCTCTGAGCAGATTGAGTAGGTCTTTCATGTCTCCCTTCCTTGTCTTTGTCGCCCTTTTCGCCCTGTACTTGCGCCTTGCGCCAAGTCGTCACTCGCTCTGCAATTCGATGTCGATGCCGAGCGACCGGATTTCCTTGACGAGGACGTTGAAGGACTCCGGCATGCCCGGCTCCATCTCGAAATTCCCGTCCACAATGTTCTTGTACATCTTGGTACGTCCCGCAACATCGTCGGACTTGACCGTGAGGACCTCCTGGAGCGTGTAGGAAGCGCCGTACGCCTCCAGCGCCCAGACTTCCATCTCGCCAAACCGCTGGCCGCCGAACTGCGCCTTGCCTTGCAGCGGCTGCTGCGTCACCAGACTGTACGAACCGGTAGACCGGCAATGCATCTTGTCCTCCACCAGGTGGTCGAGCTTGAGCATGTACATGTAGCCGATCGTCACCGGTCGATCGAACTCAACCCCGGTACGGCCGTCCCACAGCGTGGTTTGTCCGTTCGTCGGCAGGCCGGCCAACTCCAGCATGCGTTTGATGTCCTCTTCCTTGGCGCCGTCGAAGACTGGCGTTGCGATCGGCACGCCATCGCGGAGATTGCCTGCAAGTTCCACGACCTCGGCGTCGGAGAGCGAATCGAAGTCCTCGCTGCGACCGTTCACGCCCTCGCCGTTGGCGTACACCGTGTCGAGGTAGGTGCGCATCTCGGCGGCCCGCGTCTCGATCGCCAAGGATCTGCCTGCGTCCAGCAGTTTGCCGATCTTCTCGCCAACCCCCTTGGCAGCCCAACCCAAGTGGGTCTCCAGTACCTGACCGACGTTCATCCGCGATGGCACGCCCAACGGGTTGAGGACGATGTCCACAGGTTCGCCGTTGCTGTCGAATGGCATGTCTTCGACCGGCATGATGACCGAAATCACGCCCTTGTTGCCGTGCCGGCCCGCCATCTTGTCGCCGGGCTGAATGCGCCGTTTGATGGCGAGATACACCTTGACGAACTTGAGCTCGCCCGGGCGCAGATCGTCGCCACCTTCGATCTTGGACTTCTTGTCGGCATAGGTCGCGTCGAGGTCCCGGCGCCGCGTCCGCAACTGCTTCTCCGCCTTGTCGAGCTGGTCGTTCAGGGCGTCGTCGGCCATGCGGATGCGGAACCATTGGTCCCTGGCCAAGCCGTCGAGGTAGGCGTCGCCGACCTCGTCGCCGCCGGTGAGACCCGGGGCGCTGGCCGCCTCGCTGCCGGACAACGCCTCGCGCAGACGTTGATAGGTCGCGTCTTCCACGATGCGGTACTCGTCGTCGAGATCCTTCCTGATCTGATCGAGTTCCATGCGCTCGATATCCAGGGCGCGCTGGTCCTTCTCCAAACCGTCGCGGGTGAAGATGCGCACATCGATCACCGTGCCGCGCACCCCCGTGGGAACGCGCAACGAGGTGTCCTTCACATCGGAGGCCTTCTCGCCGAAGATCGCGCGCAAGAGCTTTTCTTCCGGCGTCAACTGGGTTTCGCCCTTGGGCGTCACCTTGCCCACCAGGATGTCGCCCGGAGCGACTTCCGCGCCGACGTAGACGATTCCCGACTCGTCGAGCTTGGCCAACGCCGACTCGCCGACGTTGGGGATGTCGCAGGTGATCTCTTCCGGACCGAGCTTGGTATCCCTGGCACTGCAGGTCAGTTCCTGGATGTGCACGCTGGTGAAGCGGTCTTCCTGGACCACGCGCTCGGAGATGAGGATCGAGTCCTCGAAGTTGTAGCCGTTCCAAGGCATGAAGGCGATGCGCATGTTCTGGCCCAACGCCAGCTCGCCGGTGTCCACGGATGGGCCGTCGGCGAGGATGTCACGGGCCGCGATCCTGTCGCCCTCCTTGACCAAGGGCCGCTGGTTGATGCACGTGTTCTGGTTGGAACGCGTGAACTTGACCAGGTTGTAGATGTCCACGCCGGCTTCGCCCGCGGTCATTTCCTCGTCGTCGACCCGCACCACGATCCGCGCAGCATCCACGGAATCGATCACGCCGCCACGGGACGCGATCACGCAGACGCCGGAGTCGCGCGCGACATGGCGTTCGATCCCGGTTCCCACCAGCGGCTTCTCGGTACGGATGGTGGGCACGGCCTGGCGCTGCATGTTGGAACCCATCAACGCGCGGTTGGCGTCGTCGTGCTCCAGGAACGGAATCAGCGCCGCCGCCACGGACACGAGCTGCTTGGGCGAAACATCCATGTAGTCGATGTGCTCGCCCGACATCTTGGTGAATTCGTTTTGATGCCGGACATCCACGAGTTCCTCTACGAACCGTCGCGAGGCGTCGAACGCGGAGTTCGCCTGGGCGATGACGAATTGGGATTCGTCGATCGCGGACAGGTATTCGATCTCGTCCGTTACGCAGCCGTCGACGACCTTTCGGTAGGGCGTCTCAAGGAAGCCGTACTGGTTCGTGCGGGCGTACGCCGCCAACGAGTTGATCAGGCCGATGTTGGGCCCCTCCGGGGTCTCGATGGGGCAAATCCGGCCATAGTGCGTCGGGTGGACGTCGCGGACTTCGAAGCCCGCCCGTTCGCGGGTCAGGCCGCCAGGGCCCAAGGCCGACACCCGGCGTTTGTTGGTGACCTCGGACAGCGGGTTCGTCTGGTCCATGAACTGCGATAGCTGGCTCGAACCGAAGAATTCCTTGATCGCGGCCGCCACCGGCTTGGCGTTGATCATGTCCTGCGGCATCAAGCCTTCCGACTCGGCCAGCGACAAGCGCTCCTTGACCGCGCGCTCGACCCGGATCAGACCGACGCGGAATTGCTTCTCGGCCATCTCGCCAACGGATTTCACCCGCCGGTTGCCGAGGTGATCGATATCGTCCACCGAACCCTTGCCGTTGCGGATCGCGATCAAGGTGCGCAGGACATCGATGATGTCCCGGTTGGCCAATGTGCCCGAACCGGTGATCCGACTCCTGCCAAGGCGGCGGTTGAACTTCATCCGTCCCACTGCGGACAGATCGTACCGTTCCGGCGTGAAGAACAGGTTGTTGAACAGGTTTTCCGCAGCTTCCTTGGTTGGCGGTTCGCCGGGGCGCATCATGCGGTAGATTTCGACCAGCGCTTCCAATCGGTTGCTGGTCACGTCGATGGCGAGCGTATCGGAAATGAAGGGGCCGCAGTCGAGATCGTTGGTGAAGATCGTCTCGATCTTCTTGACGCCCGCCTCGGTCAGCTTGTCGAGAATCTCGTCGCTGATCGGGGTGTTGCAGGGAACGAAGATTTCTCCGGTCGCCTTGTCGACCACGTCGCGGGCGATGACGCGTTCGAGAAGGTAGTCGCGGGGCACGTCGAGGCGACGCAATCCGGATCGCTCGAGCAGCCGCACATGGCGTGCCGTGATCCGTCGGCCGACCTCCACGAGCATATTGCCGTCGGACGCCCGGATGTCGAACGTGGCGACATCGCCGCGCAGGCGTTCCGGAATGAGGTCCATGGAGAAGCCGCCTTTCTTGACGTGGAAGACGTTCTTCTCGAAGAACATTCCGAGGATCTCCTCGGAGGTGTAGCCGAGCGCGTGCAGAATGATCGTTGCCGGCAACTTGCGCTTGCGGTCGATGCGCACGAAGACGCCGTCCTTGGGATCGAATTCGAAGTCAAGCCAGGAACCGCGATCTGGAATGATGCGCGCGTTGTAGAGGATCTTGCCTGAAGAGTGGGTCTTGCCCTTGTCGTGATCGAAGAAGACGCCAGGCGAGCGGTGCAGTTGCGAAACAACCACGCGCTCGGTGCCGTTGATGATGAAGGTGCCGTTCTCGGTCATGAGCGGAATCTCGCCCATGTAGACCTCTTGTTCCTTCACCGCCTTGACGGCCTTGTTGGACGACTCGCGGTCGTAGATGATCAGTTGAACGCGGACCCGCAGGGGAGCAGCGTAGGTGAGCGTTCGAACGACGCATTCCCGCACGTCGAACGGCGGTTCGCCTAGCCGGTAGTCCACGTACTCGAGCGCCGCGTTGCCGTTGAAGCTGACGATGGGAAACACGGATCGGAAGGCAGCGTGCAGCCCAACGATGTGACGTCTGGACGCCCGGACGTCGCGTTGCAGGAACTTCGCGTAGGAATCTACCTGGATGGACAACAGGTAGGGGATCTCCATGGCCTCCGGCAGTTTGCCGAAGTCTTTCCGGATTCGCTTTTTTTCAGTGAAGCTGTAAGCCATTCGAAATTCCAGTCGTTCGGTTGGTGGGTGCTATGCTCTACAAGCGACACGACGCGAACCCGACGGTCGCGTCGTGCAGTCGTTCGGGCGCGAAGAACAATGTTCGACGCGTACCCGAGCCAAGGCCGGTCGCGGCAACGACGCAAGGCCGGCTCCGCGCGCGCACTCGCCGTGCGCACGGAGCCAGCCCCATGCGTTCGTCCAGCGTACCGGACGGCCTCGGGCCGGCGCGCTCGGCACCGGCCAGAAGACTCGATTCAAATCGCGCGGCCGTGATCTACTTGACTTCCACGGACGCGCCCGCTTCTTCCAACTGCTTCCTTATCTCCTCCGATTCGTCCTTGCCGATGCCTTCCTTGATCGGCGAAGGCGCTTCGTCGACCAGGGTCTTGGCTTCTTTCAGGCCAAGACCGGTAATGGCGCGGACTGCCTTGATGACATTCACCTTCTTCTCGCCAACGCCGGCAAGCAAGACAGTGAACTCCGTCTGCTCCTCGGCATCGTCCGCCTGTTCGGCGCCGCCGGGCGCGCCAACCGGCGCAACCGCCACCGGCGCTGCCGCAGTGACGCCGAATTTCTCCTCCATCGACTGGACGAGATCCACGACTTCCATGACGCTCATATCGGCGATGGCATTCAAGATATCGTCTTTGGACAAGGCCATAACGGTTGTCTCCTCAACTGGTTTTCGGTAATTCGGTTGTCTGTTTCGCAGCTTAGGTGGTTTGGGCTTCCTTGTGCTGTCGGACCGCATCAAGCGTTCGCGTCAGCTTGCCAGGTACTTCCATCAGGGTTCGCGCCAGTTTGGCAACGGGCGCCTGCATAACGGACATCAACGTGCCGAGGGCCTGGTCCCGCGTAGGCAAGGACGCCACCCGGTCGATGGCGTCCGCCGGCAGAAGCTGGCCGCCGATGGCCACGGCCTTGACATCGAGTTCGCGGATCTTGGACGCGGCGTCTTTCAACAGTCGCGCTGCGGATCCCGGGTCGTCGTTGGAGAACGCCAGCATGGTGGGGCCGAAGGCAACCTCGGTCAAGCATTCGAACTCGGTGCCGACCACCGCACGCTTGAGCAGCGTGTTCCGCACCACCCGCAGGTAGACCCCGGATTCCCGGGCACGACGGCGAAGGTCCGTCATCTGGGCCACGGTCACGCCCCGATGGTCGGCCACAACCGCCGACAAGGCGTTGCCCGCCACCGCGTTCACGTCCGCGACGATTCCTTGCTTCTGTTCGAGTTGCAAAGCCATCTGAGTAGTCTTCCGAGTTAGCCGCCGAGCGAGGATTCGTCGACGCGGATGCCGGGGCCCATGGTGGTCGACAGCGTGATTTTCTGCAGGTAGTGGCCCTTGGACGAAGCCGGTCGTGCCTTCTTGAGGTCGCCAATCAGCGCCTCGAGGTTCTCCTTGACTTGGCTCGGCTCGAAACCCACGGTGCCGACGCTGCCATGAACGATCCCGCCACGGTCGGCGCGGAACTGCACTTGGCCCGCCTTGGCGTTCTTGACCGCTGTCTCGACGTCGGCGGCAACGGTTCCCGTCTTGGGATTCGGCATGAGTCCGCGCGGTCCTAGCAGTCGACCGAGCGGTCCGACCACGCGCATGGCGTCCGGACTCGCGATGACCACGTCGAAGTCCAACTCGCCGCCCTTGAAGCGATCAGCCAGGTCTTCCAAGCCAACGGCGTCCGCGCCAGCGGCGGTCGCCTTGTCCGCGTTTTCGCCTTGGGTGAAGACCGCCACGCGCACGGTCTTGCCGGAGCCGTGCGGCAAGGTCGTCGCGCCGCGCACGGTTTGATCGGACTTCCTCGGATCCACGGCCAGATTGACGGACACGTCGATGGACTCGGCGAAGCCGGTCTTCGAGAGCTCCTTGAGCAGGGTCACGGCTTCTTCGACCGGGTAGATCCTCGCCCGATCCACTTTCTCGTTGATCGCGCGCATGCGTTTGCTCGTCTTAGCCATCAATCACCCTCTCTACGCCGATGCCGTGCCTTGGCGGTCGCCCGTCTGATCCTGGGGAAGCAACGCCGCCGGATCCACTTCGATGCCCGCGCTGCGCGCGCTCCCGGCGATCGTACGCACCGCCGCGTCGAGGTCTGCAGCCGTGAGATCCGGCATCTTGAGCCGCGCGATTTCCTCGAGCTGGGCCCGCGTGACCTGGCCTTTCTTTTCCGTGTTGGGATTTCCAGAGCCCTTGTCGATGTTCGCGGCCTTGCGTAGCAGCACGGACGCCGGCGGCGTCTTGGTGATGAAGGTGAACGAACGGTCGCTGTAGACGGTGATGACCACGGGCAGGGGCAAGCCGGCCTCCTGGCGCTGCGTCTCGGCGTTGAACGCCTTGCAGAACGCCATGATGTTGACGCCGTGCTGGCCAAGCGCGGGTCCTACCGGCGGACTCGGGTTCGCTTGTCCCGCCGGCACTTGAAGCTTGATGTACACGGCAACTTTCTTTGCCATTTCGTGCGTCTATCCTAAGTTGCCTAAGTTGCCTAAGTTGCCCAAGTTGTGCGCTGTTGCTCAAATTGCCCGGTGACCCGGTCTGCCTGGTTTGCCCGGCTCGGCCTGCCAAACCTCGGCGATACGTTGTCAGCGGCCCGGTTCCTCACCCGCTATCCCTTCTCCACTTGGGAGAAGTCCAGTTCCACCGGTGTCGATCGACCGAAGATGGTCACGCCCACGACCATCCGGCTCTTCTCGTAGTTGACTTCCTCGACGACACCGTTGAAATCGTTGAACGGCCCGTCGATCACACGAACCAACTCGCCCGGCTCGAACACGGTCTTCGGCGTCGCCTTGTCGCTGCCCTCCTGGACGCGGGCGAGTATCGCCTTCGCCTCCGCCTCCGAAAGCGGTGCCGGGGCGTCTGCCTTGCCCCCGATGAATCCCATCACCCGGGGCGTTTCCTTGACCAAGTGCCAAGTGTTGTCGTTGAGCGCCATGTGCACGAGAACGTATCCGGGGAAGAACTTGCGCTCGCTGCGGCGCTTTTGACCCGCGCGCATTTCCACCACCTCCTCGGTGGGCACCAGCACCTCGTCGAAGTGTTCCTTGAGCTCCGACAGCTCGATGCGTTCCCTGAGGGAGCGCGCCACGGCCTTCTCGAAGCCGGAATAGGCGTGGACGACGTACCAGCGCATTGCAGTGTTCGGTTCAGACATGCCGCTACCCGATGATCCCTTTTACGAGCCAGCTCAACAACGAATCCAGACCCCAGAGAATCAGCGCGAACAGGAGAATCAGGACCAGCACGATACCCGTGGTGTTGGTCGTCGTCTGGCGATCCGGCCAAACGACGCGCCTAAGCTCCATGCGCGCGTCGCGCGCCAGGTTCCATACCCGCTGACCGCGTTCCGTCTGCAGGGCGACGAACCCGGCAACCAGGCCGACGGCCACCAGCGCGAGCGCGCGGATCAACAGCGACCGATCCCCGAAGTACCAGTTGCCAACCACGCCAGCGACTACGAGCACCGCGACGGCGATCCATTTCACCCAATCGAGGATGTAGCCCGCCCCCTCCGAGGAATGACTTGCATTGGCCATTCAGTCAGTACCGCTTGTCCTGCATGTCCCTACCTCTGCCTACCTGTCTATCATGTTGCCGGTGGCAGGCCAGGAGGGCTTCGAACCCCCAACCTGCGGTTTTGGAGACCGCTGCTCTACCCATTGAGCTACTGGCCTGGTGCTCATCCGACCGTTGCGTGCGTCCGTGTGTCGATTACCCGATGATGCTCGTCACGACGCCGGCGCCGACGGTGCGGCCGCCCTCGCGAATGGCGAAGCGCAATCCTTCGTCCATGGCAATGGGACTGATCAACGTGGCTTCAACTTTGATGTTGTCCCCCGGCATGACCATCTCGACATCCTCGGGCAAGTCCACGCTGCCCGTGACGTCCGTGGTCCGGAAATAGAATTGCGGACGATAGCCCTTGAAGAACGGGGTGTGGCGGCCACCTTCGTCCTTCGAAAGGACGTACACCTCGGCCTGGAACTGGGTGTGCGGCGTGATGCTGCCCGGCCGGGCAAGGACCTGGCCCCGCCCCACCTCGTCCCGTTTCGTCCCGCGCAGCAGGACGCCGACGTTCTCCCCGGCACGGCCTTCGTCGAGGAGTTTGCGGAACATCTCCACGCCGGTGCAGGTGGTGGTCTGGGTTTCCTTGATGCCGACGATCTCGAGATTGTCGCCGACTTTCACGATTCCGCGGTCGATCCGACCGGTGACCACGGTGCCGCGCCCGGAGATCGAGAACACATCCTCGATGGGCATGAGGAACGGTTGGTCGACGGGCCGCTCCGGCTCCGGAACGTACTCGTCCAAGGTCTCGATCAGCTTGAGGACGCTGCCTTCGCCAAGCTCGGAGGTGTCGCCTTCGAGTGCCTGAAGCGCGCTGCCGACGACGATGGGGGTGTCTTCGGGGAAACCGTACTGAGTCAGAATCTCCTGGATATCCAGGGTCACCAGTTCGACGAACTCGTCCCGCTCGGCCTCGTCGAGTTGGTCCACCTTGTTCATGTAGACCACCATCCGCTCGACGCCGACCTGGCTGGCCAGCAGCACGTGCTCACGCGTTTGCGGCATGGGACCGTCGACGGCGGAAACCACCAGGATGGCGCCGTCCATCTGCGCCGCACCGGTGATCATGTTCTTGACGTAGTCGGCATGCCCCGGACAGTCCACGTGGGCGTAGTGCCGATGCTCGCTCTCGTACTCCACGTGGGTCGTGGCAATGGTGATGCCGCGTGCGCGCTCCTCCGGTGCGTTGTCGATCTCATCGAACTGCTTGATTTCCCCGCCCTGGCGTGCGGCACAGACCTTGGTCATCGCCGCCGTCAGCGTGGTCTTTCCGTGGTCCACGTGTCCAATGGTGCCGACATTGATGTGCGGCTTGGTGCGCTCGAATCTCTCTTTGGCCATGTAGCGACGGTCTCCTTAGCTCTTCTCAAACGCGTCTGTCACGAGTGCCGCGGTTACTACGCCGGTACCACCGTCGAGTTCTGACGGCGAATCAACCGTGAAGGTTCAATGGTGCTCACAATCGGATTCGAACCGATGACCTCGTCCTTACCAAGGACGTGCTCTACCGACTGAGCTATGTGAGCGATCAGAGGCTCCACTTGGTGGTGTCAGGCGTACCTACCGGCCGAGACTGATCGACTGAATCGGACACGGCTGGAGCGGGTAGCGGGAATCGAACCCGCGCCATCAGCTTGGAAGGCTGAGGTTCTACCACTGAACCATACCCGCTGCACTAGCGACATCGCCACTGCACGGCTTCCAATCCAAGCCAGCCTCCCGCCTAAGGCCTCTCCGCTGGTGGAGGGGGTAGGATTCGAACCTACGAAGGCTTAGCCGTCAGATTTACAGTCTGATCCCTTTGGCCGCTCGGGAACCCCTCCGGGACTTATAAAAATGGACGCAGAAGTGTGCCTACGCCCACCCATGGTGTCAACGTCAATTTACCACGTGTCAACGCAAAGCAGAAATGTCCCCTCTTCTCCAAAGCAGAAATGTCCCCTTTGCATGCCTGCCGTCCTGTTCCGATCCGAGGCGCCCGCGAAGACACCGGGGAATCCGCAAGGACCTCCCGGCGGTCCCGCGCCCCTTGGGCGTGGGGAGCGAAGCCAAGGGGCGGGCGTGACCCAGCGTCCTCATCCGGCCGCCGTTCCCGCCGCCTCCGCCTTGAACGGCCGCCGCCAGGGATGGTCCGACCGCGGCTTGCAGGTCGACCGCGACCGCTGCTCCGCCTTGGCCCGTTCCACGCGTCCGACAACGGTCTTCTCGTCCTCCACCGGCACCTCCGCGCCGCGAGCAGCCGCGCCCGCAACTCCCTTGCCGTCGCGCAGCACCGTCACCGTGCCGTCGAACGCCCTGCACACCGGCGCCTCCGCGCCGCGCAGCCGGTACCGCTTGCCGCGTCCCGGCGGCCGACCAGGCTCGGATTCGGTTCGGCCCTCGAAGCGGACCACCGGTAGTGGCCGAGATCGCGGAGTCCCTGTACCGAACAACGCCAGCCCCGTATCATGTACATCTCAATGGACATACAGGAGCGCGTGATGGACCGCTTTTCCATTGCCGACGCGCGCCGCAACCTGCCGTCGCTGGTGCGCGAGGCCGAACGCGGCAAGGCCATCGAACTCACCCGCCGCGGCGCTCCGGTCGCGATCCTGGTCGGTCGTCGCGAGTTCGACCGACTGCTCGCCAAACGGCGGGGTTTCGCCAAGTCGTTTGAGGATTTTGCACGCGGCGTCGAACTCGTCGATCTCGACCTCGATCCCGACGTGCTGTTCGGGGGTGCGCGCGCCGAGACACCCGGACGCGACGTTTCCCTGTGAGCCTGGAATACGTGCTGGATACGAACGTGGTTTCGGAACCGCTGAGGCCGCGACCGAACGCGCGCATCATGCGCCGCCTGCGAGACCACGATGCGGAGATTGCCATCCCCTCGCCCGTCTGGCACGAGCTTCGCTTCGGTTGCGTCCGGCTCCCGCCATCCCGGCGCAGGGACGCCGTCAGACGCTACATCGAGGACGTGGTCCTGCAGAATTTCCCAATACTCGGCTACGACCAGCAAGCGGCGGACTGGCATGCGATCGAGCGCGGACGACTCTCCGCCGCCGGCCGGACCCCACCCTTCGTCGACGGTCGGATCGCGGCAATCGCCCAAGTGAACGGGTTGATCCTGGTTACGGCCAATACCAAGGACTTTTCGGCATTCGAAGGACTGCGCGTACGGAGTTGGAGTTGAGGCTCGGGACGCTCAGACACCCCGAAACAGCCG
>JAKZRQ010000040.1:0-6515 GCA_047518105.1 Pseudomonadales bacterium | reverse complement strand
TCAACCGCGTCGAACTGCTCCGCGACGTCTTCCTACATGCCTACCGCAGGTCGGCCGCAAGATACGTTGCCGTCTCCGAGTCCATGGATCCTGAAGGTGGATTGCGCCTGCAGCACCGACAAGCGTTCAGCGACATCGTTCTTCGAGCCCCAAGGCAGGTTCGGCGGGGAAGTCGAAGATCCTCGAACGACGCATCAAGTCGTTGGAGGAACACATGGACAAGCTGGAACGAATGATCGCCAATCTCGCCACTAAGGACGACTTGAAGGGGACGGAAGACCGACTCGTCAAGCGAATAGATGACGCCGAGGGTCGGCTTGTTGAAGAGATCACTCTGGCGCGGAAGATGGTCCGGGGCGAGGCCAATCCCCCGACCGTCATCCCGTCCACCAGCTAGCAGGTATGCTGGCTATCGTCTAGTGGACCCCCCTCGGACCTATCATCCCCGCTCGATCAGCTTGAATCTCGATCCAATGGCCATCGGGCTTGCCCGCTTCCGGTACATTTCGGAATTGTCGATAGGCCACGGTGTATTCAAGCTGCATTGGGAAACGCTTGTCTTCCGACACCCATCCACCGGGAGTCCATTGCCAACTCTTGTGTGCGGCAAACTGGCGTAGAGCTTCCTCAGGCGTGGTGGCACATGTGTCGAACCACTCGTTGTTATCCATCACGGACAAGGTACGCCGAGTACGGATGCGTGTCATGGTTTGGTCCGCCAATGTCCGAAGGTCGCACCCTAGATCACGCCCAAGCCGATGGCAAGGGTCTTCCGCGTGGGTAGCCAAGTATATAATTCCCCTATTTAGTCTTGGATATCCGTTAGCGGAGAAACTGGTAGTTGTATTAGTTTGAAAAGATCGCACCTATGACAATCTTGATGATCTTGGTTGCAGCCCCGGCTCCGCACCGTGGACTTCCTCGAACTCGAACCGACAGCCCCCATCGTCTTCGGTATAGGCGATCAACAGGTAGGTGTCTCCGTGCGCGTCCGGACAAACCTCCAACCACTCCAGCAGACGGTGGGCGAGCATTCTTTTCTGGTTGTACACCATGACTCGAAGCGTCGCTCGGGCCACGAGTAGCTTTTGAAGGTCGTCCTCGGATAAGCCTTGGCTCCCCCATTCGCACTCGGCAACCAAGGGGATCGACTTCATGCGTCCCGCGTCGTCCAATTCCAACCACGTCGTGTCGTAGAGCCATTCCGGGCCGTCCCGGTGTTCGTCGGTCACTTTGGCCGCGTAGGCGGAGTAGCCCAAGCGCTGCCCAACCCGACACAGACCAGTGAGAATCTGTGTCGTGTACTTCGTGCTCCCGGGCGGTCTCGTTCGGCGTAGTTCGGGCTCCACGACTTGCCGGAACTCGCTCACAATTTCACGGATGATCTGGCTTGCTTCCATAATGGCCCTCCGTGAGAAATCCACTGGTCGCCACCATACAACCGTGCCTATCGAAGAATCAACGCACGTCTACCAGATTCCGCCACTTCGGCTACGTGGAAACCCCGGAACTCGACGCCGGGGTAGCTACTCCCCCGCCGGATCGCTGGGCGGGACGACGGAGGAACGAAATCGACGCTAGCCGCGCAGGGAAGGGAAGTCAAGCCGCCTTGTGTTCAGAATGCACCAGAATGGGGCATCATGGGCGTTTTGTAGTCAGCCATATAATTCCCCAAAAAAAGGGCCGCGACGGTCGTCCCATGCTCATGGTCCGCAACGAGATCTCTGGCGCGTAATGGCGCGTAGTGGGTCAGACGGACACATTACTCACGTAACTCACGTAAGGATTCAAAATTCGTCACACTACGATAGCAATCTAAGCAGGTCACCCAGGCGGCGAAAGGTCGATCGCCCAGTTTCGCAACTGTCCGTCCGACAATCCTGACTGGTCAAGCAGACTAAGAAGCTCTTCTTGACGCGGCTGGCCGAAGACGACGCGGTAGGCTGCGAGTTGGCGCTTCAGGCGCTCGAATGCCGACTTCTCCCTCGTGTACGGCAAGAGGGGCACCCGCCTTTCCACGCGACAGTTCCCGTGTGCGATCCAGCACGGAACGAGATCGCTTTCGTGGGCCTCTCGCGCAGCATTCTCCGCGACCTCGAAAAGCCGTTGCCAGAGGTCGTCACCTTGGCGCCAACTCCGTACCGCCGCGTCGCGCCACTGCCCGGCGACGTTGCGGCGAACCGCGTGCCCCTTGTACCGGTGGACGCGCCCTTCCCGTTGCTCCAAGTCGACGGGATTCCCCGGCAGATCCCAGTGCACGATCCGGTGACACCAAGGGTGGAAGTCAAGCCCTTCCTGACCGATGGACGTGCTCGCGAGTACGAATGGCCGGAATGGACTGTTGAAGGCGCCGCGCACGACGTCCTGGGCCACGCGTTGTTCACCCCCACCCTCGACCTCGTCCGTCGCAGTGGTCCCATACCGCAGCGCGAAAATCGTCCGGATGCGCTTTTCCTTGGTGGCAGAGGATGTCCCCTCCAGCAAGCCGTCGAACAGCCGTGCGTGAACCCGTGACGGCTTGGGTCTCACGGATTCCGCAAGTAGCTTGGCGCAGGACTTGGCCACCGAGTCTCGATCGGTCTCGTCGTCCCAGGCGTTCTGCTCCCATAGCAGGTGCCACTGCTCATCGAGCACGGCTTGAAGGTTGCCCTGTTGGCAATAGCGGAGCACCGCGCGCCAATACCTACCATCATCCGAACCAGCGTCGAGACGCGTGAGCAGCGAGATCACGGCGGGGCGGTTGAAGAGATGCCAGAAGGCCTCCGCCACGTCCACCGCCACACGTCGGCGGGTACGCATCCCCACGTTCGACATGGCCGAACTGCGGGCTGCGAGAATGGCTGGCGATCCCAGCGCGAGGTCCGCAAGCAGGTCAAGCAGCCTTGCCGGTCGTCGACCGAGATCGTTCGCGTCCAAAGCAACCAAGTCGTCGACATAGTCCCGGAAGTGCTCCGGGTTCGGATGGGGAAGCTCCCCATCGTCCCGCCATTCCATCAGAAAGTCGCGCAACCCGGGGTCGAGCAAGAGTGGCGCTGCCCACTCCCACCGTTCGTCTTCCTGCCCATCCTGCGGGTCCGGCAGCGCCTCCATCAGCTCGGCGATGCGGGCGCGAACCCAAGGACGGGGATCCCCCGCGTCCGATGCGAGAGCCGTCAGGGGATGAATATCGGCGAGAGGGACGCAGGGCAGAAGAAGAAGGAAGAGCCGATGGCGCGATCTCGGCGCACTGTTGAGTCGCAGAAGCCGCCCTTGCTGCGTCTCCGGATTCTCGTAGCTCCTGACGCGGCTCCCCTCGACCATGCGCCGCTCCGCTTCGTAGCTGAGGATCCCGCTCACGACTTCCGGAACCACGTTCCAAGCCGAGAACAGCAGTGTCTTGGTCACCTTCCCTAGTCCGGCGAACGGTCCTTCGAGTTCCCAGTAGGGCACGGTCGGCGGGATCCAAAGGATCTGCGAGAGACCACCATCAAGGAGATCGGAGGCGATGTCTCGGAGTTTGGCGTTTGCCGGGTCGATCGCCCGCCACGCCTCCAGATCCTGCCCGCGCAGCAAGGCCGTCGAGTGGGCTCGGACCACATCGCGGACATCCTCTGGCGACTCCTCGAGCTTCTCCGCGAGACGCTGATTGAACCGGTACCCGTGCATGAAATGCGCAAGGTAGGACGCCGACTTCCAATACGGCATGGGATCGCCCTCGCCCACGGCGCGGAAAAGCGCATCGGCGTATAGGTACTGCCGCACGTCCGCAGCCGTCGGTGTCGCCGTGCCCGTGCCATCTTCGACCATCGAGTCTCCCCCGACGGTCGCGGCAACTCGTTCCGTACGCGCCATCACGCTGCGCAGCCCGTCCTGGACTCGCTGCTTCGCCGCAGTCAAATCCTCGCCCGACCCGCCGGCGGCGGCCGCCTTGAGAGCGGCACCGAATCGCGCGATGTCATGCTGCAACCTGCCCACACGAGTTTCGTCTTCCTTGAACAGGAATCGCGTGGTCGCGATGAAGTCCTGATAGTGATCCTCCCGCTCAATCTCCGCGTCCGCCGTATACAGCTTGTATGGCGTCGCGGACAACAACAGCGTTCGAACCGGCTCGCCTTCCGGTGTAACGGCGTTGAACAACGATTGCGCCAATTCGACCGCCGTGTCCGCAACGGAAGATTCGAGGAGCGTTCTGAAGCGCTGAAATTCATCCAGGATGACGAGGTCGGGCTCCAAGGCTCTGACGCATGCCTTGGCCAACAGGGTGCGGAGTTTGCCCACCAAGTCCCTCCGCCGCCGATGAGCATCGTCCGGCCAAGTTCTGCGATAGCGGTGAAAACAGTCGTCGATGAGGTCGTCGAGTTCGACGTTCAGCCCCGACTGCGAAAACGACTCCAAGAAACTTTTCCGAATTTCCGAATCGAGGGGGGTCTGCTGCCGAACCAGCCACCGCCACCTGTCCTTGCGCACGCCCATCTGCAACAGGTTTGCCAGACCGGTATGGCGACCCACGCGCTCTTTCAGCAGATGAAACAATACGACCCGCTCATCGACGCGACCTCCGCTGCTGCGCAGATTGAACGACGTGCCGGGCGTGAAGCTCACGAAGTTGAGCTTGCTCGTGGACAGGCTTGTTCCGTCGCCCTTGGCGAGTTCCGTCGCGAGCATGGTCAAGCGAGTCGCGAAGGAACGCTCGGCACCACCCCCTACCTGGAGCTTCTGGAGGTTCGAGCGGGCAATGTTGGAGTTGCTGCAGACGTAGACGATGTCGATCCGCCCGACACTGTCCCAGAGATGCTCGATCGTGCGGGCGATCACGCCACGCGCCACCAGCGTCTTGCCCAGGCCGACTTCGTCCGCAACAAGGAAACGCGCCGTGCTGTCCTCTGCCCTGAAGAGGCGATGGAACGCATGGTCCACCGTCCGCCGCTGAAACGGCTTCAGCGGTTTGAGGATCTGCGACGAGTCCGGCCGTCTCATCGTTGGCTCTCGCCGGGTCCTAGCGCGGTCTCCACGGCCCGCCAAACCGCGTACAACCCATCGGGCACGATGCGGCGACCTTCCTGGGTACTGCGGAGGTCCGCGATCAACCTGCGGACGGTCTCAAGACGTTCGGGATCCCTCGAAGCGGCACGCAGCATGTCCTCCAGCAGTGTCTCCGCCTCCAAGCCCGACTGCCACGGCGCACCGCCAGACTCGATGGCATCCCCGTCCACCATGTCCGGGAGTCCTTCCAAGCCGCCAAGCAGTGCGCGGAGGAACGCCAGCAAGCGCTCGGGGCTGTCGATCAATGACCGCAGAATCTGGGCCGTTCGTTCTTCAGGCACTCCATGCATCGGCAGCTTCAGCGCTAATCGCTTGTCTTCCACGCTGGCCCTGTCGACCGTCAGATGGAATGCCGCGAATGCGGTCAACCTGGACATTGGCAGGGCCAAGGAAACCGGTGGGTTCAGCGGGACCGCTCGATATTCACTCACCGAAACCGGCCAAACTCGGACGGCAACGCCATCGGGGAGCGCTACCCGACCATCCAGACGCCATTCCCACAAGTCCTCAATCGGCCTGCAGGCGATCTGCAGGTCCGCCTGCACGACCGCATGCACGGCCCGTTCGAGAACTTGCTCGGCCGCGTGATCTTCCTCTTCTTCGATCGATTGTTCATCCGAAGCCCGGTAGGTCTCGCACAGTTCATCGAATCCATCGAGAAACTTCGTTATGCCAACCCTGCTCTTCCGACCGATGATTTCCGCCATGACCTCGACGTTGCGCCCGTTCAACGCCGAGTTGGTTAGGTTCGCCGAGCCGACGAACCAGGTCACGTTCCAACCGTGTTCGACGCCCACGATCTTGGCGTGCAGCCCCGAGGGACGCCGAGAGCTCTCGTCGTCGCTCTCATCCGATACCGCGTCCGTCAGCACTCGCACCTCACTCCAGGGTGTTAGCGCAGCCTCGGACAACGCGTCGAGTTCCTCTCGGCGGCTGATGAGTCGTCTCTCGCCCCGGCCGAGGTCGCGGATCGCATCGAGGGCACCACCCTTGACGAAGGGTGAAACGGCAAGAACGTTCCGCCCATTTGAGATTTTCGGTGCCCATCGTTTTGACCGGCCTAGACCCACTGTATGAAACGCAATCGGCGCGTCCGAAAAACCCTCCGGCGAAGGGAACGCAGTCCGAGCGACTTCCTCGGACAAGCCTTCAACTTGCTCGGCCAGTTCCTGCGGCAACGGGGTCGTGCACAACTTGGCGAGTTCGGCAGTGAATCTGCCAAGTGGCCCGGAACTGGCAAACCGTCTCCGCCCCGGTGTCGCCTCGCTCGCCAGTGCCACATCCCAAGAGCGATCAAACGTGAGATTCCGGGAAAGCACGGCCAAACGAAGCCGGGTCTCTGCGCGTTCGTCGCCGGAAGTGAATCGGGCCAGCCACACTTTCGGATGGAAGGCGCCGCCGCCGGGGGCGCGAACCGGATGGACGCTCTCCTCAAGCGTGGCGTAGAGCTCCCGTTCCCGGCGCGGCACTGCAATGCCCGTCTCATCAACGAA
>JAKZRQ010000039.1:0-23529 GCA_047518105.1 Pseudomonadales bacterium | reverse complement strand
CTTGGGTTTCACTAGTTTGACCGCGATGTCGATGATCGTGCCGATGGCGGACTGCGCTGGCCGCGCCCTCGCGGGTCTTTTGGCCCCGTGTACACACGGGGCCAAAATCCTCCGCGATCATCACGGCCCCTGGTGAGAAATCCGGGCTAGGCGCCCAACGGTTGGGACCCGCTTGAATCCCTTACTCCGTTTCCAACGCCAGCTTGTTCTCCACTTGATTTGCGTACTGGCGAAGAAAGTAGGGCTTGTGTTCGTCCGGGCACGACTCCAAGTCCGCCAAGAAAGCTCCGCGTGCCCGCGGACTGGTCGAGTCCAAGTCCGCTTCGCCTCCCCCGAGGCGCGCCCGAGCCCAATTGTGCGTCGGATAGGCCACGAGGTTGGAGATGATCTCGCGGTCGATGTGGCGCGCCAAGTCGTCGGCGGCGGCGTACTCGCCCGCAATGGGCGGCGAGAAGTGCAGATGGATGCGCCCCTTGAAACCGGCAATGCCCGCCTCGATGCTCTTGGCGTCCTCGTCGGGCGCCTTGTCGTAGCGGCCCTCCTTCGCCCTGAGAAAAAGCTCACGCGCCTTGATGGCTGCACACGGGTCGATTTCGTAGGTGATCGAAACGGGTGCTAGACGAACCCGGCGAAGCCACTCGGAAAGCGACCGCGTCTCGCTCCGGTAGGCGAGCTGGAGCATCTTCAAGAGCGCCGGCTCGGTGCGGTCGATGCCGTCCTTGGATCGTCCCTCGCGTTGCGCGATCCATACCGACGCACCCGCTTCCAGCCTCGCGCGCATGTAGGCCGAAGTTCGCTGCATCGCGTTCAACGCCGCCTTGGCGCCGCTGACATCGCGATAGACGATGAAGGCCTTGTTGAGACGCATCAGGTGGCTCCGGAACCCGGTGCCCAAGAGGTTGTCCCCGATGGCCACTTCGGTGGTCGTATGGCCCTCGAGCCAGAGCGCGTAGTTCAACAACGCGGGATCCAGCGCGATGTCGCGATGGTTGGAGATGAACAGGTAAGCGCCTGATCGATCAAGGCGTTCCAGTCCGGTGACGGTCATCCCGTCCGAAGTAAGCCGCAGCAGGCGCTTCAGGTAGCGGGCGACCAGGACCTGCATGTCGTCGATGCTGCACAGACGGCGCGCTTGCCGCTTCACGAGGGTGCGGATCACGGGGTGCAGCAACGGACGGAGGCCGCAGGCCAGCCCGGACGCCGCGAATCGGGCGGCAAAGGCGACGAATGCCGGGTCGTCGGCGAGCGCGGCGAACGCCGGACCCACCTCGTCGTCGCGGTAGGGGCGTATGTCGTCTAGTCCATCCACTAGATTCCTTGAGCACGCCGAATGCTGACACTTGAGTTGCATTTCGAACGAGGCCGGGAGAATGCGCAAGCATTCTCGATCGCGCTGCACATGCAGCGCGCCTAGCCCCTAGACTATAAGTCTGCCCGTCTTCGCGACAGCAAAAAAATAGAGGTGTTCACATGGGACTGGGAACTCGAGCATTCACGCACGGCCTGCACGACGTTGGCGATCGCTGCTACGCGTGGATCCAGCCGGACGGCGGCTGGGGCTGGAGCAATGCCGGGCTCGTGGTGGACGGCGGTGAGAGCCTGCTGGTCGATACCCTGTTCGACTTGAAGCTCACCCGCGCGATGCTCAAGCGGATGCGGGATGCCGAGCCCTTGGCCACCCGCCTGTTCGACAAGCTGGTGAACACCCATGCCAATGCCGACCATTGCAACGGCAACGAACTCGTCGCCGAGGCGGAGATCATCGCTTCGCGCGCCACGGCGGAGGAACTCGCCGCAGAGCCGCCGGATCGGCTGGCGAACATCATGCGCGCGGCGCCCAACATGGGCGAGACCGGCGAGTTCCTGATGGCGTGTTTCAGCGCCTTCGACTTCGAAGGCATCACCCCCACGCTGCCAACCACGACCTTCGACACCGACTACCAGGTCCTCGTAGGCGACAAGACCGTCTGCCTGAAGGAAGTCGGTCCCTGCCACACCCAGGGCGACATCCTCGCCTACGTGCCCAGCGACAATCTGATCTTCACCGGCGACATCCTGTTCATCGAGGGCCATCCCATCCTGTGGGTAGGACCGGTGGCGAATTGGATCGCCGCCTGCGACTACATGCTCGGACTGCCGGTGGATACCGTGGTCCCCGGTCACGGTCCGATCACCGACAAGCGCGGCGTCCAAGCGGTACGCGACTACCTGGTGTACATCCGAACCGAAGCGAAGAAACGCTTCGACGCCGGGCTCTCCGCCTTCGATGCCGCGATGGACATCTCACTCGCCGACTACGACTCCTGGGGCGACGCCGAACGGATCGCGGTCAATGTCGCCACCCTCTACCGGGAATTCGGCTCAACCGAGCGGGCGGGCAATCCGTTCGAAGCCATGGCGCGGATCCGCGCGGCGCGGGGCTGAAGCGGTGACGCGGTCGGCCTATCACTGGTATGTTGCCCGTCGGACCTCGAACGGTTGGGGGGCGGAAGGTGGAGTGGTTCGCCGGCACCAGCGGCTACAGCTACAAGGAGTGGAAGGGCGGCTTCTACCCCGATGACATGACCGCGGCCGGCATGCTGGCGTACTACGCCTCGAAATTGCCCGCCGTCGAAATCAACAACACCTTCTACCGCATGCCGCGGACCCATGTGCTTGAAGCGTGGCGAGACGCCGTACCGACGAGCTTCCGTTTCTCGATCAAAGCATCCCGGCGAATTACGCACCAAGCGAGGCTCAAGGATTGCGAAGATGCCGTCGGATTCCTGTCGAAGGGACTCGAAGCCTTGGGCGACAAGCTCGGCTGCGTGCTCTTCCAACTGCCGCCCTATCTGCGCAAGGATACCGATCGGCTCGATGCGTTCCTGTCGACTTGGCCCAAGGCGTTCCCTGCGGCAATGGAGTTTCGCCACGTCTCGTGGTTCGACGGCGATACTGCGGAGACACTGGCGCGTCACGGCGCCGCCATCTGCATCTCCGAGGACGGGGAACTGGCGATGCCGTCATTCCTGGCAACGACGGACTGGCTCTATTTCCGCCTGCGCATGCCGGCCTACGACGACGCCACCCTTGCCGCCCGGATCGAAGGCGCCGAAGCGACCACCGCAAACCGCGCCTTTGCCTTCTTCAAGCACGAGGACGAGGGCTCGGGGCCCCGAATCGCCCGTCGGTTCCTGGAAATGGTCCCCTGGAATCCTTGAGCGCGCCGAATTTCGACACTTGGGTTGCCCAATCACCTCGGCGTGGTCAGATATTCCCCGTTGACGCAGTTCGCCAAGCGCCCGTCGCGTAGGTAGCGTGCGGCGGTACGCGCGGCGAAAGCGCGGATGTCGCGCACGCTCTCGGGCGTGAAGAAGGCCGAATGGGGCGTCACCACCAGCCGGTGCTTGATCCACTCCTCGTTGCGGTGCCAGGCCGCGATGAGTGGCGCGTTCAAGTTCGCGGGTTCGTCGGGCAGCACGTCGAGGCCAGCGGCGAGCACGGTGCCATCCTTCATGGCGTCAAACAGCGCGTCGAGGTCGATGATCGGGCCGCGCGCGGTGTTGATGACGATCATGCCTCGCTTCGCGGCGGCGAACGCGGAGGCGTCGATCAGCTTCCTTGTTTCGTCGTTGAGCGGCGTGTGAATGCTGACGATGTCGCTTTGGCCCATGAGTTCGGCCAGGGAGTCCACGCGGCGTATTCCCAGGGCAAGTTCCAACCCGCTTGGCTGGTAGGGGTCGTAGAACACGCAATCCATGTCGAAGGCCTTGGCGCGACGCATCGCGGTGGTGCCGATGCGGCCCAAGCCGACCACGCCGAAGGTGCACTCGGACATGCGCCGGCCATAGGGGTTGAGTGCCGGACGCCAATTCTTGATCGGGTCCTCGCGCAGCGATTCGTCGTGGAAGGCAATGCTCTTGGTGAGCGTCATCATCAACGCGATGGCATGGTCCGCCACCTCCCGGGTGCCGTAGTCCGGTACGTTGCACACCGGGATGCCGAGCTTGCCAAAGGCTTCGATGTCCACGTCGTCGAAGCCCACCGCCGTCTTCACCACGATCCGGCACTTGTCGAGCAACGGCAGCACCTCGTTGGGCGGTGCGACACCGACGATGCCGTCGCAGTTCTGCCACTGCTCCTTGCTGACTTCGCCGAAGCCTCGGGCGAACTCGGTCTGGATGCCCTCGCCCACAGCTTCCTGTTCAACCGAGTGATCGCGACCGGAACGTGGCCACAGTATTCGAATGCCCATGCTTCCCCCGTATCGTCACTTGGCCGCAGCGGCGGCGGCAACCCAAAGCCGGCCAGTGTACTGAAATCGCGGGTGCCGCACTTTCCGAATTCGAACGGCGACACGTCGGCGGTGTTGCCAAACGACATCGAACTGATCGATGCTCGACCATCCTTGCCGTCCCGGAAGACCGACATGCCCATGCGCGATCCGATCACCTTGCGGGGTGCGCCCGGTTCCCCCTACACCCGAAAAATGCTCGCCGTGCTGCGCTACCGACGCATTCCCTACCGTTTTCTGGTGGGGCTGTGGGCCAACACCGAAGGTTTGCCAAGCCCCAAGGTCGAACTCCTCCCCACCTTCTACTTCGACACCGAAGACGGCGTGGAAGCCGTGGTGGATTCCACGCCGATCATCCGACGGTTGGAGGAGGACGCCTTGGGTCGATCGGTGATCCCCAACGACCCTGCGCTCGCGTTCATCAACTACCTGCTCGAAGACTACGCCGACGAGTGGCTCACCAAGGCCATGTTCCACTACCGCTGGCGATACGCGCCGGACATCGCGCTGGCAGGCGAGATCCTGCCTCGTTGGCGCGACCTGACGGCAAGCGAGGGCGTGATCGCTCCGCGCGCCCGCGCCATGAGGGAACGTCAGATCGGCCGCCTCTACGTTGTCGGCAGCAACGACATCACCGCCCCCGTCATCGAGGACAGCTACCGGCGATTCCTCAAGTGCCTCGACGACCAGATCGGCAACGGTCCGTTCTTGTTCGGCACGCGGCCGGCTTCCGCCGACTTCGGCCTGTTCGGTCAACTCACCCAATTGGCGAGTTTCGACCCGACGCCGACGAAGCTCACCGCCGACACCGCGCCCCGGGTTCTGGCGTGGGTCCAGACGGTGGAGGATCTCTCGGGTCTCGAGCCGACGGACGACGACTGGACCGCCCTCGACGCCTTCCCGGCGACGTTGACGGCATTGCTCGCCGAGGCGGGCCGAACCTACGTACCCGCCCTGCTCGCCAATGCGCGCGCCATCGACACCGGCGCCGAGAACGTCGAAGTCGAGATCGACGGGCGGCCCTGGGTGCAGCGTCCGTTCCCCTACCAGGCGAAATGCCTGCAATGGGTTCGAGGGGAATACGCCCGCCTGGACGGCGACGACCGGGCTGCGGCGGACGCGATGCTGGCGGACACCGGCTGCGAAGCACTGTTCCGTTCAACCGGTTCGCTTTGACCGCGCAGCCGCGTTCGCGGATAGTGCCTCCTTTTGACACGGGGAACGTCCTGCAATGCTGAAGACCGTTCAACTCGGGCGACAAAGCGGCCTTAGAGTGTCGGAGCTATGCCTCGGCACCATGAATTTCGGCGAACCGGGCCGCGGCCACCAAGGGGACTGGACCCTCGGCATCGACCAAGCCCGGTCGATCTTCAAGGCCGCCTTCGACCACGGCCTCTTCTACTTCGATTGCGCGGACATCTACGGCGTCGGCGCATGCGAACGGGTGGTGGGCGCCTTGCTCAAGGAGTTGGCGTCCCGGGACGAGTACGTGCTGGCCACCAAGATCGCCATGCCCATGGGACGCGGCGCGAACCAGGGCGGCCTGTCCCGCAAGCACATCTTCGAAGGCGTCGACGCGAGCCTCAAGCGCTTGGGCCATGACACCATCGACCACTTGGTCATCCACCGGCATCCCCACGGCGTGCCGGGCCAGGTCCAGACACCCATCGCCGAGACCATGGAGGCGCTGCACGACGTGGTGAAGGCCGGCAAGGTGCTCTATCTCGGTGCGTCGTCGATGTTCGCTTGGCAGTTCGCCGAGTTGCAGATGACCGCCCAAGCCCACGGCTGGACCCCGTTCATTTCCATGCAGAACCACTACAACCTGGTGTACCGCGAGGAGGAACGGGAGATGAACCCGTACTGCGTCCACACCGGCATAGGCATAACGCCCTGGTCACCGCTGGCGCGCGGCATCCTCGCAGGTTCCTACAAGGGCGGTTTCGCCTCCGGCTCCACCAACCGTTCAACCGGCCGCGACCGGGTGCGCACCGAAGGCTTGTACCGGGGCGCCGCGACCTTCGAGATCGCCGACCGGGTGGTGGAAGTCGCCCAAAAACTCGGCAAGACCCCAGCGCAGATCTCGCTCGCCTGGCTGGCGAACAAGCCGGAGATCCATGCCCCCGTGGTCGGCGTCTCCCGGATCGACCAATTGGACCAATTGGCAGAAGCCTGCGCGACGCCCCTTGATGAGGAAGACGTGAACTACTTGGAAGAGTTGTACCAGCCGGTGGCGAACCTGCTTTCGATCGGTACTTCCTGAGCGCCTGCGGGGCCGCAGGCCTCAGCCAATCACCGTGGCCGCGTTCTCCTCGACCACGGTGTGCTCGATGAAGCCGATCTTCTCGATCTCCACGCGCACCTCGTCGCCCACCTTGAGCCACTTCGGCGGCTTCATGGCGGCAGCGACCCCGGAAGACGTGCCGGTGAAGATCACATCGCCGGGGTCCAGCGTGAACGACTTGGTGAGGTGTTCCACCTGATCGAAGCAGTTGAAGATCAGGTGCTCGGTGTTCGAGTTCTGACGCACCTCCTCGTTGACCACCGTGCGGATCCCGAGGTTGTGCGGGTCGCCGACCTCGTCCGGCGTGACGATCCACGGGCCGAACGGCGCGTGCGTGTCGAAGGACTTGCCGATCTGCATGGTGCGCGCCGCCGCCTGCCAGTCGCGCACGCTCACGTCGTTGCCGCAGCAGTAGCCGGCAATCACCTCGTGGGCACGCTCCTTGGGCACGTGCTTGGCGCGCTTGCCGATGACGAACGCCAATTCGCCCTCGTAGTCCAGCATGTCCGAGACAACGGGCTTGGTGAAGGCGCCGTAGGGTCTGTTGGTGGCGTTGTGCTGCTTGTTGAACCACATCTGCACCTTCGGCGCTTCGCCGCCGGATTCCGCGATGTGGTCGGCGTAGTTGAGGCCGATGGCAAGTATTTTTCCAGGCAAGGGCACCGGTGCTTCCAGCACGACATCGGCGACGGGAAAGGCGACATCGGGCTTGGTCTGGGCTTCGCGGGCCGCGTCCAGCGCTTCGTCGCCGGCGGCGAGGAAGGAAATCATGTCCTCGGGTAGCCCGGGGGCGACTGCGGAAAGATCGATCACGAGTTCGCCGACGACGACGCCGATGCGCGTCCGCCGACCGTGGGTGAAGGTGCACAGCTTCATGGGGATTCCTGTGTGTTGTCTACAAAGCGCCGTCAAGCACGGTGTCCAGCCACGCGCTCGCGTAGTCGGCCATCTCCGTGAACACGTCGTCCGCCCGCGCCCGCGTCCGCTTCAGGGTCTTGTAGCCGTGGTCGGCGGTGTCGAGCCAGTTGGCCGTTGCACCAATCCGGGCAGCGACGGCGTTCAGCAACGCCGGTTCGGCCATGCCGTCCCGCGTTCCCGACAGGAACAGCATCGGTGCCGCAACAAGGTCAAGATGATCGGCACGCTTGGTTGCCGGCTTGCCGACCGTGTGCAACGGGAACGAGCAGAAGACCAGGCCGGCCACATCGAGTTCGTGGTCGACCACCGCATGGGAGGCCATGCGCCCGCCGTAACTGTGTCCGCCGAGCAAGTACGGACCGTCGGCTTGCTTGCGCGCGGTGGCCAGGGCGGTCGCGACGGTGGCCGTGGAAACCGCCTGGGCATCCACGCGGGACCGTCCCTCTTCGGTAAAGGGGAAGTTGTAGCGCAAAGTGGCGATGCCGACTTCGGCAAACGCCAGGGCGATGGACGCCATGTTGCGGTGCGTCATTCCTGCGCCGGCACCGTGACCCAGGGTTAGGGTGGCCCGGTGGGGGCCGCTCGCCGGCTGCAGCAAGGCACCGACCGTCCGGTCGCCGAGATTGACCCGGAGTTCAGCCATCGAACGAACCCGGTCCTGGAGCAGTCATCGGCGGGCGGGCGACAAGCAAAACGGCATCGCGCATCAGCCAGTGAGATCCTCAGCCCGCGAGATGACCGATCCTACGAGTCCGTATTCGACGGATTCCTCGACGCTCATCCAATAGTCGCGGTCGGTGTCCTTGACCACCCGTTCCAAGGGCTGGCCGGTCCGCTCGGCGATGATTCCATTGATGCGCTCGCGGGTCTTGACGATCTCCCGGGCGTGGATCTCGATGTCGGAGGCATCGCCGCCGAATCCACCCGCCGGTTGGTGAATCAGGAATCGCGTGTTGGGCAGGGCGAAGCGATTCTCGCGATCGGTGGCCAAGTAGATGTGGGTCGCGATGCTGCCGACCCATCCGGTGCCGACCGTGCGCACCACCGGCTTGATGAAACGAATCATGTCGAAGATGGTGTCGCCGGATTCAACATGACCGCCCGGCGAACCGATGAACACGGTGATTGGCTCGTCGCTTTCGAAGGACAGCGCCAAGAGCTTTTCGGTCGTGCGCTGGGCCACATCCTTGTTGATCTCGCCGAAGATCGTGAGCGTGCGGTTCTTCAGCAGCGTGTGTTCGAGAAAGCGCGCCATATCCGGACCCGGCGCGTCCTTCGCCCCCTCGGGAGCTTCGTCCCCCATGACTGTCCTCGTAGTCAAAGCCCGCCATGTTACCGGAATTGGTAGACTCGGAGTGCGCCGAACCAAGACGCCACGGCAACCGAGAACCAACCCATGCCCCTACATTCCGAGTACGAGACGATGCTTCGTCAACTCGCCGAGATGGGCGGTCCGCCCTTGGTCGACCTGCCTGTGGCCATGGGACGCGAGATGTGTCGTGCAATGCAGCCCGAAGCACCCGAGATTGGCATTGGGTCCGTGACCGCGGTGGACGCGGGCGGGGTACCCGCGCGAGCCTACCGCCCCGAAGGGACCGGTCCTTTTCCCGTCGTCATGATGTTCCACGGCGGCGGCTGGGTGATCGGCGACTTGACCACCGCCGACTGCCAAAGCCGGGAGGTCTGCCGAGGCGCCGGTGCGTTGGTGATCTCGGTGGACTACCGGCTGGCACCCGAACATCGCTTTCCCGCGGCTGCCCAAGACTGCTACGCCGCGACCCGCTGGGCAGCGACGCAGGCGCGCACCCTGGGCGGCGACCCGACGTTGCTTGCCGTGGCCGGCGACAGTGCCGGCGGGAACCTCGCCGCCGTCGTGGCCCAGATGGCGCGGGACCGGGGCGGGCCGGAAATCGCGTTCCAACTGCTGGTCTATCCCGTGGTCGACGGCATTCACTTCGACACGCCGTCCTACCGCGAGAACGGCGAAGGCTACCTGCTCACCGCCGACGCCATGCGCTGGTTCTGGGACCACTACGCGCCATCCCGGGAAGCGCGCGGCGAGGCGTACGCCTCGCCGCTACTCGCGAAGGATCTCTCGAACCTCCCTCCGGCCCTCGTGATGACTGCCGAATACGATCCCCTGCGGGACGAGGGAGAGGCCTACGCGAAGGCCCTGTCCGATGCCGGTGTCCAAGCGGAACGCGTCCGCTGCGACGGGCTCATCCATGGCTTCTTCGCCCATACGCGCACCATTCATGCCGCGCACGAGGCGATGGCGACAGCGTGCGCCGCGCTCAGGTCGGCGTTCGATTCAAGTTCGACGCATCGCTGACATCGGCCGTTGTCAGTCCACCCGGGCCTTGGCGCTGCCCTTGAGTATCTCGACGCCGTCCTGGTTCACGGTGTACACCTCGAGTTCGACGATGCCGTCCGCGACCGCAGCCACGGTGGCGGTGGCGTCCAAGGTGTCTCCGGGGAAGACTTGGCTGGTAAAGCGGACACCGTATTCGGTCAGGCGCCCGTCGCCGACGTAGTTGGTGAGCATTTTCCCAGTCATCCCCATGGTCAGCATGCCGTGGGCGAATACGCTCGGATAGCCGGCCACTTCGGTCGCGAAGACTTCATCGGTGTGGACCGGGTTGTAGTCCCCGGAAGCGCCCGCGTACATGACGATCTGGGTACGCTTCAAGTCCTCGACCAAGCGCTCCGTGTAGGTGTCCCCGACGTTGAGTTCGGTCGCTGTCAATGCCATGTCCTTGCCCCCCTCAACCCTGGTCCACCGGGCGTTCGGTGCGCACGCCGACCCCGATGGCGGTGACGACCAGTTGGCCGTTCTGATCCCGGTACTCGGTGATCGACTCGCTGAACACCAGCTTGCCGGCGCGCCGGCCTTGCTTTTCCCAGGTCTTGCCCGGCTTGACTGTCGCCGACAGAACATCCCCCGGCTTGACGTGCCGGTGGTACATGAAGCGTTGTTCGGCGTGCAAGCCGCCGCCACCGCCGCCACCACCGCCGCTGCTGCCGGGCCGGGGTTTCGCGCCGGTGGGTTTCCCGCCCGAGCCGAACCAGCCGTCGCCGTCGATCTTCGGCCGCAAGCCGTAGCTCGGGTCGAACTGAGCGCTTGCCTGGGCGAAGGTAGGCGGTGCGATGATGCCACCGGGTTCGGTGCCCTTCGCATGCTCGTCGTCGTAGTAGATCGGGTTGCCGTCGCCGATGGCGCGAGCAAACATCATGATGTGGCTCGCTTCCACGGAGAATTTCTCTACAGCCATATGTCTCTCTCGATGGATTGTGATCGTCGGCGCACACGCCGAACCAAGGGCCTAACTTATCAAAGACCTCGGCCTTCGGGCACGTCCGATCTCGACTTTCGCGTTAGCCGGGCGACGGTGGATCACCAACGCGATCAAGAAGGGAGACGCAGGCCCAAAAAAAGGTCCCGGTCGCGCTTGCCCGACGTCACCCGCTCTTGAATCGCGGTTTGCGTTTGTCGAGGAATGCCCTGATGCCCTCGCGCTTGTCGTCGGTCTGCACCAAGGCGCCTTGGGCGTACTTTTCGAACATCAGTGCGCCAGCCAAGCTCGCTTCCATCCCAAAATGGACCATCGCCTTCATGGTGCGTGGGACGAACGGCGCGAAGGTCGCCAAGTGGTCCGCCATGCGCCGGGCTTCGGGGATCAGTTCTTCGGCTTCGACAAGGCGTGTGACCAGTCCGATGGACAGCGCGCGCGCGGCGTCGATGGGCTCTCCCATCAGCATCATCTCCATGGCCCAACCGCGACCGACGAGCCTCGGCAAGCGCGCCGTCGCGCCGCCGCCGGGAATGATGCCGAGCTTGCCTTCAGGCGTCGCGAACCGCGACCTTGGCGTGGCGATCCGCAAGCCGCAGCCAAGTGCCACCTCCAAGCCGCCCCCTATGCAGATGCCGTCGATGGCGGCGATGGTCGGCTTGGGCGTGCGTTCGAGTTGGTCCGCCAATCCCTGGACGATGGGTTCGAGCGCCTGGCGCAAGTCGCGATCGAGCACCTCGGAGAGATCCGAGCCCGAGGCGAATGCGCGTCCGCCCGCGCCGGTTATGGTGATGACCCTGACAGCCTCGGAAGCTGCGGCTTCTGCCACCGCGGCCTGCAGTTCGCCCAAGGTGGCCAGCGAGATGGCATTGTGTTTCTCGGCGCGGTTGATGGTCACCAAGGCCATCGGCCCGTCGACTTCGTAACGGATTTCCCGGTAGTTCAAGCGCTCGTTCCCAGGCGGGTCTCCCCGCTGCCTCACCGCTGCCTCCCCGCTACACGATACGCACCGGACAGTCGGCCCTCGGGGGCCCTCGGGTGCCCCACGCGCGCACAGGCCATTCCTGGGCGTCTGGCCGGGATGTTGGGTGGTGTACTCGGATTTGGCTTCCCGAAACCCCGCAAGGGAGTTCCGGGAAGCCGGAACGAACGATCCGGAAGGATCGGGGGATAGTTCCACGCACCGCCCCTATGGGCGCGATACGCACGCGTAGCGTACCGGACAAGGTGTTACCCGTTGATTTCTCCGCCGTGGGAACTTCGTGTCACTTTGTTACCACGTTGGCGGCGGCAGATTCGTCATGGGCGGCAAGGGACACCGCCACGCGCGCGTCGGTCCCGCCGGTGTCCGTGCTCACGAGGCTCACTCGCCAGCCGTGCGCTTGGCAAAGCTGGTGCACGATGGCAAGACCCAAGCCGCTTCCGCCGGTCGCGCGGCTGCGCGAGGTCTCCAGGCGATAGAAGGGTTGGAACACCTTCTCCTGTTCGTGCTCGGGAATGCCCGGACCGTGGTCGATCACGTGGACAACGAGATTCCGTCCGCAGTCCACGGCAATCTCGGCGCCACCGCCGTGCTGCTGGGCGTTCCTGACGAGGTTCGCTACGACCCGCTGGAAGGCGCCAACCGCGATTTCCACGCCGTTCGGCAGGTGTCCCCGCCAGTCGATGTCAAGCGTCTCGTCGATAGTCGCGACCACGGACTCGAGGTAGTCGTGGAAGTCCACACGGCGGGGCTCCTCGCCGGTACCCCGGGAGAAACGCAACGCGTCGCTGATGAGTTCCTCCATGGCCGCCAGGTTGCGTTCGAATCGTCCGGCGAGCGCTTCGTCCAGGTCGTCGGGCAACAGTTCGAGCGCAAAGCGCATGCGCGTCAGCGGCGTGCGCAGATCGTGAGAGATGCCGGCCAATAGCGTCGTGCGGTTGGCCAGCAATTCGCTGACGTCCCGGGCCATCGCATTGAAACTCGCGGCAAGCGTGACCAACTCCTCGGGACCTTCCTCGGGCAGCGGCTGGAAGCCTCCTGCCCCCCGAAACGCCTTCACGGCCTCGGCGGCGCGCGACAGCGGGCCTGCGACCCTGCGAACGATGAAGCCGGAGGTGACGGAGACGATGACCGCGCCCACCAAGACGATCACAAAGCCCACGTAGACCGGTTGAACATCCCGACGCTGGGACGAAAGTCCAATCTGCATGACGAAGTCCGCCATGGGGACATCCACCCACAACAGGTCGTCGCTCTCCATCAAGCGGACGGGATCATCCAGACGCTCGCTGAGCTCCAACTCCAAGAGCTCGTAGTAGCGGTTCCCTTCTTCAACCAAGGGTAGATCGCGCCGTTCGGCGGAGATGATGAGATCGTGGTTCTCAAGCAATTCGATCTCGAACGCAGGCCGCCGCGCCGCGTCCAGCTCCACCCAGGTCTTGGCCGACAGCACGATCAAGCCTGCTTCGTCGTCAGCGGAGCGGTTCTCGATGGGCACAATGACGAACACCACCAAGGCCACGATCGAGGTCACCGCGATTGCCGAGGCGCTGATGCCCAGCACCAGGTTGGCGCGCGCCAGGAGTGTGGCCGGTCGCATCACCTGCAGCTCTGTCGGACCGCCGTGTAAGTGCTTGAAGTCAAGACCGCGTTCTTGAGGGAACCGCGGTTCGAGCAGCGTGTCCCCAACAGCGGGCGGTCGTCAAGCCACGTCCGGGCAGAACATGTAGCCCTTGCCCCAAATCGTGCGGATGAAGACCGGTGCCGCCGGATCGGGTTCGATCTTGCTTCGTAGGCGGGTGATGCGGACGTCGATGCTGCGATCGAAAGGCGAGCGTTCCGCACCGGTGAGCAGGTCCAGAATTCGATCTCGGTCGAGAACCCGGTTCGGATGACGGACGAGGATGCCAAGGAGGTCGAATTCGCCCGAGGTGAGCGGCACCGTGGCACCGTCTTTCGACAGCAGGTGGGCGTTGAGATCGAGCCGGAAGTCACCGAATTCCACCACGCCCAAGGCGGGCCCCGATCCGCTTCCGACGCGACGCAGGACCGCGCGCACCCGGGCTAGCAGTTCCCTCGGGTTGAACGGCTTGCCAATGTAGTCGTCGGCGCCGATTTCGAGACCCACGATCCGATCAACGTCCTCGCCTTGGGCAGAGACCATGATGATGGGGATGTCGACGGTGTGCTTCAGACGCTTTGCGATGGAGAGGCCGTCTTCGCCTGGAAGCATCAAGTCGAGGATGACCAGGTCCACTCCGCCCGCCGCGAGCGCCTTGTCCATGGCCCGACCGTCGCCCACGGCCACGATGTCGTAGCCCTGTTTGCTCAGGTAGGCGGTGATCAGTTCCTGCAGTTCGGGATCGTCGTCAACGACGAGCAGCTTCGCTTGATCGCTCACGAGGGGCGTACTGGTTGCGGTGCCGCCATTGCAGTCGACTTGCAGTTGTCGAACCGAATGCTCATTCCCTGGAGACCCCGGATCGATTGGCGAGCAATCTCGACCATCCCCGCGGACCCTCTACTCCTCGGAACGGCGTGGCGGATCCTTGGTCTGGACGGCCGGCATCGACACCGGCTTCTCGTCCTCTTCTGGAGGTCCGGCGGACAGACCGGTGCCGAAGACCTCTACTTGGACTTGTTGGACTTGGATGGCGGGAAGTACCCGAAGGTTGTTCTCCTGCTCGAGGCTCCCGGTTTCTGCCGCCGTTGTCGCGGCATTGCGAATCACCCGACCGAAACGCGCCCGGTCACTAACGGGAATGCGCGGACGCTCGCCCTTGGAGTTCATGCGTTTGCGTACCTCGGTAAGGAACCAGCGGCGCTGGTCCAGATCGAGATCCTGGAACGTGCCGGCCAGGGCTTCGAGCTGCTCGTCGTCCAGTCCGGAATACGGGTTGGAGGAGTCGCCAACCGGTCTCGCGGCATGCCCGGCCGATGCCTTGGTCTCGGCATTCTCGCCCTCGCCCGAGGCGACGTGGGACCAAAGCCCGAGCCACGCGATCACGACCATCCAGCCCATCCTGCGAACGGGAGCCGCATTTCCATCGCGGCACACTGCCGCATGGCGAGGCATCCAAGACCCGTTGCCGTCAGCCATCGTTGTTTGGACTCGTTGCGGCCACCGCAGGCGAGTGTCCCTCAAAAGCGGTTCCCCGCCAACCGTCGCGCGGTATCAAAATGTAACGGGCCGGTGACCGCGAAGCGACCACCGGCCCGTTGACTCGATATACCGCGCCGGGCACGCCGCTGCGGACCCCGCTTGAAACCCGTCGGCTATCCCCACGGGCACCCAGTTGCGGGTAGTTCGGCAGACCGCTACGCGCGTTCGAACAGTCCGGCCGCGCCCTGGCCGCCGCCGATGCACATCGTAACGACGCCGTAGCGCTGGTTACGCCGCTCCAGCTCGCGCAGGACGGTTCCGGTGCAACGCGACCCGGTCATGCCGAACGGGTGGCCGATGGAGATGCTGCCGCCATTGACGTTGTACTTCTCGTTGTCGAGATCCAACTCGTTGCGGCAGTAGACGCACTGGGAAGCGAACGCTTCGTTCAGTTCCCACAAGTCGATGTCTTCCTTGCGCAGCCCCGCGTTCTCCAGCATCCGGGGAATGGCGCATACCGGTCCGATGCCCATTTCATCGGGCTCGCAGGCGGCGACGCTGAAGCCGCGATAGATGCCCATCGGCTCGACTCCAAGCTGGTTGGCACGTTCCGCACTCATCAGCAGGGTCATCGACGCGCCGTCGGACAGTTGCGAGGCATTGCCGGCGGTTACCGTGCCGTCCTCTTGGAACACCGGCGGCAAGCCGGCCAGCCCTTCGAGGGTGGTGTTCGGGCGGTTGCACTCGTCCTTGTCCACCGACACCTCCGCGAAACTCTCTTCGCCGGTCTCCCTGTCCACCTTCTTCATGGTGGCGGTCATCGGCACGATTTCCTCGCCGATCCACCCGGCCGCCTGCGCCTTGGCGTAGCGCACCTGGCTTTGCAGCGCGTACTCGTCCTGCATTTCGCGGGTCACCTGGTAGCGTCGCGCGACCACTTCTGCGGTTTTGCCCATGGCCATGAAGATTTCCGGCTTCTCGTCGATCAGCCGTTGGTTCCGCTTGGACTTGCCTGGTTGCTGGCGTCCGCCCATGGAGATGGAGTCCACGCCACCCGCCATGGCGATTTGCGTCTGTCCAGAGGCGATCTGGTTCGACGCGATCGCGATGGACTGAAGACCGGAGGAGCAGAACCGGTTGACGGTCATTCCCGCAGTCGCGATCGGCAGCTTGGACAGCACGACCGCCAAGCGGGCGAGGTTGCCATCCTGTTCGCCGGTGTGGTTGGCGGCGCCGACCACCACGTCTTCGACTTCTTCGGGCGAAACATTGGGATTCCGCTCGAGCAGTGAATCGATCAGGTGGGCCAGCATGTCATCGGAACGCGTCAGGTTGAAGCTGCCGCGATGGGCTTTGGCAAGGCCCGTGCGGACACTGTCCACGACTACGACATCTCGTACGGCCATTCGTCTTTCTCCCCTCTAAACTAGGTCAATGGTGGCCTTGGCAACCCGCCCGTTCGGCAGGCCGCAAGATATTAGTCTATCGCAAAACCGCTGGCGTGGTTCAAGCCCCCACGCGTCATTCGCCCGGTCGACGCCTTCGCGCAACCACCAGCCGGCACCCGGGTCGAAGTTGCCCTGCTCCGCGGAGAGCGAGACGATGCACGCGAGTTTGCTGATCGTCGGTCGGCTGTTGATGCCTTGGTCGATGGTGGATTCGACCGCCTCGCTGGTTAGCGCGGAGAACAATCCGATGCCATCCGCCTCGCTGCGAAGAAAAAACGACGCGCACGAATCCTGCTGGCGGAGCGCGGTAGGCGTCGCCCGTTTGAATCGGGGAAACGGAACGCGTTAGAGGTCGGTGTGGCCGGGCCGGAGGCCAACTGGCGCGATCCGCGCGTGCGAGCGGTGTGCCGGGCCGGCGCGCTCAGCTAGATCGACCGATCAGGTGCTGCGATTCAGGCAGGACGAAACGAGACTCAAGGTTCGAGCCTCGTTCATCCCACAAACCGCGCGTAAGACCGCACGGCCTGCAGCAGTGTGCAGGGGCAGTAGAAGACCGTGCTAGCACCGGTGGCACCAACACGCTGTAGGCTTGCCGCCGCAGCGGCAAGCCCGACAGTCTCGCTAGCCTTCTTCGACAGCTTCGACCTCGGTGGCCGGAACCGTCTCCGCAGCCTCGACATCCACAGCCGGAACCGTCTCGGTGTCCGAAACATCTCCTGCATCTGCGGGCGCACTGGCTTGCTCGCAACCAGCCAATCCGGCAATGACGAGCAGGCCGGCAAGAGCCGCACCCCCCAAACCAGAGAATCTGCCTGCGGCGAACGTGCTTGAAAGCGTCATATGTGCTCCTCCTAGTCAAGCCGACCTTGTTGGCAATCCCCCCACTGTGCGTGGCTCGTCAAGCCATGCGCCCCAAATAAAGCGCGCTCTCCGTCGGCAGACAGAGCATACAACAGAACGCCCCTCGCTGTGGCGGTCCGTTTTGCAGCGCGGCTGAACTGAACAACTCAAGCCAAGGGTCTGGCGCGCCGCTCCCCGTAGAGCCCCGTGCAGAGAATGCGCAAGCATCTTCAAGACGCGCCCGTCGGGGGGCGCGCGCGGCGAGGCGCAGGCGCAATCGGACTGCTACACTCGCCAAGGCGTAGGGAAGCCATGAACGCAAGCGTGATCCATCCGTCATCCAAGCCCACCGCGGCCCGCTGAGTCCGTCGTGCCGAGTCCAATCCTCAAGGGCGGTCCCACGTCCCACATCTATTTCTCCCAGCGGCTGCGCCTGCACTACGTGGACTGGGGCAACGAGGGCGCGCCGCCGATGCTCTTGGTGCATGGCGGCCGCGACCACTGCCGCAACTGGGACTGGGTAGCCCACGAGCTCAAGTCGGACTACCACATCATCGCGCCGGACCTTCGCGGCCACGGCGATTCGCAATGGTTGGTCGGCGGCGCCTACACGATCATTGACTACGTCTACGACATCGCCCAGCTCGTGCGTCAGACCCGGCTCGACGACCTGGTGGTCGTCGGCCACTCCATGGGCGGCTCGGTGTCGTTGGCGTTCACCGGCCTCTATCCCGAGAAGGTCAGGAAGCTGGTCTCCATCGAGGGCATGGGCATGTCGCCGGCCACCGCCGACGATTCGACTCCGGGCCATGATCGACTCGCCGGCTGGGTTGAGAACCTGCGCCAGCTGTCCGGCCGCATTCCGAAGCGTTATCCCACGCTCGAGGACGCGTTCCAGCGCATGCAGCAGGCCAACCCCCATCTGACCGAGGAACAGGCGCGACACCTGACTATCCACGGCAGCAACCAGAACGAGGACGGCACCTATAGCTGGAAGTTCGACAACTACATGCGTGCCTGGTCGCCGCTGGGGCTGTCGGCGCGGCAGACCGTCGGCCTCTACCGGCGCATCACCTGTCCGACGCTGTTGATCAACGGTGCCGAGTCGTGGGCTTCCGACCCCTTGGAGGACGGACGGCTCGACTACTTCCAGAACGCGCGTTCGGCAGGCGTGGAAGACGCCGGGCATTGGGTCCATCACGACCGCCTCGACGAATTCCTGGCGATTCTCAGGGACTTTCTGGACGACGGTCGAAGCACTTGACCGGCGGGTACCACATACAGGGAACCTCGGCGGGTTTGCGAGTCCGATGGCGCAAGCGCTCGACGCGCTGATCGGCGCCATCCACGCGAGCCCTCGACGGGGCGTGATGACCGTCACCGGCGGCGGTTCCGGCCTGCTCTCGAGCCTCCTTGCCGTGGCAGGCGCCTCGGCGACAGTCCTTGAGGCGAACATCCCCTACGCCGCCCGGTCATTGCGCGAATGGCTCGGTTTCGAGCCCGGTGCGGCCTGCAGCAGCGCGACCGCGTGCGCCCTGGCGATGCGCGCGTTCACGCGGGCGGACGAGTTGGAAGGCGACTTCGGGTTCGCGCTGACCGCATCGCTGAAGACCACCCGGCCCAAACGCGGAGAGCACCGCGCCCATCTGGCCTTTCAAGATGCCTGGACCACACGGACCTGGACCGTGACCTTCGACAAGAACATGCGCTCGCGGATCGAGGAAGAACGCGCCGTTACCCGAACCGCCGTCGAAGCCCTGGCCTTCGCCCTCGGTGTCGGCCCCGCGCCCACCGTACCCGGAACCGAAGCCCGCGGCACTGCGGAACTCGCGGATCTCCTGCGCGGTGTCCAGACGCACGTCGGCAACACGCGCTTCGGCGCGCTCCTGCCGGGCGCGTTCAATCCGCTGCACGACGGCCATCGGGCAATGCGCAACGACGCCGCCCGCCGTCTCGGGCAGGCGGTGGGATACGAACTGTGCATTGCCAACGTCGACAAGCCGCGCCTCGACTACCAGGATCTCAACCGCCGCCTGGCGCAATTCGACCCCGCCGAGATCGTGGTCACCAACACGCCGACGTTCGTCGCCAAGGCCCAAGCATTGGGCAGCGTCGTGTTCGTCACCGGCGCGGACACCGTGGAACGCATCGCGGCGCCGCGGTACTACGGCAGTATCGACGACAGAGACGCCGCCTTGTGCGGGTTGAAGACGCTCGGGTGCCGATTCCTGGTCTACGGCCGGCTCGATGCCGGCACCTTCAAGACCCTTGACGACCTGAGTCTGCCTCCGGCGCTCGCCGCCCTGTGCACAGGCATCCCCGAAGCCGAGTTTCGCGACGACGCGTCGTCGACGAACCTGCGTGGGCATGCCGGCCGGGGCCACGGCGCGGGAACGGCGTGATCAAGGCGCTTCCAAGTCGTCGATCCGTTTGGGGTAGGCGTCTTTCAACAGCCGCGACAACGACCGGTCGGCAAGCAGGCGGCCACCAGTCTGGCACCTGGCGCAGTAGTTGGACTCCGTCTCCGAGAGAACGATCCGCTGCACCGGCGCACCGCATACCGGACACGGCTCGCGGTACTTGCCGTGCACGGCCATCTGCGGATGGAAGGCGGTCACTTTCGTAGGAAACTTGACGCCCGCCTCGTTCCTCAGCCTCTCGGTCCAACGGGCCAGCACGTCGCGACAGGCCTTGAACAAGACGGCGGCTTGTGTATCGCTCAAGTGCCGACCGAGCTTGAACGGGGAGAGTCCGGCTTCGAACAGGATCTCATCGCTGTAGGCGTTGCCGATTCCGGCGAAGACCCGTTGATCGGTGAGTGCCCGTTTGAGCGTGTGCGGCGTCTCCTGCAAGCGTTCGAAGAACACCTCGAAGTCGATGTCGAAGACCTCCAGTCCGCCCGGATCGAGCGTCTGGAGCTGATCGTGTCCTTGAACCAGGCGCAGGGATGCGCGCCGCTTCCTGCCGGCCTCGGTCAGAATCAACGTCCCGGGTTCGAAATCGAATGCAGCCAGCCCGTTGCGCCTAGGTATCGCCTGGCCGACGCCGTGCCAACGAAACCGTCCGGCGATCATCAAGTGCACCACCGCAAACAACTCGTCGACGAACTCGACGACGATCTGCTTGGCGAGTCGTCGCACGCCGACGACTCTGCGGCCGACCACCTCGTCGACACCCGGCGAGACCGAGCGCAGCAAGAACGGGCTGGCTAGACGAATGCCCGTCAGGCATTTCCCCCGCACCCGGGCGTCGAGTTGATCCACATAGACCGTGAGATCCGGCAGTTCGGGCACGACGCGTCACTGCCGTCTAGAATCGCTGAGCACGCCGGATGTTGACACTTGAGTGGCATTCCGAACACCGGTGGGCAGCGCTCTTGGTCGCCTCGTATTCCGAGACGCGCCCGCGCAGCGAAGCGCCTTATGCGTTTGCGGGTCTGCTACCATGCTTCTCCCTTTCCCCGGCTTGGGGGACTGCCATGTCCGGCGCGTACGCCGACATCCACGTCAGCTTGACGGATCGCGTGGCGACCGTCGAGATCGACCGACCGCCGCACAACTTCTTCGACCGCAACTTGATCACGCAGATCGCAGACGCCTACGGCGAACTCGACGCGAACCCTCAATGCCGGGCCGTGGTGCTCGCTTCCAACGGCAAGTCGTTCTGCGCCGGCGCAAACTTCGGGATTGGCCAGGAGCGTCAATCCGGCACCGAGTTTACCGAGGAAGGCTTCAAGAACACCACGGGGCTCCTGTACCGGGAGGGGGTAAGGCTGTTCTCCGCCAAAACACCCGTGGTCGCGGCAATCCAGGGCGCAGCCATCGGCGGCGGCTTGGGCCTAGCATTGACCGCGGACTTCAGGGTGGGTGCCCGCGAGGCGCGATTCGCCGCCAACTTCGTGAAACTCGGCATTCATCCCGGGTTCGGCCTCACCGTGACCTTGCCGAACCTGATCGGCCAGCAAGCCGCCAATCTGATGTTCCTGACCGGGCGTCGGATCAAGGGCGAGGAAGCGCTAGGTCTCGGGCTGATCGATCAACTCGTGCCATTGGACGACGTGCGCAATGCAGCGCACGCTCTCGCCGAGGAGATTGCCGAAAATGCGCCGCTCGCCATCGTTTCCGTGCGTGCCACCGTTCGCCACGGCCTTGCCGAGCGGATTGCCGCCGCCACCGACCATGAACTCGCCGAACAGCAATGGCTGCGTGCCACCGAGGACGCCGCCGAAGGCATCCGTGCGGTCGCACAGCGCCGGCCCGGAAACTTCCAGGGCAGATGACCATGGATATCGGCAACACCGGCGTTTGGTTCTTCACCGACCGGTTGAGTGCTTCGGACGCCGCAGCGACTGCCCGGCGCATCGAGGAACTCGGCTACGGCGCGCTGTGGATTCCCGAAACCATGGGCCGCGATCCGTTCGCGCACGCGGCCTGGCTGCTGGCCAATACCGAGCGCCTGATCGTGGCGACAGGCATCGCCAACATCTACCACCGGGAGCCCGGTGTGACCCGGCAGGCGCAGAAGACCCTGGCGGAACAGTCCGGCAACCGTTTCCTGCTTGGGCTCGGGGTATCCCACAAGCCCCTGGTCGAGGGCCTGCGCGGCTTGAACTACACAAGACCGGTCAGCACCATGCGCACCTATCTACGGAAGATGGCCGCGTCCCCCTATTCGGGCATCGAGCCGAGCGCCGCACCGCCGACGGTGATCGCCGCGCTCGGCCCGAAGATGCTGGAACTCGCCCGCGAGGCGACGGACGGCGCCCACCCCTACTTCACCTCGCCGGCGCACACCCGGATGGCGCGGAAGATCCTCGGTCCCGACAAGTGGCTGTGCGTCGAGCAGAAGGTGGTCATGGAATCCGACCCGGGCAGGGCGCTGGCGTTGGCACGGGCAACCGCGCGGACCTACCAGGCCTTGCCCAACTACCGGAACAACTGGCTGCGCATGGGCTTGACTGCGGACGATGTCGACGGCGACGGGTCCGACGCCTTCATCGATGCCACTTTTGCCTGGGGTGATGCCGACGCGATTCGCCACCGCGTGAAGGAACACTTCGACGCCGGCGCGAGCCATGTGTGCATTCAACCCGTCAATCGCCACGGGCGGTTCGGCGAGGTCGATTGGGAGACCCTGGAGGCTCTACGACCATGACCGATTTCAAGGGCAAGCACGCCGTCGTCACCGGATCGGCCGGCGTCGTTGGCGGCGTCGTGGCACGCGCTTTCCACGATGCCGGCACGATCGTCACGGGCATCGACATCCTCGAGCACCAAGCCCCCTACCGGACGCTCGTCGCCGACCTGATCGATCCGGAAGGCGCCCGAAACGTGGTCAGCGAGCTCGGCGACATCCATATCCTCGCCAATATCGCCGGCGGCTTCACCATGGGCGATACCATCGCCGAGACCTCGGACGACACCTGGGACTTCATGATGAACCTGAACGCCCGCACGGTGCTGAACATGACCCGGGCGGCGGTGCCCGGCATGATTGCCCGGGGTTCCGGCAAGATCGTGAATATCGGCGCTCGCGGGGCGTTGCGCGGCGCCGCCGCCATGGGGGCCTACGTGGCATCCAAGAGCGTCGTGATCCGGCTCACCGAGACCTTGGCGGACGAGCTGAAGACGAAGGGCATCAACGTCAACTGCATCCTGCCGAGCATTATCGACACGCCGACCAACCGGGCGGCCATGCCGAAAGCCAAGTTCGAGACCTGGGTGCCGCCCGAACACATCGCCGGGGTGGTGCTGTTCCTGGCATCGTCCGCTGCGGATTCGATTCACGGCGCGTCGATTCCGGTCGAGGCATTGGCCTAGCCCGCTTGGGGACACGCTGATCAGAGGCCGTAGCCTCCGCGCAGGCCATAGCCTCCGCGGAAAAACAAGAGCGGCCGGGCGTCGGGACGCAGCGTCTCGAAGCCGAGAACCCGACCCACGACCACGGTGTGGTCGCCCGCGTCGTGCTCCGCTTGGAGCGCGCACTCCACGTAGGCGATTGCCCCCTCCAAGATCGGCGCCGAGGTCGCGTTGGTGGACCACGCGATCTCCGCCGCGCGTCCTGCCTGGGCGAAGACGTCGCTGACCGCCTCCTGGTCGTCGGCCAGGACGTTGATGCAGAAGTGGCCGGTGGTGCGGATGCGGGGCCAACTGGTGCTGGTCTTGGCCGGACAGACCGCGACGAGCGGGGGGTCGATGGACAACGACACGAAGGATTGCGCCGCGAAGCCAACCAAGCGGCCATCCTCGCTGCCGGCGACGATCACCACGCCGGTGCAGTACTGGCCCATCGTGTCGCGGTAGGCGCGCGCGTCGAAGTCATCCATCCCAAGAGTGTACCTTCCATGGAATAAGCATCTGAAGTAGGATGGTCTGCGTTCCTCTGCAACGGT
>JAKZRQ010000038.1:0-6081 GCA_047518105.1 Pseudomonadales bacterium | reverse complement strand
AGCCGGAAGCGGCGCGCGTGATCTTTCATCCATCCGGCTTGGAACGCAGCGTCCTGGCGGTTGTCGCAGAACACCAACAGGCGTTGGCGCTGGGCATGGTGGACCATGTCCTGCGTCAGCACATGCACGTCGGCCACGTTGATCGCCCGCACCTCGCGGGCGGGCTCGCGGTAGTGCCCCCCGGCCCGGCGTCCCCCAAGCGCACCGCACGACAGGCAACTCGTCAACAGGCCCGGGTTGTTCTTGTTCTGCTTGACGGCCCAAAGCTGCACGGCCGGCGACGTCTCCCCGCAATGGCGGCATCGAGAGACCGAATCCGGATGTGCCGTGCCGCAATGGCGGCAGAAGTGCAGCGGCGCGGTGCGTGCGTGGGGTGGCGCGTCTTCGTCGTCGCTTGCGCCGATCAGGTGATCCACCAGGACAAGCCGCTTGCCGCCCCGGTTTTCTGCCAACGCCTCCCAGTACGTGCCGTCCGCGCCGGCATCGCCGCCGCTGGGAGCGCTCCCCGTGAAGCTGAAGTCCTTGAGTTGGGCGATGAAGTAGTGCTGTCCGCAGGTCGTGCAGGTGGTGACCGGGAAATGAGCGGTCCCGTGACCCTCGCCGCCGCCCATCTGTTCGGCGGCGAGCCAAAGCCGAGGGCCTTGCCGGTCACCGGGGAACGACACGACGGCGCCGCTGATGCCGCGGACGAAGGCGTGAACGACCGGTCGTAATAGCGGTCGACTGTCTCGGCGCGATGCCGCGCCCAGCGTCAACCAGGCGAGCACTTCCGCTTCTGATACCGGCCGGCCGACGGATTGTTCCAATGCCTGCGGGAGTTCCCCTAGCGGACGGGGGCCGGCCAGTTCTTCGTTGAGCCGAAAGACGATCTCGTTGCTTGCGAGGGCGTCGTACAGCGCAGATTGCCAAGGTCCATCGCCCAGGTCCGCTTTGCACAGTGATCGATAGGCGCCGCGGATAAGGTCGGCATCCGGCTCGTCGTCGTCCACGGCCTGCACGCTCCGGTCTAGGATCGCCGCGGGATCATCGTCGGACGCCGGTGGAACGGTGCGCGGTTCCGCCCAGACCTCGTGTTCGTAGTCTTCGCCGATCGTGGCCACGGTGCTTACGTCCACGCCGAAGAACCGGGCCGCGAAGTTCCGGGCGGCCTCGGGGTCTTCGCGGTCGACGATGGTGGCGGACGTCGCGATGCAGCGCGTTGCGGCCGGGTCCACGTTGCAGAAGGCGCGGAGGCGGCGGATCAGCACGGCTGTTTCCGCGCCCAGGGCTCCGGTGAAGGTGTGCGCTTCGTCAAAAACCAAGTAATCCAACCGGGCATCGGCGAACAGTTCGATGTCCTGTTGCCGGGTGAGCAGCAGTTCGAGTTGCTTTACGTTCGTGAGCAGGATGCGGGGTTGTCGCCCCGACGTCCGCATGATCTCGCGGGAGCAGACCTCCTCGGCAGGATAGATGGTCTCGCCCGTGCTTTCCTGGCGGGCGCGCGCCAGCCGAGCCTGGTAGTCGGCCCGTGACGAACCTACGCGTAGCTGATCTCCGGCGACCTGCGCCTGACGCTCAGGCGTCCGCCCCGTGTAGATGCCAAACGGGATGCCGGTCCCTGCCAACAAGCCGCGTAGCCGCATGAGCTGATCTTCGGCCAGCGCGTTCATCGGATAGACGATGACGGCGCTGATTCCCGGCGCCGCGTTTTCGTCGCGAAGGTTCAACGCCTGGCTGACGATGGGGTAGAGGAAGCACTCCGTCTTCCCGGAGCCCGTGCCGGTGGAAATCAGAGTCGTCTTGCCTGCCGCGATGGCCTCGATGGCGCGCTGTTGGTGGCTGTAAAGGTGCGTGATGTCGGAGGGAATCCGTTCGCGCAGGTGAGGGTGGAGAACGCCTTGGCCGACAAGGGTTTCGATTGCGGCGCCTTTGCGGTAGGGGCGCGACAGGCTGACGTAGGGGCCTTCGAGCAACGGTGACTGGCGAGTGTGATCCAACGACAGCAGGTCGCGCATCTGGGCGTGCAGGCCCGGGTCGGCGAACGGGTAGGCGGTGAGTTGGTAGCGCAGGAAGCTGCGTACGACGTTCTCGGTGTAGGCGATTGGGTTCAGGGCCATTCTTTCGGTGCAAGTGTGTTTATGGGACGCTGCCTCAGCTATGCACAGCGCCAGATTGCGTCGCGCGGCGTCACGACGTGCATTGCTTGCGACGTCGAACCATAACGTAGCGAGGTATCTGTAAGGGGCCCACGCGTTGCTCCGTCGCGCCAGCAGGGAACCGTCGCCCACTAGAACTGTCAAGGGTGATGTTGAGTGTAAGGTTGGGTGTAAGATATGCGGATGGAGCGAGAGTGCCGGTACGTGCCGTTGTCGAAGCAGCCCTTAGTGTTGGTCTTGGGGCAAGTGCGGTTCAGTCCCATACGGCGGATGGATCGCTACGTCGCTGACATTCAAGAGGAGTTCAGGCGACACGACTTCCCGATCGAGCTGCCTGGGAAAGTTCAGGAAGTGACCTTTGGCCTTAGCGCCAAGGTCCCCGTTCAAGTGGCCGAGCAGCAACGCTGGGAGTACCGAACAAGGGACGAAAAGTGGTGCATCCTGGTCACGCAGAATAGCGTTCTGGTGCAGACCACGGCGTACGATCGGTTCGAGAATTTCGGCACGAAGCTGGAACTCGCCGTTCGGACGGTCCTGGAGACGACAGAGCACGACGAGTTAGGCGTGATCGAGCGGGTCGGCCTCCGTTACGTGGATGTGGTCCGGCCAAGGCCGTCTGCGGACTTCCGATCTTACCTTCGACCCGGTTTCCACGGCGTGTCCGACGAGGTGTTCCAAGGTGGTGCCCAACTCCACATGCAAGCTACCGGCCGGACTGGCGTCGGCGATGGCCGGGGCGTGATGATCGTGCGGATCATTCAGAATGATCAGGGCATCCTCGTTCCGCCCGACCTAGTTGCCGCCGGCCCGCAACCGATCCGGGACCAGCCGGGGGATATGGTGACGCTCATCGACATGGAGCACTACATGGACGGTCGGTTCGAGCCAGACATCGATTGGATGATGGAAAAGGCTTACCGGCTACACGATCACCTTGTTGAGACCTTCCACGACAACGTGGTGACAGAGCAGGCAATTGAGGAGTGGCAATGAACCAGGCAGCGCCGACGACGAGCCTTGGGGAGCCGGGGTCAAACCCGCCGACACCGGAAATGGGCTGGACGTGGGAGTCTCAGTGGGCTTTCGCTGACGACGCTACGCGAGTCGAGTACTTTCGGGATGCCGATGTGCCGTTTTTCATCGTGTACATCGGGTCAAGTTCGTCGGTCTACGACCGACGAACTGCCGTTCCGTGTAATCGGCCTGACATGTCGGCGCATACGAATCCGGCACCCAGAGTTGCACCGTTGTCCGTAATCGAGGGATTGGAGGAGTTGATGGCGGCGCTGGCACTCAACAAGTCCCTGCTGGCGAGGATTCTCCGGGTGAGCCGTCCAACGATCTACGAGTGGTTTGCCGGCAAGGCGCCGAAGCAGACGAACGAAGAGCGCCTTCAGAGCATCCTGGACATCTTGGCGCAAGGGGCGGTTAACTCCTCCACCCCCCTCAACGCCCGGTTTGTTCGCAGGCCTCGCGCGAGCGGATCCCTCTCGCTGGTCGATCTTCTGACCGAGGAGCGTATAGACCCAGGCCGTGTCATCGCCGCCATCAATGACGCGCGGGCGTTGTCCGAGGATGCCAAGCGTCGGCAAAGCGAGCGCGACGGAAGACTCCGCGACTTGGGATTCGAAGAGCCCGTTCCAGAGCAGCGGCGAGAGACACTCGCCCGCAACGTCGCGTTGCTGGAGTGGCCAAAGGAATAACGTGTGTCCCAGGCGTTCGACAGCGACACCATCGCACGTCTCGGATGGCGGCAAGGCGCGATTGTGGGAACAGACGTCGCGGCGCGTGCTCGGGAGCAGGCTCCATCGACCATTGAGGTCCATTCCGCCGACCTCCTGATTGTCACGAGTCACGATTGTGACGTCCTAAACCCGAGTATCGAGAAGGAGCCGTTCGTCGAGGTCCTGGCCGCTCGTCGGGTGGACGCGGTTGGCCGAATGCAGATGTCTGGGCGGAATCCGCGAGCGCTGCAATTCGCGGTCGCAGATCGTGATCGGCTGATTCCGGTTTCCTGTAGTGCCCATCGCCGATGGGCCGTGTCAAGAGAGCTTCTGTTGGAAGGCAAGCCCCAACTTCGACTGCCGCATCGAGAACGCCGCCTAGTGGCCGAGTGGCTCGCAAAGCGATCCATCCGGGCAGCGTTTCCGTCGGCCTTCGATCAACGGTGGCGTTCGAATCTTCGGGGTTGGCAGAAGCTTTTGCAGCGGTGGAGCGAGTGGGTACAAGGCGTCTACCTGAGACTCAACTCATTGGTCGAACTGGCTGACACCGAACCATATCAATGTCACCTGCTTATGGCCGTGCCGCACCTGAGAACGAGCGACGAAGACTGGCCACGCCGCCGTCGAGCCATTGAGGAAGACGTGGAGAAGTTCTGGGGTCAGTTCGAACCTGCAATCAAGTGTGCTGGCGTCGATGTCCTGAGTACGGATGAGATCACGCTGGCTGACATAGAGCAGTACCAGCGGTTCGATGCTGATTGGGTCAGCTACGAGGACGAAACTGAGATGCCGCCAATGGCGGTCGGGGTGGCCTAGCTTGTGGCCACGCCGCTATCCGGTGGGTAGCAGCAACACGCAGGGGTCTCTTTTGGGGAATTATATACTTGACTACAAAACAGAGGACCGAAGCTAAATACAAACGAGACTTCCTTGGAGAAGTCCGAACGTCGCTTGAAACGGAGTCCGAGGGCGGCAACGTCAGGACGACTCAAGAACGCGGAACGGTATTATCCGACTCTTTGTAGTCAGGGATATAATTCCCCTCTTTTGGGGGTCAGAATCGTGGTTCTTTCCTTGCTGCGTGTCACGCTTACTCGGAAGTTCTGTCGGACTTGGTCATTGATCTCGGAACGGGAGTTGGCGCGCACGATGCGGTCGAAATTCGCAACGATCTGACCTTTGGCCAGGCGTGGCCAACCTTCGAAGACAATCGTCTCGCAGAACTGCTTACCCTTCGCCTTGTGCATATTCATCACCACTACGCCAGCTTCCGGCTTCGCGTTGGTCGAAAAGTGGGCTCGCGCGAAGGCACGTTGCGTGACTGACAGAGCGTTCGTGTAGGCGCCGTTGTCCGGCCACTGTTGCGAGAGCTCTTGACGCAGCTGCGACCCGCGATCAAGGAGCCGGATGTTGCCGTCGCCACCTGCGAGGTGGTCTACGACGACCTGCCCGTACACGTTACCGACCGGGTCGGAGAGGAGGGCAAGGGATTCCGCTACCTCCTCGACGGCCTGAACGCCGAACGCATCCTAGTCGCCTCGGAAGCCCTGGGCATCGGCCGCGCCGCCATGCGCAGGGCGGTGGACTACGCCAACGAGCGCGTCGTCTTCAACCGACCGATCGGCATGAACCAGGGCGTCTCGTTTCCACTCGGCGAAGCGCGGATGCGGCTCGATGCGGCCGAACTGATGATCCGCAAGGCGTCGTGGCTGATCGACGACGGTCAGCCCTGCGGGGCGGAGGCCAACATGGCCAAATGGTTGGCGGCCGACGCCTGTTTCCAGGCCGCCGACCAGGCAGTGCAGACCCACGGTGGCTTCGGTTACGCCAAGGAATTCCAGGTCGAGCGCTACTGGCGCGAGGCGAGGCTACAGCGGATCGCGCCGATTTCGCAGGAAATGGTGCTGAACTACGTGACGGAGCACGTGCTGGGGTTGCCGAGATCATATTGAGACGATGTCCATGTCGGGCCGAGTATCGTCATGGCTTCATCGACACAGCCTTCACCTCCGCAAGACACCCGACCTACGCCGGGTTCTTCGGTTCCAGCAACAGCATCTCCCGCTTCCCTCCCTTCAATTCCATCCTTTCCTCGATAACGAAATGCCTCTCTACCTCCGACTGGAAGTTCTCTGAAGTGTAGTCCGCATAGTCCTCGCGTTTGTTCTCGGCCAGCTTGCCGAACATCTCGTCGTCGCGACCGATGAATTCGACGATGACCG
>JAKZRQ010000037.1:0-8120 GCA_047518105.1 Pseudomonadales bacterium | reverse complement strand
AGTTTCTGGTGTTTCAGAGTTCGCCATTCGCGTCAATGCAAGGCGTGGTCCGCAGGGAATATCGGGCATATTGGCAAGGACCACAACGCGGCAGTGGCGCGCATGGCGAACTCCCGAAGGGCGCGCCCCACGGGGCCTGTGACCGCGTTGCGCCCCTTGGCCCAGACTGGGGCCTTCTTCACCGTGGCTTCAGCGGCGAGGGCGTGGGCCACGCCAATGGTCTTGTTGAACACGGCCAACGCCGAACGCTTTCGCGGGTGACGATCAAGGCAGATCCAGCTCCTTGCAGAATGTGCGGAATGGGAGGACGCGGGTACCGTTCGAGAGGTAGTCGCGTTGGCCAAGATGCACCTGGTAGAAGTCGACGATTCCCGTTCTCTGGCGGAAGTAGTCGATTGCGCGGCTTGGCGACTTCTCACCGGACTTGCACTCCACGGCGAACACGGGCTTTTGGTCCCGGACGACGACGAAGTCGACTTCGCGACGATCGGTGTCGCGAATGAACCGAAGCTCCATCCGGTGCCCATCGGTATCTTCCAGGTGGTGACAGTACTTCAAGAGGTGGCAGGCCACGAGATTCTCGAAGCGTTCTCCCACACCGGGCACCTGCGACCAGTCCCAGAGGTAGAGCTTGGCTTCCTTCTTCACGGCGCGAATTCGCGGCGCACCGAACGGCGGGATGCGGAAACACACGTACAGGTTCTCCAGGATGCCCAGCCAACGCGCAACCGTCTCGTGGGCAACCTGCAGGTCCTCCTTCAAGCTCCGTACCGAGAGCGGCGAACCAACCCGTTCGGGCAACGCATCGACAAGAAGTTCCACCATGGCGACTTCGCGGACGTATTCGAGGTCGCGCAGGTCTTCGTAGACCACGCGTGATAGTCTCTCCCGCTGCCACCGTCGCCAGGCTCGCGTGTCCCCCGCAAGTAGGGGTTCCGGAAATCCGCCGAACCGCAGCAAGGCGTCGAGGTCACCCGACGATGGATCATTGCCAAGTTCGCCGAGCGTAAAAGGGTGCAGCCGATAGTGGTGGTAGCGTCCCTGCAACGAGTCGCCACCCTTGCGGTAGCGATCGAGTCGCGCCGACCCGATAACGAGGAACGATACCCGGTCGCCCTCGGTGTCGAACAGCCCCTTGACCAGATTGCGCCAGCGCGGAAACTTGTGGATCTCGTCCAGCACGACCAACTCTTGCCCCGCCGGCAACTCGCCGCGCAGCAGACCCGGTCGAACGCGTGGGTCGTCCCAGTTCCGATATCCCGGATGCCGCTTGCCTTCGGCACCGAGCAGCGCCAACGCCAAGGTGGTCTTGCCCACCTGCCTCGGCCCGCCTAGGAACACCATCTTGAGCCCGAGGTCATCCTTGATCGAGTCGGCGAGGTACCTGGCGAGCCTGCTCGACACTGCCATGGACAGGTCCCGATCATCATCTGGTCAAATCACGCTAACTCTAAATTACTCATGAGTAAAGTCGAATTGACATGAAATCACCAAGGCATCCCATGTACATTGCGGTCGCCGGCTTGCGGCACACTATGGCAGGTCGCCCGGGCCTTGGAGCCAAAGCGCCCCCTCCGACCGGTAACGGTCGGTGGACGGGATGCCATCGACGAGCACGACGGCATTGACGAGACGACCGTGGTTCCCATGGGGCGTCCGGTCTCTGCCATCCATCGCCAGTGGCCACCAGCCGACCAGGCCAGGCTCGTTGCCGTTGGGCGGCCCGTGCATCGAGGACCGAATCTGTCGCTGGGTTCTCGCCTCGCGCCAGATCTGCACGTCGGCGATCAGGCCGGGCATGGGCTGCTCGAAGGGGCTGGTCCCGATCCAGACCGGGTTGATGGTTGTCTCGAGTTTCTTGGCGGACCGATCCCACTCGGTCTGCCGCTGGGCGACGACATCCCCGTTCAGATAGACGCGCATCCAGCGACCGTCGTACGTCGCTGCGTAGTGCACCCACTCGAAGAGAGGCACGGCGTAGTGCCGCAGGATGCGTTGGCTGCCGTCCTCGAACTGTAGCCGGAAGCCGTCGTGGCCGCCCATACCGAGTAGGAACGACTGGGTTCCCGGCAGTTGCTGCCACTTGGCCGCAACCACGCCGGCCCCGTTGTGCAGCCGGTAGAGCCAAGCGCTGATCGTGAGTTCATCGGTCGAATTCAAGACCCCGGAATGCGGGACATGAAGGTAGCCGGGGCCGGTCCACGTCGTCTCCGGGCGACCCGGGAGGCTTCTTCGCAGGGTGCGCGCGAGGTGCCCGACACGCAGTTCGGCGAGGATCGCTTCCTCGTTCTGGCTCAACAATCCGCCGGCTTCCCGAATTAGCGCCTCGATATCGGCATTGCCGGATTCCACCGCACGATCAAGAACCGTCCAGCCGCCCACCGTCCGGCGATGCACCTGCCCCGGATCCTGCGCGACGAGTCGTTTCGCGAGAACGACGTCGCCGAGCGCCACGGCAGTCGACAGGTCGGGTCCCGCCCCGTGGGACAGCAGCAGTTCCGCCATGCCCTTGTTGCCGAACGCCCGCGCGAGCGGCGTGTATCCCGCGCTGTCCAGCGCCCCGACCTCGGCACCGCGTTCGAGCAGCAACTCGGCGACGGCTAGCCGATCGCCCATCACGGCGGCATGCAGGGGCGTGCCGAATGCGCTGTCCGGCCACCGGCCCAGGTCCGCCCACTCGTCCACCCGCGTCGGGTCCTCATCGAGCGCGGCCGCGATGCGCTCCGTGTCCGAGACCCGAACCAAGTGAACCAGGGTGTGATCGGCACCGGCGTCGATCATCGCCCGGACAATTGAACGCATGTCCAACTGCTTGTCTTCAGGGAGGTACGGTGCGTCGAAACTGGCCGTGCCGATGCCGTCCAACTGAAACGAGGTGACCCGGTTCGGATCTGCGCCCTTCGCGAGCAGCAGCTTCACGGCACGGAAGTCCGCGAAACGTCCGTAGGTCGCCAGCGGCGTGTGACCCGCGTAGCGCGCCGATCCGCCATCGGCATCGACATCGGCGCCGGCATCGATCAACGCCTGCATCACGTGTAGATACATGGGCCTACGGTGGGGGTGTTCGAGCTCCTTGGACGGCTTGCGCCAGTTGTCGTAGGGACCGTAGGCGCCCGATGGAGCAGCGTATCGCCCGATTCGGGGTCCGACCGTGGTCCGAAGTACCGCATCGATGCCAGGCCGGGATAGTCCCGGAGTGGCGATCCCGTTTCCGCGTGGTGGGTGCGGTCGATCGCGCCGACGATCTTCAGCAAGACCGATAGCGTGGCCGCGTCGTAGTTCGGATAGGTCAGGGGATCGTCGATCGCGAAGTCCGTGGCCACCGCCGGCACCGTGCCTTCCAAGGCGAAGTCTCCCATGGAAACGTGCGCAGGAACCCCTCCCACCTCACCGAACGGCGCAACCGCCAGACCCCAGTAGGCGGCACCGGTCACCACCGTCCAGTCGCTCCCCGAACCCAGGATCGTCACGTTGTCGACAAGTTCGAGGGGCTGATCGTACCGGCCCGGCCGCAGCCGCACGGTGTCACCCAACTTGCGTTGCCGAAGCGCCTGCCCAAGGGTGCGCAAGGGCGCCTGGAACGAACCATCGCCCCCGCGCCGGGCGTCGTCGTCCACATAGATCACCTTGAACGCGTCTTGGGTGCACGCGGGGACATCTTGCTCTGAAGCGTTCGCCGCATTCATGGCTGCCGGCCGGTTCGCCTCCACGCGCGCGGGCTTCAACGTAAAGCGAGTCGGGCTGACGTAGCGGTCGTCGACCATCAACAATTGCGAGCAATCCCTGCTCCAGCGCGGATACGGCAGATGTCCTCTGTTGTCGGTGGCCAGCCACGCCTCGCCGGCTACCTGCCGGCAAAGAACAGTCTCTGAGCGAACATCGGCCACAATGGCGGATATCTTGGAGTGCGTGGCACTGGTGGCTAGGTCCTCGAGGCCCCAATAGGCAATTCGAGACCCGCAGGTCGCCGGACTCGAGAACGGTCCCAAACGTTCCAACTCCACCGGTGGAATACGGTGTTTCGCGGCGTCGCCACGAACCATCCTTGTGTGTTGCCGACGCCGTCTTCTCTCACAACGCACTTCTCGAACACAATGCCGTCCCCCGCAGGCATCTCGTGGGCGACGTAGCCCAATCGTTGACCCCGGAAGTGCAGGACGCGGCACAGCGAACTGTCGATATGGCCCTCAAACCACTTCGGGTCCGACAACGAGAATCCTTCAGGCAGGCTCTGTGGTTCGCTGGCCTGCGCCCCGACCGTCGCCAGCACCATCGCGAATGTCGCGACACGGAGTTTGATCATTGTCTCCACCCTCCATCGTGACCCATCGTGACATGGGTCCATTTCGCGCCCCAGCCGTCGGTCTTCGAACCGACGAGTTGATCATCGCAGCCTATTGGCGTTGCGCGTGGTTGTCGCAAAGCCGGGCCAGCCAATGGTCGTCGAGGTGTCCCGCCCGGCGTGTCCATCGCGCTCGGGCAAGCCGCCGGGCGGATTCCACATCCCCCGCGCGCAGATGGGCGGAGATGGCAAGGTCGCGGAACACGTCCCGTTGGGCGTTGCTGCCGCCCAGCCGTTCGACATCGGGCAACGCTTGATCCAGAAGAGTCGCTGCCCGATGGTAGCGCCCGCCCACGTACGCGGCGATGGCCCTGCAAACCTTCCCGACCACCGGTCCCGAAGGTTGCTTGCCATCTTCAAGGAGCGCTTCCACACCCCGCTCCAGCTCCGCCAGCGCATCGGTATCCCCCACCTCTGCGTGGGCCATCGCCAGGTGCGCGTTGACGAACGGGATTCCGGGCTTCGGGAACCGGGCTTCGACGAATGCCGCAAGTTCGCGACTTTCCCGCGAGCCGAGGGGATGGCCGGCAATGGCAGCGCGCGTCAGAAAGGAAGCGCAGTCGATGATGACGAACATGGGCAGCGTCTGCGACGCCGCGGGCCGGATGCTGTCCCGGTAGACGGCGGCCGCGCGTTCGGCATCGCCCCGTTGCAGGGCGAAGAGCGCCTGATGCCATGCGAGATGGCTGTGCAGTATCGCGCTGCGGTCGTAGCTCGGCAGCCAGGCATCGATGAACGCCTCGCCTTCGCCCGCCGCACCCTGTTCGTAGTAGCCATGGACACGACCGTGAATCGCATTGGCGTTGTCCGCCTTCAGTTCCAAGGCGCGATCCAACAAGCGGATCCCAGCATCGGTGCTTGCCGCCTCGACCTTCGCCCAGCCGTAGGACGCCAGGAACCACCAATCGTCGCCGCCCCAGGCGTGGACAACGCTCGCCAGCAGTTCCACCTGTTGGGCGCGGAAGTCGTCGAAACCGCCGAAGCCCAAGAGTCCGTAGACGCCCAAGGCAAACGATAGCGGGACGGCATCGCGCGGATAGGTGGCGGCGTGTTCGCGAACGGCGACCAGGGCAGAATCCGATTTGCCCTGGAAGACCAGGGAAACGATGTCCGCGTGACGGCGCTCTCGCTCGGGCAGGCCCGCCGCCAACTCCCTGGCACGGGCCGCGTAGCGACGCGCCTCGGCGTTGTCGCCCGCCGACGCGCATGCTCGCGCCTTCGTACAGTGCGCCAAGGCAAAGTGCGGGTCGAGCTCCAACGCCTCGTCGATGGGGACGTCGCTTCCGGGCTGTAGCGCGAACAAGAGATCAACGGCGTCGTCGTAGAGCTCGGCGGCGCGCCCGGAATCCGTGGTGATCGGCAGGCCGTAGCGGTCTTTGTGCATGATGCAGGGACGATCTCGTGTGGAACTGCTGTCTTCTTGCGCCGTTTGACTATCATACCGGGGAAGCATACCGGGGAAGGCCTTCGCCTCCGCCCTGACCCTTGCACCGTCATGTTGTACATCATCGAGGGCACGACCAAGTGACAATCGCCCACCCGGAAGCCTTGCTGCTCGATCTCGGCGGGGTCGTGCTCGACATCGATCCCCAAGGCTGTTTCGACGCGTGGGCAAGCGCTTCCGGCGTAGATGTCGAACAAATCGCGTCGCGGTGGGTGGTCGACGATGCCTACAAGGCCTTCGAGGTGGACGCCATCGATTTCACCGAATACGCGAATAGCCTGTCCCGAAGTCTCGGCATCGCCCTGCCCGTGGACAAGTGGCTCGCAGGTTGGAATGCCTTGCTCAAGGGTCCACTCCCCGAGGTCGTCAAGACCTTGACCAAGGTCGCGGCGCGCCTGCCGCTATACGCATTCTCGAACACGAACGTCGAACACCAAGCCGTATGGCAGCCGTGGCTTCGCGACATGCCGTTCCGCAAGGTCTACACATCCTGGGAAATCCGCCATCGGAAACCCGATGTCGAAGCGTACCTGACCGTTGCCGCCGACATGGGCTTGGCGCCCGGCCAGATCCTGTTTGTCGACGACAAGGCGGACAACATCGCGGGGGCGCGGCTCGCCGGTTTCGGCGGCGAGCACGTGACGCGGCCGGCCGAGACGCTTGACCTGTTGCGGCGACTGTCGAACCCGGGGTGACCTCCACGCGCCACCGCCTACCTTCCTACCTTGCTCTGCCTTGCCCTGCCTGCCTTGCGAACCGAGTCGTCCGCGCTATCTGACCGGCTTGACCGCCGCTGGCGAAATGAGCACCTTGAACTGCTCGCACCAGATCACGACGGACCGATAGTCGGCGAGAGCGAGGCCCGGGGGAATCGCGTAGTTCTGGCTGCCGGTGAACGCCTTCAGGCGACCGAGATCGACGAACATCGATTGTTCGACATCGGTGTCCGGGGTGACTTCGGCGAGCGGCACCAGATAGACGTGGAACTTCGGTCCCGGGCCCACTTCGAAGTCCGGCTCCAAGCGCAGCAGATCGGAATAGATGGTCGCGGTGCCGCGACCGTAGTGGATCGGGTCCGAGGGGTTCGCATGGATGAAGGTGGCGCGCGCCACGACATCCGCGTCCGACTGGCCGGGGAGAGGCTCGTTCACCTCCGGCGGCGGGAACAGGTAGGGGAAGACAAGCATCCCCGCCGCGAAGCCGAAACCCGCGCCGAGCACGGCGCCGATGGCGAACCCAATGAGGAGGCGTTGCATCGAGGTTCTCACTCGATCGCCCGCGACAGGCCAGCATCCGCCAAGTCCCGCCAAAGCGCGTCCGGGATATCGGTCGCGAACAGCGCCAAGTTCGTCTCCACCTCATCGATGGCCCACACGCCGGGGATGACCGCCGCCACGGCCGGATGGCGAAGCGGGTACTGCAAGGCCGCCGCACGCGGATCGACGCCGTGGGATTCACACATCCGGCGAATCGCCTGGGCGTTCTGCCAGAGGTGCTCCGGCGCGGGCTTGTAGTCGTAGGTCGCGCGGCGGCGATCGTCCGTCGCCAGAAGGCCCGAGTTGTAGGGCCCGCCGATGATGATCGACACCTTGCGTTCGACGCACTTCGGCAAGAACTCATCCAACGGTTCCTGCTCCAGCAGGGTGAAGCGGCCCGCCAGCAGGAAGCAGTCCACCTCCATCAGGTCCATGACCTGGCTGCACACCCGCCACTCGTTGACACCGAGACCGATGGCGCGCACCACGCCCTGCTCGCGAAGTGCCTGGAGCGCCGGCAGGGCGCCGTTCTTCGCCGCCTCGAAAACGCCAGGCTGGGCATCGCCGTGGGTCCAGATGTCGATGTCGTGGCAAAGCAGGATGTCGACGCGGTCGAGGCCGAGCCGTTCCAGGCTCGCCTCCAGCGACCGCCTGACCCCATCGAACGAATAGTCGAAACGGAACGCGACCGGCTCCGCGTCCCGCATCCCCGCAAAACGTTCCCCTTCGTCCGCCGGCACCAGCAGGCGTCCAACCTTGGTGGAAAGCACGAAGTCGTCACGTGGCAATTGCCCCAGTACCCGACCGACGCGCTTCTCGCTCAAGCCGTGGCCGTACAGCGGTGCGGTGTCGAAGTAGCGGATGCCACCGTCCCGGGCGCGATGCATTATGGCGGCGGCCTCCGCGTCGGTGATGCGGTCGCCGACGGCACCGAGCGGCGCTCCGCCGAAGCTCAGTTCCGTGACTTCGATGTCCGTGGTACCGATGTTCCGCGTCGCAATCATCGCCTCGAGGCACTCCCAACGTGTCGTGTCGCGAAGAGGATACGCGATCATCGTCCTTCGATGTCCCGCTCCAA
>JAKZRQ010000036.1:0-10733 GCA_047518105.1 Pseudomonadales bacterium | reverse complement strand
GCCGTTTGGCTCAGGATGTCGGGATGGGTTTGGGCGATGCGCAGCAGCGTCTTCGCCGCTCCGCGCGGCGAGCGCCTTCCTTGCTCCCAGTCCCGTACGGAATGCACGGACACGTTCAGGAGCTTCGCGAATTCGCGTTGGGTTCGATTGGCGGATTGCCTCGCCGAGATCGCCAGCAACTGTTCGGGCGTATAGACGCGTGCCTTTTCGCCCTGGTGCATCTGTTCCACGGCTTGAAGCAACTCGGCGCCTGTGCGGCTCATTGTCTTACCCATGCTCAATAGCCTCCTTGATGATCTTCAACTCGTGTGCGGGAATCGATGATCGTTCGCCCTTGCCGTATATCGTCAATAGCCACACTTCGCCGTTCGCAAGTCGGTTGTAATAGACCACGCGAACGCCCCTGCTTTTGCCGCGCCCACCCTGTCCGAATCTCACTTTTCGAACGCCGCCGGACCCACGCACCACAGCTCCGGCATCAGGGTTCGCGGAAATGAAGGCAGCAACGTCTCTCTTTCCTCATCGGTCAAGAGTCGATCCGCCTTCTTTGCGTAGACGGGCGTCTCAATGACCGTGTGCATGTCCGAGACAGTACGGCAATGCCGTACTCCAATCCACCTGCCCGCGACTCCGCGACCATGTGCGGCAGGATCGGCTCTTCGCCGAGTAGCCGGGTCCAGGTCTGACAGGTGCTAGCGCGCCTCGCGAGTACGCGAGGCGAGAAAGAGCGGTTCGTAGCACACGTCGAAAAAACGGAACCTGAGTGTAAACATACGGCCCGCTCAGGTAGTCCGACGAGGCTCCGCCTCTGACCGACGAGAATCCCGAAGTCGCGTAGGGGACGCCCTAGGAGCGACCCTTGCGGTCGCCCGCGTTGACGAACCCGTGCCGTACGTTTGGGCGAGGTCCGGGTTGATGTGACCTGCGAACGGGCGTACCGTCCGTTGTGGAGTGGGACGAACACCCGAACACGACGCAGCGCCGACATGTACATCCGTCCATCCAGCAGGCGTTCGCGCCAATGAGTCCGTCCCGCAACCCGACCGGACCATCGGGATGGTCCACCTGGATAGATAGATAGACGGAGGGACGGGAGATGTCAGTCAACCACACGAAGCTATTCTGGCACGTTGGGCCGGCGCTCACCGTGGCGCTCGCCGCCTCGGCTGCGGTGGCCGAGACGGCCGAATCCGAAGAGACGGCCGCCGGCGATTCGATAGATCGCATAATCGAGGTCGTCATCGTGACGGCCGAAAAGCGCAAAGAGAATATCCTCAAGGTGCCCCTGGCGATGTCAGCGTTCAATGATCGGATGATCAAGGAACTGGGCATGACCAACAGCAAGGATATCGAGCAGTTGGTGCCGGGACTGCAGTTCGGCAACGACAACGTACGCTGGGGCCAGGGCACGGCGATTCGGGGAATCGGTTCACGCAATTGGGGCGAAGTGCACAGCGATTTGGCGGTTGCCACCTACGTCGACGGCGTCTACAGCCGCTCGGCGATCTCCGTGGCGCCCAACCTGTTCGACGTCGACCGGCTCGAAGTAGGTCGGGGCCCCCAGGGTACTCTGAACGGGCGCAACTCCATTGCCGGCTCGGTCAGTTACATCACCAAACGGCCCACCGACGAGTGGGATGTTGATGTTCTCGCCGAGTTTACCGACCAGTTTACCCAGCGTTACAACATCGCATTCGGCGGTCCCCTTTCGGAGCCCTTCAGTTTCCGCATCACGGGCGGCTACCACGAGGGTGACGGCGCACAGAAGAATATCGGTTTCGGCGACGACTACGACGCGCCGAAGCAAACGAGCATCGCGCCGCAGTTACGCCTCCGTAGTGACAAGCTCGACATCAACCTGCGTTACGCGCGCCACGAGGATACCGGGTCCCCGGAAACGGAGATCCTGCTTTATGACCCACGACGCGACCTGCCCTACAACTGCTGGCAGGAGGATACCGATGGCGAAGACACGTTCCTGCCGGCCGACCAAGCAGAAATGCAGGGCCCTATTGAGATCGAGATCGACGGCGAGGAAGTCGAAGTCGTGGTCTGTGACGACGGGACACCAGAGAGCCCCACCAATGTCTGGTACCGCTATACCGAGCCATCACCCGCCGTTGCCGACTGCGGCGACACTATCGCCACGCGCTGCAGTGAGTTGAAAAACGAGATCAACTTGAATCGTTCCGGTATCCAGGACACCAGTCGCGAGAGCATCACGCTCAATGCCGACTTCAATCCGACCGAGACGCTGACCCTGCGCTACACCTACGGCTGGAGCGATGTCCAGCTGTGGGGTTCCAACGATTTGGACCGAACAAATCGAATCCCCAGTGCTTCCGACCCGACGCTGTCGGCCGACGCCGGTACGCCGTTCCGCGACCAGTCGCTGACTTGGCCATATTTTGAAGAGAACGAATCACACGAAATCCAGTTGTTCTCACACTTCGATGGCCCGTTCAACTTCATCGTCGGCGCCTTTGTCTATGAGAACTCAACCGACAACCAGGACCTCGCAATCAACCACACACACCCCCTGCGTTTCACCAATTCGGACGAAACTGCCAGGCAACTCGATATCGACGATGACGGCACGGGCGACTTCGCGGATTGCAATGACCTACTCGAAAACCTAGTTCTCGAGGTCTTCGAGGAGGATTTGGAGGAAGGCGTTTTCGGCATTACGTGTCCGGAAGGCGCACTCCTTGCCGAACTCGGCAATACCGCTAACGATCATCTCAACTGGGGGCGAACCATCAGCCGCGCAGCAGCGGAAACCAATGCGATTTTTGTCAGCGGCGAATACCGGTTTAGCGACCAGTGGCAGATTTCAGGCGGCTTGCGGTGGACCGAGGACGAGAAAAGCCAGGACCGCAATGGTGATGTTGGCTATTTCACCTTCCGTGCCGACGGCCCCGGCTGGGACTTCGAACCGGATGGTGTAATCCTCTATTTCTTCGAAGACTACTCGGCCAAGGGGGTGCATGCTTGGGACAAGGTCATCTGGAACCTGTCGCTGGAATATACGCCCGAAACGACGACGCTGATCTACGGGCGTATTTCTACCGGCTATCGCGCCGGGAGTTTCTCGTTATGTGACTTCTGCGGCGTTGGCACTATTCTTGGCAACCTGGTCGAGGAAGAGACGCTGATCAACTACGAAGCCGGGATCAAGGGCCTGTTTCTCGATCAGCGGCTGAATTTGCGCGCCGCCGCGTTCTACAACGACTACGACGGCTACCAGATCAACGCCATCCAGCACCGTGTGAGCCTGCTGGAATCACCGTTCTCCGAGTCCCCGCTGGTGGAATTCATCGACAACATCGATGGCACGACCATCTGGGGCGTGGAGGCCGAGGCAACCTATTACATTAGCGAGAATTTGCGCATAAGCGGCTTCTACAACTACCTGAACTCCGACTTCGGCCCATTCGAGTCGATCGTCAGCGGCGATCCCGACCCCAATATCCAGTTGTGGGCGCACCTCGATTGGGATACCGGCGAAGAGGTCCTGACGCCCTATTCGGCGCCCAAGACCATTACTGGCGGCAAGCTGCCGATGCAGCCCAGACACAAGGCTGCGGTCACGCTGACCTACGAGACCGCCCTCGACGGGAACCTCGGGAACCTTCAGATCCTCGGTACGATAAGTCATACCGGCGATCGTTTTCCTCAGGTCCAGAATGTCGCGGATCAGAGATTGCCCGCTTACGAGCGCGTGGACGTGCGTGGCACCTGGACTTCTGTCGATCAGCGATGGTCATTGACTCTCTACGTGCAAAACGCCATGGATGAGATTGGCCTGCAGGAGGTCAGGGTTGGTAGAGCACCCGTCGGTACGCTCACCGAGCACCGTCAGTTCGGCCTGCAGATTGGCTGGCGCCCCGAGCTATAACGACATGCATCGAACCTTCCGTTCCATGGAGCGGATGCGGTTTTTTGCCTAACCTAGACCATCAAGCTACTGCGGACGCCGACCCGAAGCTACAGTGTGTGTTCCCTGCAACCACCCTAACGTCACCTTTGCCTTGAGCGAGTCGTGGCAACCAACATGGCCCCCCCAAGGGGACGCCCCTCCCGATGGGACGCGCCCACGGGAAGCGAGGCGTTGGTACTAGAATCCTTGAGCGCGCCTAATGCTGACACTTGGGTTGCATTTCTCGCAAAGCGCCCTGAGTCGCTCTTGAACGGCGCAGCGAGACGCACTAGTAGCTGATGTCTGATTCGATCCTTCCCCAGGACGCATCCGCCGGCATGGCCATGCCGACGATTACGCCACGGCGCGTGCTGCGGCTGATGTTCAAGACCTGGCCATTTATCAGGCCCATGGCGATACACCTGATCTCTTTCGTCGTCATTGGCCTGGTGGCAGCGATGATCTTCGCGGCCACCGTGCTCCTGGCACAGGATCTCTTCAGCAACAAGGTCCTGGTGGGTTACAAGCTGCAACCGCTGCAGGCGACCCTCTTGCTGCTCGATGACAGCTACGTGGCTTCCGGGACCGACCAAGAGACGATGAGCCAGGAACAACGCAAAGTCGTTCGAGACCTGCTCGTGGCCTGGTTCGCCGTCGGTGCGGTCGTCGGCTTGGCGCTGCTGGCGGTTCTCGGCTACTACGGCACCTGGATCCGGCATGGCATAAACCAGAATCTGCGCGTCGCCATGATAGGACGCGCCGAACATGTGTCCCTGAAATACCATAGCCACGCCCGCGTCGGCGATGCGATCTACCGCGCCTATCAGGACAGCGCCACGATCACCAACGTCGTTGAGCGGGGCATCATCGAGCCCCTGCAGACCGCCTTTGTCATGCTCCAGGCATTGGCCATCATCGTCTTTTTCGATCCGCTGGTGGCCCTCGTGTGCATTCTCGTCGCGATGCCGATGGTGTGGTTGACGGTTCTGTTCACGCCGCGTATCCGCCGGCGCGCCTGGGTAAACCGCTGTGCCGCAAGCGACCTGACCTCACGACTGCAGGAGTCCTTCTCCGTCATCAAGATCGTCAAGGCGAACCGCGCTGAACGGCGGATCTGGAGCCGTTTCGACCGGGACTCCCTCAACGCGCTGGACGCCGCCTTTTTCCTGCGTTTGGAGATTATTGCCCTTACGCTCCTGGTTATGACCGTTGGCGGTGTCACCATGATCATTTTGGAATACGTGATGGTGAAATGGGTCGTCGAGGAGCGTGAGACCTTTCTTGGCGCGATGGTGGTCGCGTTAATCGGTTTCGCCATCTGGAACCTCGGCGCCTTTCAGCGTGCCAGCGAATACGTATCGGAGACGATCCACTCGAGCTTCAACTTCGTGCGACTTTGGACCCGGCTGCAAGACCTGTTTATCGGCCTGGAGCGTGCTTTTTTCTTCATAGACCTCGAGCCCGAAGTGGCCGATCCGGAAGATCCCATTGCTTTCCCAACCCGCATCAACAGCGTCGCCTGGGAAGACATCGATTTCTCATATGCCAACGAGCAGGCCGTGCTGCGAGCAGTGGACTTGTCGGCAAGAGCCGGGACCACTACCGCCATTGTTGGCGCCACAGGGTCCGGAAAATCGACCCTGATGTCCCTCCTACTGAGATTGTATGACCCGGACCGCGGACGAGTACTGGTCAATGACACGAACCTAAAGGACCTCCGAATAGGCGACATCCGCGGCAATGTGGCAATCGCCCTCCAGAGGAACGTGCTCTTCGCCGCGTCGGTTGCGGAAAACATCGGCTACGCCGGTAACTACGATCGGGAGCAGATCGAAGCCGCAGCCCGCATTGCCTGCGCCGATGGCTTCATCAACGCACTGCCAGACGGCTACGACACGGAACTCGGTGAACGCGGCAACAAGCTATCCAGCGGACAGCGCCAGCGCCTATCAATTGCACGGGCTGTCGTACGCGACACGCCCATCCTGATATTGGACGAACCGACCGCGGCGCTGGACGCGGAAACCGAACACCAGGTGCTAGGAAACATTGCCGACTGGGGGTCTGACCGCGTCGTCTTGGTCATTACCCATCGTCTATCGACGATACGAAGTGCGGATCAGATCGCCTTCCTCGAGGATGGCAGGATCGTCGAGCGCGGCACGCACGACGAGCTGATGTCGCAGCCGCAAAGCCGCTACCGCAGATTCGTAGCGGCCCAGACACCGGGAGCGGACGCGTGACCGAGCTTCGAACCCTTACCGCCAACCTACAATTTGACGATCGCGTCGACGTTGAGACGGAGATCAGCTCCGGCGAGGCGATGATCGTACTCGGCCGGACGTTCAAGGAACTTGGAGCGGTCAAAGTGCTTTTGGCGGCCAAGTTCGTGCTGTCTCTAGGCATGTTGATTTCCGGCTTGATCGTGCCGTGGATGGGAAAGATCGTCATCGACAACGTCCTCCTCAAGAAACCGTTCGGCACAACCGAGGTGCTCTACCCGCCCTTCATGGATCCGATCATCAACTTGCTCGACGGTCTAGAGCCGTTAGCGATCATGCTGACGTTGATGACCATCTACCTCGGCCTACAGTTCATAGTAGGGACAAGGACCGGTGCCATCGACGCCGAACTCTTCGAAGGCTCGGAGGCGGCAACACAGTCAGAGAATCTGATTACCGATGGCGGCAGCAACGGGGGCGGCCTCTGGGGGCTGGCCGAGTTCTGGGTAACCGCGCGCCTCGCGCAAGGCCTGTCGAACAGCCTGCGCACCAAGCTATTCAGAAGGCTCACCCGGTTGCCGATGACAACTGTTGACGATCAGCGTTTCGGGGACTCCGTGTATCGCGTGATGTATGACGTACCGTGGGTCTGGGACGCCTGCAACTACATGACGCTCGTCCCTTTCTACGCCATCGTCGGCGCGCTAATCAACCTTTACCTGCTGGAATATTCCTTTGTCACCGTGGCCCCGGAGCTGATCTGGGTCGCCTGGGCCGTGTTGCCGCTTGCATTCATCGTAACCTTTCCGCTTTCCGGTCTGATGCGACGCGTCCATCAGAATAAGCGAGCCGCTGGCTCGGCTGCCACCAACTCCATAGAGGAAGCCGTCAACAACATCGACGCCGTACAGAGCCTTGGCGGCATGGAACGTGAAAAGGAGCGTTTCGCCAAGCGCAGCGCGGAGAGTTTCCTGAGGGAACGTTACGGGATCGCCGTAGAAATCGTCTACGACGTCGCGGTGACGATTATCGGCGTCGGTGGCGCGATCTTTGTCACGTATATCATTACCAACAGGATTATCGAGGGGACAATGACCCCCGGTGACTTTTTTCTGCTGTTCGGCATCTTCTATCAGATGGTGGAGAGTGGGATCTACATCGGCGGCTTCTGGATCCACCTCCAGGAACCCGCGGCCGCCATGCGTCGTGTATTTTTCTTTCTCGACTATGACGTCGAGGCCGACCGGAAAGGCATGCGGCTACCACCTGTTCGTCAAGGCGTCAAGTTCGAGAACGTGAGTTTCGATTACCCGGACGGCCGTAACGCATTGAACAAGGTGAACCTCGAATTGCCCGTAGGTGAGCTCGTGGCGTTTGTCGGACCCACGGGCGCTGGCAAGACCAGCCTGGCCTACCTGATCCCCGCATTCCTGACCCCGACTACGGGGCGCGTCCTCATCGACGGCCGGGATGTCGCTCGGGCGAGCCTGGACAGTCTGCGCGCGCAGATCGCCTACGTGTTCCAGGAACATCTCCTGCTGTCCGAGAGCATCCGCGGAAACCTGCTTCTTGCCAGCCCCGAGGCAACCGAAGCCGACATGTACACCGCGCTGGAAACCGCCGGTTGCATGGATTTCATCGATGCCTTGCCGGCCCGGATCGACACCCCACTCGGTCGTTCGGGGAACACCTTGTCGGTCGGGCAACAGCAACGTCTGAGTATCGCTCGCGGGCTGATTCGAGAGGCAAGGATCCTCATTCTCGACGAGCCTACCGCAGCACTCGATCCACAGACCGAAAACGCGCTGCTAGAGGCTATCCTGCGCGCCAAGCGCGACAGGCTGGTCATCGTCATCGCCCACCGTCTCTCCACCATCCGACGGGCAGACCGCATCATATTCCTCGAAGACGGCGAGGTGGCGGAAGACAATAGCCACGACGCGTTGATGGCGGATCCCGCGAGTCGCTATCGTCGGTTCGTCGAACTGCAGGGAGTCTAAACCCCTTCCATGGAACAAACCGGCTTATCCCTAGACGCCGTCGGGGACGAAAGCCGCGTAGGGGCGACCCTGGGGCGACCCTTGCGGTCGCCCTCGCCGCCCAAACGCAAAGCGGCGGTGCACAGCGGAAGCGAAGGCGCGTCGTTACCGACGCGGCTGGCCCGGCCTTGGGGCGCTCGCTTCGCGACGTCGCGGTTGACGTCGCGATCGAGCTGATCACGCCACTCCCTTTGCGGAAACGACCACTGGTCTGAATCTGACGCCACTTCAGGATTCGAAACCGCTCAGTCAATGTCTGGGTGGGTGATCGTCAGCAACTGGTCCGCCGACACCGCGTCAAGTACCGACTTCATACCATCCGGCCACAGTACGATCACGTCAGCCACCTCGGCCACACCAAGTCCCACATGAACCTCCAACGGGTTCTGCGACACATAGTTGTTACCGGCCCGTATCTCTCGGACTTGCGATCCCGAAGCGGTTGTCACAGTGATATTCGCGCCGACCCCATATCGGTTTCCCCCGGCCCCGGCCAGCTTGACGCCAAGGTAGTGATTACCGTTCGACGTATCATTTCGATAGTAGACGATATGGTCCTCACTGTTGTTCGTGATGACAATATCGATGTCCCCATCCCTTTCTGCATCGAAACACGCAAGGCCCCGGCCCTGCCCGGTATCTTCGAGACCGACTTCCGTCGCACGCTCGCGAAATGTACCGTCACCTTGTGAATGGAAGAACCGGACCTGGTCCGCGGTGAAATTCTTGCCCCGGTACCGGATCCAACCATTGACATGGAATAAGTCCAAGTGGCCGTCGTTGTCGAAGTCGGCAAAGCATGTTGCCCAGCCCCACCCGCCATCCGCCACGCCGGCGATATCCGTAACGTCCTCGAATACCGCAGATCCCCAATTTTTGTAAAGCCGATTGCCAAAATAGGTGCCCCCGTCGACGTCGAGGTTGTAGATCGACGTCACGAACCAGTCCATGTCGCCATCATTGTCATAGTCGCCAATAGCCGATCCCATCCCCGCCTGATCAACGAACACGTCGCGATCCGTCACATCGGAAAACGTGCCGTCGCCGTTGTTGACATACACCTGCGTCTTGTTGAAATCCGCCACCAGCAGTAGATCGCCGTCGCCGTCGGCATCGATATCCGCGAAGCTCGGCGTAAATGACCGATCGACGCCAAGCGCCGTGAGCCCATCGGCAACCCTCGTGGCCACGCTGGATTCCGTGAACGTGAAGCTGCCATTGTTGCGCCACACGGTCTCGGTGTCGTCCCCCTCACTTCGCCGCGCACCCCAATGCGCTAGAAAGAGATCCAGGCGACCATCCACGTCGTAGTCGAAAAACGTCGCCGAGATGGTGTTTTCCGTGCCAAACACAACACCGGAACTGTCCGTTACATCGAGAAAAACGCCATCGCGGTTCTCTAGCATGTAGTACGGGTCTCCTTCCACGGCACCGATAAACAGGTCGAGATCACCATCGCCGTCGACATCGCCGAAGGTCGGGCCACAGCCCAAGTGTAGAAAATCGAGAGCGGCCGCTTCGGCAACGTCGAGAAACGTACCGTCGCCCTGGTTTTCGTATAAGTGATTCGGCTCGCTTACGCCTCCGACAACATAAAGATCGATATCTCCATCACCATCGTAGTCTGTTGCCGCAAGACCGCCGCTAAAGAGCTCGGCTTCCGTCATCTGGGTCAACGCGGCGGAGAACTCGCGGTCCAGACCCGCATTCTCCACCAGCACGAAGGCGATGTCCGTGTTTTCCGCTGGCTCCGGCACATCGGCAGGAATCTGAAACGAAGATGTTGAAGAGCCGCCCCCGTCACCACAGCCGAGGGCTGCCAACATTGGACAAAGCGCCGACACCATCCGGAACTGTCCGTCGACCTTGAACAAATCGCACCTCGGTAGCTGCAAGGCTGCTCCACCCGACGCTCGCACGGACGATTGACCCCTGTCAACACGGCGTCCGGGTAGGCTCGGCGCGTTGATCGTCATACACCCCATGAATTGGCGGGCGCTGGCGTCGATGGCCATCTCCGGGTGGTCTAGAGTTTGCACCACGGCATCGCCGATGTCGTCCACCAATGTCTCCTTGGCCGTGTCTCACCCGCCGTCCCGCCCAGTACGAGTTCTTCTTCCACTACGAGCGGCCACATGCATCACTGTTCTAGCTCAGACACATTTGGCACGGAATCGGCGCTGACGATTTGAGCGACGCCGGGGCTGGCGAATGCCGCCCCGGCACCGGATCGGGTGGCCTCCAGTGAACGCGAACCCACTGGGAAAGGAGACCCGACCCATGAACATGGAGTCCATGCGAATCAGATCGTACGCAGCTTCAAGGTGGACGAACACGTGCCGGGGGTCGCCGCGGGGCGGTACCGGACGCTCAAGGCGTACGACCGGCTTCGGGCGGCGGGCTGCAGCGAGGGCGGCGCGCTGGAGCAGCTCGGGATCAGCCGGCGCACGCTGTATCGGTGGCCTGGCGCCGAAGTCGACCCGCCCCGGCCGTGTCCGCCAGCGGGCCTGGAAGCCCAGGGACGTCAAGGCGGTGATGGACGTGCGCCGCAAG